>JBDTEG010000014.1:0-23208 GCA_039922695.1 Rhodanobacter sp. | reverse complement strand
GCCGCCGCACTGCGCAGGCAGGCGCCGAGGTTGTGCGGATCGGTGACACCGTCGAGCACCAGCAGCAGGGTATCGCTGCCATCACGCTGCAGCAGACCTGCCAGATCATCCTCGTGCGCGGCAGGAGCCGCTTCATAGCGTGCCACCACCCCTTGATGGCGCGCCTCGCCGGCACGCTTGTCCAGCTCATCGCGCGGACCATGACGTACCGGGATGTTCAACTTCTTCGCGCGGTCGGCAAGCTCGAGCACCCGCGCATTGCGCTGGCCATTCTCGACAAGAACTTCCCGCACGCGCTCGGCATCGTTGCTCAATGCACCCTCGACCGGGTTGATCCCGACGATCCAGCTCTCGCTCATGACTCGTCTTTCGGTTTCGAGCGACGACGCCTGGGGCGCTTGTTCGGCCCAGGTGCTGCGGCGGGTGCCGAGCCACGTGGTTTGGAGTCTTCCCGGCGCGGACTACTACGCGAGGCCGACGGCTCTTTCGGCTTGCGCGCCGCGCCCTGTTTACCAGCAGGCTGCTTGCCAACGGACTTCTTGCCAGCCGCCCGACGCGACGGCACGTGATCCTTTGCGGCCACCTTGCGTGATGCCGGTGTCGGTGTCGGTGCTGGTGCCGCCACCACGGGCTCGGCTTGCTTGCGGCCGAACGCGCGGCCGATGGCCTTGGTAGCACGACCGAACAAGCCCGCTGGCTTGGAAGCGGCGGCCGCCTTCTTCGGCAGCGAATATCGCTCGCCGCTGGCGGCATAGTCGTAGGACTTGCCAGTTGCGCTCGCTGGCGTTGCCGGCGTACGCGGCGACACCAGACGGAAGTCGATCTTGCGATCCTCCAGACTGGCCCGCAGCACCTGGATGCGCACATGATCGCCAAGACGGAACTGCGCACCGGTGCGCTCGCCCTTGAGCAGTTTTCGTGTTGCGTCGAAGTGGTAGTAATCGTTCGCCAGCTGGCTGATGTGGATCAGGCCGGACACCTTCGATTCGTCCAGCTCGACGAACAGGCCGAACGAGGTGACACCGGTGACCACACCGTCGAACTCGCTGCCGACGTGCTTTTCCATCCACGCGCACTTGAAGCGATCGTCGACGTCACGCTCGGCCTCCTCGGCGCGGCGCTCACGCTGGGAGCAGTGGATCGCCATCGCGGCCATTTCAGCGGGCGTGTAGGTGTAGTCATCCGGCTTGCGGCCAGTCAGCGCGAAGCGGATCGCGCGGTGCACCAGCAGGTCGGGATAGCGCCGTATCGGCGAGGTGAAGTGCGCATATGCCTGCAAGGCCAAGCCGAAATGACCGCGATTGTCGGGCTGGTACGCCGCCATGCTTTGCGAGCGCAACAGCACTTTCTGGATCAGCTCACGCTCAGGGCGATCGTGCACCATGCGAAGAATTTCGGAAAAGTCCGCCGGGGTCACCTCCGCTACCGGCGGCATGCGCAGCTTGAACTCGCGCAGGAACTGCTGCAGGTCCTCGTACTTTTCCGCCGGCGGCGGCTCGTGCGCGCGAAACAGCGCAGGAATCTTCTTCTTTTCCAGGAACAGTGCCGCCTGCACATTGGCAGCGATCATGCATTCCTCGATCAGCTTGTGCGCGTCATTGCGCTCGGTGGCGCCCATCGATTCCACGCTGCCACTCTGGTCGAGGCGGAATTTCACTTCCGGGGTCTCGAAGTCGATCGCGCCGCGACGTTTGCGCTGGGCGGCCATTGCCTTGTACAGCGCATGCAGGTTCTCCAGTTGGGGCAGTACGTCGGCCACCTCGTGGCGCGCATCCTCCTCACGCAAACCCACCGCCTGCCACACCTTGTCGTAGGTGAGGCGCGCATGCGACAGCATCACCGCGTCGTAGAACTTCGACCGGCTGACGTTGCCTTCGGCATCGACGGTCATGTCGCAGACCATGCAAAGCCGGTCGACCTTCGGATTCAGCGAACAGATGCCGTTTGAAAGCGTCTCCGGCAGCATCGGCACCACGAACCCGGGGAAATAAGTCGAGGTGCTTCGCTCGTACGCCTCGCGATCCAGCGCCTTGGCGACCTGTACGTAATGCGATACGTCGGCAATGGCCACGACCAGGCGCCAGCCACCGCCGCGCTTCGGCTCGGCATACACCGCGTCATCGAAGTCGCGCGCGTCGGCCCCGTCGATCGTGACCAGCGGCAGCCTGCGGAGGTCGGTGCGGCCGTCACGCTCGGCAGCCGTCACCTCACCTTCCACCTGCGCAGCGTCGCGCAGCACCTCGGGTGGCCATTCGTGGGGCAGGTCGTGGCTGGCAATCGCCATTTCCACGACCAGCGAAGGCTGCAGGCGCTCCCCAAGCACCGCACGAATCTCGCCCAGCGGCCCGCGATTCTGCGTCGGTGGATCGGTGATCTCGACCACCACGATCTGACCCGATTTTGCGCCCTGTTCCTGACCTGGCTTGATCATCACGTCCTGATTCAGACGTCGATCGTCCGGCGACACCAGGGTCACCCCATCCTCGACCACCACGCGGCCAACGAGACGTGGCGAACGTCGCTCCAGCACTTCGGCAATGGCACCCTGCTTGCGCCCGCGCCGGTCGATGCCGACCACGCTGGCCAGCACGCGGTCCCCGTGCAAGACCGTGCGCATTTGCTGCGGCGACAGATAGAGATCCTCACCACCCTCGTCCGGGCGCAGAAATCCGTAACCATCGGCATTGGCCAGCACCCGACCGGCGATCAGGTCCAGCTTGCGGGTTGGCGCATAACCACCACGCCGCCCAAGCAACAACTGGCCGTCTCGCACCATCGCCCCCAAACGCTTGCGCAAGGCTTCGAGATCGGCTTCTGCATCGATGCGCAGCGCCTCGGCAATGCGTGCTTCGGTCAGCAACTCTCCACGCTCCTCGAGCAGGCCGAGTATCGCCTCGCGGCTGGGGATCGGACGCTCGTAGCGGCGCGCCTCTCGCTCGGCGTGAGGATCGCTCACGGCAGGCGCAGTTGCTCCATGGCGTCGCGATGCACCGCCGCCATCCGCCTTGCGCTGGCGGCTCTCGGGCTTGGTCCGACCCTTGGACGAGTTGTCGTCCTTGCCGGACTTCGGGGGATTTTTTCTGGTCACTAAATATCCTTGTGGTATCGGCGCCGCGCAGAATGACACGGCGCGCTGACTGGTTGTGAAAAGAGTTGACAAGCAGACGGCCGATGCCTACACTACGCGGCTCACGCAGCTTGCAGAGCGGTGTGACACCTGCCCAGGTGGCGGAATTGGTAGACGCACTAGCTTCAGGTGCTAGCGGGGGCAACTCCGTGGAGGTTCGAGTCCTCTTCTGGGCACCAATTGTAGACGAAGGCCGCCTTTCAAGGCGGCCTTCGTCTTTTCCGAGTTTGTTTAAAGTCAGGAAGGCCTGCTTTCAAGGCGGCTTTGGCGCTTTCCAGGTTTGTCTAAAGTCACAAAGGCACCCTTTCAACGCAGCTTTCGTCTTTTCGGGTTTGACTGGAGTCAGAAAGACCAGGTGACCCGTGCCGGCGCCACGCGCAAGTGATTCAGGGCCGGTACTGCACTCCGGCGGCTCAAGCCACTGCCGGCCCCTTCAACTCAACCATGTTGCCCTGCGGATCGTAGAGATAGATCGACGGACCCTCGCCACGTGCGCCGTAGCGCGATCCCAGCTCGCCAATGCGTACGCCATGGGTCCTCAGGTGCACCAGGATGGCCGCCTCGTCATAGGCTTCCACCCTGAGGCACAAGTGATCCATGTTGTGACCTTCCGTGCCGGGCGCGGCACCACCATGACGGCCAAGCTTGCCACCCACGGCGACCAGATCGATCAACGACGCACCCGCGCGCAGCTGCACCAGGCCGATCTCGTCCTGCCGCCGCTCTTCGTGGCAGCCAAGCACGTCGCAATAGAAGCGTCGCATCGCCTCCAGGTCGATGGCGCGCAGCACCACATGGTCGATTTCGCCGATGCGGATCATGGAATCTCCAGCACACTGCAAGGGAGGCCGAGCATAGGCCAGGCCGTTCCAGAGTGCATCCACACCACAACACCGCAGCGACGCCAGCCCTGTATAATCGTCCCGGTAAACGCAAGGTGGGAGAAGCTGGCGGCTCTTCGCGGAGAGCGCCCGCTGCCGAAGACGCAACGCCCGTAATCGCTCAGGCCCCACACCATCTTGGCGTAAACACTCTGGAGAGAGCGGCTGCCTTAACCGGCAAAGACCGCCGCCGAAGGGGCACGAGACGCTCGCGCGTTTCCAAACTCTCAGGCAAAAGGACAGAGGGGCGCCCCACGTGCGGCATGCACGCCCGGCCTTCGTCGGCCACTACCGGACGCCCGTCATGAGCCAGAACCCGTCACCCTCCCTGCGCGAGCTTGAAAACCACGACGCCTTCATCGAGCGTCACATCGGTCCCAACGACAGCGAGATCGCGCAGATGCTGCGCGTCATTGGCCACGATTCGCTGGAATCGATGACCGACGCCATCGTGCCCGGAGGAATCAAGTCGAACAACCCGCTGGCTTTACCACGCGCGGTCAGCGAGGTCGAGGCGCTGGCGCAGATCCGCGACATCGCGAAGAAAAACCAGGTGTTCCGCAGCTTCATCGGCCAGGGCTACTACGGCACCCACACGCCGAACGTCATCCTTCGCAACGTCCTCGAGAACCCGGCCTGGTATACCGCCTACACGCCGTACCAGGCGGAAATCTCGCAGGGCCGCATGGAGGCGCTGATCAACTTCCAGACGATGTGCGCCGACCTCACCGGCATGGAGATCGCCAGCGCCTCGCTGCTGGACGAAGCCACCGCGGCGGCCGAAGCGATGACCCTGGCCAAGCGGTCGACCAGGGCCAAGGGCAACGTCATCGTGGTGTTCGGTGATGCACACCCTCAGACCATCGAAGTGATGCGCACGCGCGCCGAGCCGCTGGGCCTGACGGTCAAGCTGGCCAATTCAGCCGAGGAGTGGGACGCCGCGATCGCCACGGACGACTATTTCGCGGCCCTGATCCAGTACCCGGCCAGCAGTGGCTGGCTGATGGACTGGAGCGAAGAGGTCGCGAAGATCCACGCCAGGAATGCGCTGGCCATCTTCGCCAGCGACCTGCTGGCGCTGACCCTGCTCAAGTCGCCGGGCGAAATGGGCGCGGACATCGTCATCGGCAACTCGCAGCGCTTCGGCGTACCGTTCGGCTTCGGCGGTCCGCATGCCGCCTTCATGGCCTGCCGCGATGCGTACAAGCGCTCGATGCCGGGCCGCCTGATCGGCGTGTCCATCGACACCGAGGGCAACAAGGCCTACCGCCTCACCTTGCAGACACGCGAGCAGCACATCCGTCGCGAGAAGGCCACCAGCAATATCTGCACCGCGCAGGTGCTGCTCGCCGTGATGGCCTCGATGTATGCCGTTTACCACGGCCCGGAAGGCCTCACGCGCATCGCTTCGCGCGTGGCGCGCCTCGCCGCGATCCTCAAGGCCGGCCTGCAGCAGCTCGGTTTCACCGCCAGCCACCACGCCACCGCGTTCGATACGATCAGCCTGAAGACCGGCGATCGCACCGACGCCATCGCGGCACGCGCCGTGGCGATGGGCGCCAATCTGCGCAAGGCGTGGGACGAATACCTGTGCATTTCGCTGGACGAGACCACCACGCGCGCCGACATCGAGCTGCTGTGGCGCATCTTCGGCGGCGACGACGCCACGCTGCCGAGCATCGACGCGCTGGATGCCAGCTCGCCGTCGCTGATTCCGCCGGAACTTGAACGCACCTCGCCATTCCTCACCCATCCGGTGTTCAACACTTACCACAGCGAGCACGAACTGCTGCGCTACCTGCGCGGGCTGGCCGACAAGGACCTGGCGATGGATCGCACGATGATCCCGCTGGGCTCGTGCACCATGAAGCTCAACGCCACCGCCGAGATGATCCCGGTGACGTGGCCGGAGTTCGGCAACATCCATCCGTTCGCCCCGGCCGAACAGACGCAGGGCTACAAGGAACTCATCGACGGGCTGGAAGCGCAACTGGTGGAAATCACCGGCTACGACGCGGTCAGCCTGCAGCCGAACTCCGGCGCGCAAGGCGAATACGCCGGCCTGCTGGCGATCCGCGCGTATCACCAGTCGCGCGGCGAAGGTCATCGCGACATCTGCCTGATCCCCGAGTCCGCCCACGGTACCAACCCGGCCTCCGCGCACCTGTGCGGCATGCGCGTGGTGGTGACGAAGTGCGACGTCAACGGCAATGTCGACCTGGACGACATCCGCGCGCAGGCCGAAAAGCATTCGGCCAACCTTGCCGCGATCATGCTCACCTATCCGTCCACCCACGGCGTGTTCGAAGAAGACGTCGTCGCCATCTGCGACGTCGTCCACCAGCACGGCGGGCAGGTGTACACCGATGGCGCCAACATGAACGCCCTGGTCGGCGTGGCCAAGCCCGGCCAGTGGGGCTCGGACGTTTCCCACCTCAATCTGCACAAGACGTTCTGCATCCCGCACGGCGGCGGCGGCCCCGGCGTGGGGCCGTGCGCGGTGCGTTCGCACCTGGCGCCCTTCCTGCCCGGTGCGCTCGGCAGCGACGGCATACGTACCGAGGGCACCGGCAACGGCGCGATGGTCAGCGCCGCCACGTTCGGCAGCGCGTCGATTTTGCCGATCAGCTGGATGTACATCACCCTGATGGGCCAGCAGGGCCTGCGCAAAGCCACCCAGGTGGCCTTGCTCAACGCCAACTACGTGGCCAGGCGGCTGGCGCCGCACTACCCCACCTTGTACACCGGCCGGAACGGACTGGTCGCACACGAGTGCATCCTCGACCTGCGCGCGCTCAAGGAGAGCACCGGCATCAGCGCCGAGGACGTGGCCAAGCGCCTGATCGACTTCGGCTTCCACGCCCCCACCTTGAGCTTTCCGGTGGCTGGCACGCTGATGGTCGAGCCGACCGAGAGTGAATCGAAGCACGAGCTGGACCGCTTCATCGACGCGATGATCCAGATCCGCGACGAGATCCGTGCGGTGGACGAAGGCAAGCTCGACCGCGAGGACAATCCGCTGAAGAACGCGCCGCACACCTCCGCCATGGTCAGTGCCAGCGAGTGGGGCCATGCCTACCCGCGCGAACTGGCGGCGTTTCCGCTGGACAGCCTCAAGCTGCAGAAATACTGGGCGCCAGTGGCACGCGTCGACAACGTCTACGGCGACAAGAACATCATGTGTTCCTGTATTCCGGTGGATGCCTACAAGGAAGAAGTGAAAGCGTAGGCGCACTCGACAACCGCCTTCGCTTCACCCGCAACCGGACCAGCAACTTGCCGATGACCATTGCCACGACCCCGCCGCCAGACGATACCGACGCCGACCTGCTCGCGCGCCTGCGCGAGGCCGCGCACCTGCTGGAGGCCGTGGCCGAGGACCGCCAACTGCTGGACCAGCTTCCCACCGCGGACCGTCACCGCCTGCACCAGGCCGTGGCCCGCGTCTATCACCCCGATCCCGGCGCGCGCCGGATCCGGCTGAAAGCCGCCGAGAAGGCACGCCATGCGGCGAAGCTCCAATCCGAGGACAGCGTGCTCAACCAGACAGGTATCCGCATGCTGCGCCGCCGGCCGGTATTCACCACGCCGAACGCGTTCGCACCGGAGAACTTCCTGTCGCACGACGTCGCCCCGGATGAGGACGCGGCCCACCCGCGCGAATCGATCGAGTCGAAGCACTGCTACGTGTGCAAGTGCAAGTACACCACGCTCCACTTTTTCTACGACCAGTTGTGCCCAGAGTGTGCCGCGTTCAACTACGCCAAGCGCACGGAGCTCGCTGACCTGACCGGGCGCGTTGCCCTGCTCACCGGCGGTCGGGTGAAGATCGGCTACCAGGCGGGCCTGAAGCTGCTGCGTGCCGGCGCCGAGCTGATCGTCACCACGCGTTTCCCGCGCGATTCCGCCGCCCGATACGCGGCGGAGCCGGACTTCGCCGACTGGGGCGATCGGCTGCAGATCCATGGACTGGACCTGCGCCACACCCCCAGCGTGGAAGCGTTCTGCCATGAACTCCTTGCCACCCGCTCGCGGCTGGACTTCATCATCAACAATGCCTGCCAGACGGTCCGCCGCCCACCGGATTTCTACGCGCACATGATGGCCAACGAAACAGCCGCCTTGCATGACTTGCCCGACACCGTGCGCGCCTTGATCGGTCAATACGAGGGTCTGCGTGGCTCCAGCATCCTGCCGCAAGCCGGCCTCGCAGTATCCGGCACGACATTGTCCGGCCTGAGTCGCGCGGCCGAGCTGTCGCAACTGCCCCTGCTGCCGGAGGAATTGCTGGCGCAGAGTCACCTGTTTCCCGAAGGCCGACTCGATCAGGACCTGCAGCAGGTGGACCTGCGTGAGCGCAACTCGTGGCGCCTGCTGATGGCCGAGGTGCCGTCGGTGGAACTGCTCGAAGTGCAGCTGGTCAACGCGATCGCGCCCTTCATCATCAACGCACGCTTGAAACCATTGATGCTGCGCACCTGCGAGCGCGACAAACACATCGTCAACGTGTCGGCGATGGAGGGTCAGTTCTATCGCAACTTCAAGACCACCCGCCACCCGCATACCAACATGGCCAAGGCAGCCCTGAACATGATGACGCGCACCTCGGCCACGGATTACCACAACGACGGCATCCACATGAACAGCGTCGACACCGGCTGGGTCACCGATGAGGATCCGGCGGCGCTGGCCGCGCGCAAGGTGGCCGAGGAGCGCTTCCACCCGCCGCTGGACATCATCGATGGTGCCGCTCGGATCGTTGATCCGATCATCCACGGCCTCAATACCGGTGAACACGTATGGGGGCAGTTCCTGAAAGACTACAAGCCTACCGACTGGTGAAACGTTGATGGACTGTGGAGCCCATTGGCGGTCGGCAAGGCCGTTCGCCGGGCAGGCACGACCCGGCGCACGTGCGGGGAGCAGCGACTATCGACAAGCCCGGGGACAACCGGCCCGAATTCAACCGCAAGAGCCGGAGTGTGACCATGGCCGCCGATCCGTAGATTAAGCCTTGCGCGATAATCTACGGAAGCGGACCGCCATGAAGACCTCAGACAAACAAACTGGATTTGCCGCCGCCACCCTGGCAGACCCACGCTGGACCGCGGTGCAGGCGCGCGACGCCCATGCCGATGGGACGTTCTTCTACTCGGTGCGGACCACCGGCGTGTATTGCCGACCGTCGTGCGGAGCTCGTCCAGCGCGGCCTGAGAACGTGGCGTTCCACGCTACGGCCGCCGACGCGGAGAGCGCCGGCTTTCGCCCGTGCAAACGCTGCAAGCCGGATTGGCCGTCGCTGACGGAGCAACACGCGGCGATGGTCACCGCTGCCTGTCGCGTGATCGAGCAAGCCGAAACCATCCCCACGCTGGCGCAGCTGGCCAGGTCGAGCGGACTGAGCCCGTTCCACTTCCATCGAGTGTTCAAGGCGGTCATCGGGGTGACGCCGAAGCAGTACGCCGCAGCGCATCGCCACCGCCGCCTGCGCAACGAACTGGGGCGCAGCGTCTCGGTCACGGAGGCGATCTTCGGCGCCGGCTACAACACCAGCAGCCGTTTCTATGAAACCGCCGATCAGGTGCTGGGCATGACCCCGTCGAGCTATCGCGCTGGCGGTGCGGACAGCGAGATCCGTTTCGCGATCGGCGACTGTTCGCTGGGCGCGATCCTGGTCGCGCAGAGCGAACGCGGTGTCTGCGCGATCCTGCTCGGCGACGACCCTGACACATTGGCGCGCGACCTGCAGGATCGCTTCCCGAAGGCACGCCTGATTGGCGGCGACCGCACCTATGAGCAGATGGTGGCCCGGGTGGTGGGCCTCGTCGAGGCCCCCTCGATCGGCCTGGAACTGCCGCTGGACGTACGCGGTACGGCATTCCAGCAACGCGTGTGGCGGGCGTTGCGCGATATCCCGGCCGGCAGCACGGTCAGTTATAGCGAGATCGCCCGACGCATCGGTTCGCCCAGAGCCGTACGTGCCGTGGCCGGCGCCTGTGCAGCGAACATGCTGGCGGTGGCGATTCCGTGTCACCGCGTGGTGCGCAACGACGGCGGCCTGTCCGGCTACCGCTGGGGCGTTGAACGCAAGCGCACCCTGCTGGAGCGGGAGGCGCAGGCATGAATGCACAGCGGCAGCCTGCCATCGACCCGAACACCCGGTTACACGCACGCGACTGGGCAGGCGTCGCCCGGGATCTGGATGCGCGCGGATGCGCCATGCTGGAGGGCCTGCTGTCCCCGCAGGAGTGCGCGGCGCTGGCCAACCTGTACACGGACGAAGGGCAGTTCCGCAGTCGCGTGGTGATGGGGCGGCATGGTTTCGGTCGCGGCGAGTACCGCTACTTCGGCTATCCGCTGCCGCCGCTGGTGGCAGAACTGCGCGCGGCGATCTATCCGCACCTGGTGCCGGTCGCGAATCGCTGGAACGCTTCGCCGGGATTGGCCGTGCGCTATCCCGCCACGCACGCCGAGTTCATCGAACGCTGCCACGCCGCCGGCCAGCGACGCCCGACGCCGCTCCTGCTGCAGTACGGCGTGGGCGACTACAACTGCCTGCACCAGGATCTGTATGGCGAGCACGTGTTTCCGCTGCAACTGGCGATTTTGCTGTCCGAGCCGGGACGCGATTTCAGCGGCGGCGAGTTCGTACTGACCGAGCAGCGCCCGCGCATGCAGTCGCGCGCCGAGGTGGTGCCACTGCACCAGGGCGATGCGGTGGTGTTCGCGGTGCATCGGCGACCGGTGCAAGGGCCGCACGGCAGCTACCGCGTGAACATGCGCCACGGCGTCAGTCGCCTGCGCAGCGGCCACCGCCACGCTCTTGGCATCATCTTCCACGACGCCACATGATCAGCACCGACCTGTTCGCTGCGGCCTCCGCTCCGGCGCCCCGGGATGAGCCCTTGTGCGAGGGCGCCCTGGTGTTGCGCGGGTTCGCACTGGCCCTGGGGTTGCCACTGTTGCAGGCGATCGATGCGATCGTGGCGCAGGCGCCGTTTCGCCATCTGGTGACACCCGGCGGTTTGCGCATGTCGGTGGCAATGACCAATGCGGGATCGCTGGGCTGGCTCAGCGATCGCCGCGGCTACCGCTACGACCCGACCGATCCGCTCAGCGATCTGTCCTGGCCGCCAATGCCTCCGGCGTTCCTGCAACTGGCTGCCGCAGCGGCCGCTCATGCCGGATTTGGCGAGTTCGCGCCCGACGCCTGCCTGGTCAATCGCTATACGCCGGGCACGCGGCTGAGCCTGCACCAGGATCGCGACGAGCGCGACTATCGCCAACCGATCGTATCGGTCTCGCTCGGACTCCCGGCGACCTTCCTGTTTGGAGGACTGCAGCGGTCCGATCGCCCGCAACGCGTCCCGCTGGCGCACGGGGACGTGGTGGTGTGGGGTGGCCGGGCGCGATTGCGCTATCACGGCGTACTGCCACTGAAACCCGGCCATCACGACCTGCTGGGAGAATGCCGGATCAACCTCACGTTCCGGCGAGCGGGCCCTGCCGAGTGACACGAGCACCCTGATTAACCGACTCAGGACCGGGCTGCCAGCGACAGGTGTCGACATGCTGCCAAGTTGCTACCCTCGACCGTCCAACCATCAGCGAGCAACGCATGGCTACCACCCACGGCATCCACACCATCGACACCGGCTTCGTGCGACCAGGCTTCGACGCGGCCTACCTCGTGGTTGAAAGTGGCCGCGGCGCCTTCATCGACTGCGGCACCAATCATTCCGTTCCACGCATGCTGAAAGCCCTGGCCGCGGCAGGTCTCACGGCGGCGGACGTGGACTGGCTGATTCTCACGCACGTGCATCTCGACCATGCCGGTGGCGCCGGCGAACTGATGGCGCAGCTGCCGAACGCGAGCCTGCTGGTGCATCCGCGTGGCGCCCGACACATGATCGACCCTTCGAAGCTGTGGGCCGGCGCCAGCGCCGTTTATGGCGAGGCGGTGATGGAGCGCGAATACGGCCGGCTGCGACCGGTACCTGCCGACCGCGTGGTCGAGGCCGGCGATGGACACGAGATCGATCTCGCCGGCCGGATCCTGCGCACCCTGGATACCCCTGGCCATGCCAAACATCACAACGCGATCTACGACGAGCGGGCCAATGTGTGTTTCACCGGCGACGTGTTCGGTTTGTCCTATCGCGAATTCGATACTGCGAACGGTCCGTTCATCCTGCCAACCACGTCGCCAGTGCAGTTTGATCCGGAGGAACTGCATGCCTCCATCGAGCGCCTGATCGCGCTGAAGCCGGTGGCGATGTACCCCACCCACTTCGGTCGAGTCGAAGATCTCGCCCGATTGGCTGCCGACCTGCACCTGCAGATCGACGCGATGGTCGCGCTGGCGCTGCAGGCCGGCGCCCAACCGGACAGACACGCCCGGCTGGTCGATGGCCTCACCCAGTTGTACGCCGCACGTGCTGACGCGCATGGCTGGAACCGGGGCCGTGCGGTGCTGGAGCAGCTGCTGAAGATGGATATCGAACTGAATGCTCAAGGGCTGGAGGTATGGCTGGATCGCACGCGCGCCTGATCGGCCGCGCAAGCATGCTGTGCCAGAAGACCGGGTGCGACAGCTATCGCGGAAGATCGATCCCGACTGTTGACCGCAACGCCGAAATGAATTCCTCTTGTGCATTCCTTCATTCCAGCGGCGATCCGCGCCATGTCAGATGACACCGCACCATTCAACCATGCCGCGAGCACGCACCACGTCAGCGCGCGGATTGACGCCGATCCGCCGCTGCGCAGGATCGCGGTGGTCGGTGGCGGCACCGCGGGCTGGATGACGGCGCTCACGCTGGCCAACTCGGCCTACGGTGCAAGGCTCAAGGTGACCGTGATCGAATCGCCGCAGGTCGGCGCGATCGGCGTGGGCGAGGGTTCAACACCGTACCTGCGTCGCTTCTTCGAGGATCTCGCGATCGAGGAAGCGGAATGGATGCCCGCGTGCAACGCCACCTACAAGAACGGCATCAGCTTCGACAAATGGTCGACGCGTCCCGGATTCGAGAGTTACTTCCACCCGTTCGCGTCGATGCTCGACAACCTGACCATGACGCAATTCATCAACAACGTGCACGCACGCCTGAACCGTGCCGACGTGCACGCGCATCCGGACCGCTTCTTTATCGCCAACCGGCTGGCGCGCGACTGCCGGGCACCCAAGCCGGTGCACAGCTTTCCGTTCGATATCTGGCACGGCTACCACTTCGACGCCACTCTTCTCGGCGCCTACCTGCTGAAGAAGGCGGTGCAACGAGGCGTGGTGCACGTGGCTCGTCACGTGGACGAGGTCATCCTGAAGGAGAACGGCGATATCGACGCGTTGCGCCTCGCAGGAGGCGAGACCCTGAATGCCGACTTTTTCATCGATTGCACCGGCTTTGCCTCCCTGCTGATCGGCAAGGCATTGAAGACCCCGTTCGTACCCTACGTGGAGAACCTGTTCAACAATGCGGCGGTGGCGCTACCCACGCCGATGGAGGGGCCGATCATGTCGCAGACCATCTCCACGGCGCTCAAGTTTGGATGGGCCTGGAAGATTCCGCTGACCAACCGTCATGGCAACGGTTACGTCTACAGCACCGACTTCTGCTCGCCGGAACACGCCGAGACCGAGCTGCGCGCGCACCTGGGGCTGCTTGATGCTGACGTTTCCGCTCGCCACCTGAAGATGCGCGTGGGCCGCATGACCGAGGGCTGGCGCCGCAACTGCCTGGCGATCGGCCTGTCGCAGGGTTTCGTCGAGCCGCTGGAAGCGACCACCCTGCTGTTTGCTCAACGGACTGCAAACATGTTTCTCGCAGCGCTCGAAAAAGGCGACCTTGGCGAGTCCGTGCGCGCGACGTTCAACCAGACGATCAATGGTCAGCTGGAAGGTACCCGCGATTACATCGTCACCCACTACAAGACCAATACCCGCACTGATACCGATTACTGGCGTGCCAACGCAGCCAACACCAACCTCTCCCACCCGCTCAAGCAATTGCTGGCCACCTGGCTATCCAGCAGGCCGATCATTCCCGGACTCAAGAAAGGCGTGTTGGGCCAAGGCTATCCAACCCTGTCCTGGTACAGCCTGCTGGCGGGCATGGGGCTGTTCCCGGACCCGCAGGACATGCGCCCGCCAACACCCGAGGAGGCGCAGCACGACCTTGCACAGATAGACAACCTGCTGGAGCGCAGCGCGATGAACTACCCCGACCAGCGCGAACTGCTGCAGCGAATTCCGCCGCGGCCCACCGAGCCGTCGCTACAGGCGTATCTCTGGTAAGCGAAGACTCCTGCCCGATCAGGCCAATCGCGTGCCATTGGGCACCCGTCGCTCCAGCGCGGTGAGTACCACGCCCTCCTCCGTGGGAAACCCGGTAAGCAGAAATTGTGAGCGGAATGGACCGATCTGCTTTTCCGGAAAGTTGATCACGCCCACCACCTGCCGTCCGATCAGTTCGGCGGGCTGGTAGAGGACGGCGATCTGGGCGCTGGTCTTCTTCTCACCATACGGACCGAAATCCACCCAGACCTTCCATGCCGGCTTGCGCGCTTCGGGAAACGGCTCCATCCGGGTCACCGTGCCGGCCACCATCAGTACCCTCTCGAAATCAGTCCAAGTGATTTCGGGGAAATCGACTGTACTCATCCTTCCAACCTCGACTTCAGGCAGTCGCGACTTTGTTGCCACCAGTAGCTGGCCTGTGCGGCAAGGTAACCGACCGGCCGCCAGGTATTGTCCAGACCAAAGTCGGCGAACTGCTTCCAGCCGTCGTCACCCTCGGCGAGCGCGGCCGCCAGCAATTCGCCAGCGGCACAGGTCGGCGCCAATCCATGGCCGCCGAAGCCCTGTGCCCACCACAGGCCGTTGCCGTCGCCGCCGATCTGTGGCATCTGGTGGCGCGCATAGCTCATCAAGCCCGACCAGGCGTAGTCGATACCCACACCGGACAGCTGCGGAAAGACACGCAGCAAATCCTTCGTCAGCAAGCGCTTCACCGCGGCAGGCGAGCGGTTGAACACCGAGATACGCCCGCCCCACAGCAATCGGGTGTCCGTCAGCGCGCGGTAATAGTCGAAGGCGAAGCGGCTGTCGTAAATGGCGGCACGCGTACGCAGGCACTCGTCCAGTCGATCACCGAGCGGCTTGGTGACCATCACGTAGGTGGCAATGGGCAGAATGGCGCGGTCGATGGTCTGCTGCAGGCCGGCAAGATAGCCGCCGCAGGCAAGCACCACCTGGTCGGCCAGCAGCTCGCCTTGTGCGGTCCGCAGGCACCATTGCAACCCCTCGCGTGCGAGGCTGGACACGCCGCTCTCCTCATGGATGCGCACACCGTGCCCGGCCGCCGCTGCGGCCAGGCCGATCGCGTAGTTGAGCGGATGCAGGTGCAACGCGTCAGGCTCGAACAAACCATCGTGATAGCGCTCGCTGCAAACGCGCTGGCGCAACTCCTCTTCGGGCAACCATTGCCAGTGCACACCGTAACGTTCCGCCAGCCGTTGCTGGCGCTCACGCAGTACGGCAGGGTCGCGAAACCAGTTCGCCCAGATCACGCCGTCGTCCACGACATTGCAGCCAATCGCGTAGTCGGTGATACGCCGTCGAATGCGGTCAACCGCTGCCGTGGTGAGCGCGAACAGCTTCGCCGCCGTTTGCTCGCCCAGCCGGTCAAGCAGTGCCTGCTCACCCAGCGAATACCCGGCGAACACAAAGCCGCCGTTACGCCCCGAGGCACCGAAGCCGATCTGTTCGCGCTCCAGCAACACCACGTCCTGCACGCCACGCTCGGCCAGCCCGAGCGCAGTGTTGAGGCCGGCAAAGCCCCCACCAATGATGGCCACACGCGCATGTACACGGCCCTGAAGGGGTTCGTAGGCCGCGTACGGCGCTGCGGTGGCTCGATAATAGGAAGTGCATGCGGACGAGTTCATCGGCAAGACCGGTCCGTGCCGAACTCCGGCACCGGGCAAGCATAGCCTTTCCTCCACGCGCAACTACAGCTCAGGAGACCCCGACCCGTGCAGGCTTGCGCCGTCACATCAGCTCAGAGCTGGTCGAGAAACGCACGCACCGTCGGCGCCAGGCTGGGATCGAGCATTGCCATGTGCATGGTTGCGCGCACCAGGCCGGCCTTGTTGCCGCAGTCGAATCGGATGCCCTCGAACCGGTAGGCCAGCACCTTGCCATGTTCCTTCAGCAGCGCCTCGATGGCGTCGGTAAGCTGGATCTCGCCGCCAGCGCCAGGGGTAGTCTGTTCCAGTAACTGGAAGATGCGGCCTGGCAGCACATAGCGCCCCACCACAGCCAGGTTCGACGGTGCGTCAGCGGGCTTGGGCTTCTCAACCATGTAGCGGATGGTCGCACTGCGCGCATCAAGCGGCGTCGCATCGACGATGCCGTATTTGTCGGTCTCGTCGCGCGGCACTTCCTGGACGGCGATCACTCCGGCGTCTTGCGCGACGGCGAGTTCAGCCATTTGCCGCAGTGCGCCCTTGCCTTCCCCGTTCCAGATCAAATCATCAGGCAGCACCACGCCGAACGGCTCATCGCCTACCACCGGTCTGGCGCACAGCACCGCGTGACCCAGACCGAGCGCCTCGGGTTGGGTCACGAAGATGGCCCGCACATGCTTTGGCAAGGTGCCCTGCACCAGCGCCAGCAGGTCGGACTTGCCTTTCTCGTGCAACTTTGACTCAAGCTCATAGGCCTTGTCGAAGTAGTCGGCGATCGCGTGCTTGTATCGATTGGTGACGAAGATCAACGTGTCCGCGCCTGCATCCACCGCCTCGTCGACGGCGTACTGGATCAATGGTTTGTCGAGTACCGGCAGCATCTCCTTGGCAACCACCTTGGTGGCGGGCAGAAAGCGCGTACCGAGGCCGGCCACGGGAAATACCACTTTGCGCAAGGGGTTGCTCACTCGTTGATCTCCGGGTTGATACGACGGATCGACACCACGTTATCCGGCTGGGCTGATTCGCTCCAGCGAAACGAAGGCAGCAGGCTGGACACGCAGCGGCGAAGTTCTTCCTCATCAAAAGCATCGACCGCAACCACCGTCTTGTTCAGCAGTGCCTGCAGCAGCTCCCATGAAACTTCGCGGTGTTGTGCCAGGAAAATCTTGGCGTGTGTGGTGGCGCTGTAGTTCTCCAGCGGATGGAACAGTTCCTCGAACAGCTTCTCGCCGGCACGCAAGCCGGTGTAGACGATCGGAATCTCGCTGCCCGGCTTCTTGCCGGCGAGGCGGATCATCTGTTCGGCGAGATCACGGATCTTCACCGGCTCGCCCATGTCCAGCGCGAAGATCTCGCCACCCTTGCCGATGCTCGCCGTTTGCAGGATCAGCTGGCAGGCCTCGGGAATGGTCATGAAGTAACGCGAGATTTCCGGATGGGTCACGGTTACCGGGCCGCCCTCGCGTATCTGTTCCCGGAACAGCGGCACGACCGAGCCGGCCGAATCGAGCACGTTGCCAAAACGCACCGTCATGAAGCGCGTACTGGTCTGCGCATCGAGATTCTGGCAGTAGATTTCGGCCACTCGCTTGCATGCGCCCATCACGCTGGTCGGATTGACGGCCTTGTCAGTGGAGATCAACACGAAACAGGACACTCCGACGGCACAGGCCGCATTGGCTACTGTGCGGGTACCCAGTGCGTTGTTGAAGAAAGCCGCGCGCAATTGACCTTGCAGCATTGGTACGTGCTTGTAGGCTGCCGCGTGGAACACGACCTGCGGCTGCACATCGGAAAAGACCTTGCGCATCGCCGTTTGATCGCAGCAATTGGCCAGGATGCCGTCGAGAATCAGTTCAGGAAAGTCTGCGCGCAGCTCCTGGGTAATCCGGTAAAGGTTGTACTCGCTCACCTCGATCACGGTCAGCGCCTGGGCGCCAAGTCGGGCCACCTGACGGCATAATTCCGAACCGATCGAGCCGCCGCCGCCAGTCACCAGCACGCGCCGGCCACTGAGCGTCTCGCGGATCGCGGTCCAGTCCAGTTCCACTGCATCGCGTCCGAGCAGGTCCTCTATCGCCACTTCCTTGATCTGACTCATGTAAGCGCGACCAGCAACCACATCTTCGAGTCGCGGCACCGTCCGGTATGGCAGGTCCGTGCTGTCACACAACCCCACGACGCGCCGCATCTCGGCGGTCGATGCGCCAGGCATCGCGATGAGCAGCATGTCCACGTCCGCCTTCCGCGCCAGTTCGGGCAATTGATCCAGACTACCCAACACCGGGTGACCGTTGATCCTGGCGCCACGCAGGCTCGGCTTGTCGTCCACGAACCCCACCACCGCATAACGGTTGTCGCGGCGCAAGTCGCGGCAGAGCACTTCTCCGGCGCGATCTGCACCCACGATCAGCACCCGCTTTGCAGCCTTGCCCTTGAGCAGATCGGCACGGCTGTCCTTCCAGTAGCGGTAGGCCAGTCGGGGACTGCCCAGCAGCACGGCCAGAAGGCCTGGATACAGCAGCAAGACCGAACGTGGCACGCCTTCCAGCCGATCGTAGAGAAACAGGCTCACCCCGATGGCCAGCGACCCGATCACCGATGCGCGTACGATGTTCCACAGATCCGGCAGACTGGCGAACCGCCAGACACCCTTGTAGAGCCCGGTCCAGCGGAAAATGAGAGCCTGGACCAGCAACACCAGCGGAAACTCGAGAAGCTGGAAGCTGATGACTTCGTCCGGTCGCAGGGCGTAGCGCAGCCATTTGGCGATCCACCAGGCGATGGCGGTAACCAGCAGGTCGTGCAACACGACCGCCGCCCGCGGGTGAATGACTCCGACAAACTTACGAAGTGACATGAGGAGCCTTGATCGGATGACGCCGCAGCAGGCGACGTTTCAGGTACAGCCACGCGGCCGCCGCAACGGCATAAACCGCCATGGTAATCGCCAATGCCGCGTTCAGATGACTCCACGCCAACCAGGCGAGTGGCGCTGCGACCAGCATGTTCCAGACCAGATAGCCTGCGTCGACCCGCGCATGGGTCCGATCTCGCCGCACCAACCATTGATATAAATGCTCGCGATGGGCAGCGTACCAGCGCCGCCCTTGCCACATCCGTGCCAGCAAGGTCAGGCTGGCATCCACCACAAACGCGGAAGACAGGACCAGAGCGGGCCACAGCAGCGCATGATCAATCCGCCACAGCATCGCGCTGAACGCGAAGATCAGCAAGCCCACGCTCCCACTGCCGACATCACCCATGAAGATCCTCGCCGGCGGTCGGTTGAAGAGCCAGAAACCCAGCGCCGACGCAGCGAGGCAAGCGGCGAACAGACTCAGCATCGGCTGGCCTGCCGCCCACGCCAAGGCAGCCAGCCCGCTACTGACGAAGATCGCTTGCTGCGCCAACAGGCCGTCAATGCCATCCATGAAATTATGCAGATTGATGCTCCAGACGCCGCCCGCCAGCAACAAAGGCAGCCACACCCACGGTACGCCCGTGCTCACCAGACCCATCGAGAACAGCGTGACTCCCAGCAACTGCGCGCCCAGTCGGGGCCATACCGGCAAGGACCGATGATCGTCCCACCAGCCTGCGAGCGCGACCAACAGAAGAGGCACGCACAAGGCGAGCAAAATGATGGACCCAGGCCAGCCATGCAGCTGACTCCAGGCCACCCCTGGCAGGCAGAGCAGCATGGCCACGACAATCCCGATGCCGCCGCCGCGAGGCGTCGGGACGTCATGTGAGCGGCGCTGCCCCGGCAGATCCAGCATGCCGCGGCGACGCGCATAGCGCATGGAACCGCGCACCAGTACTACGGTCACCAGGAAGCTTGCCAGCAACCATCCGATGGTCATCGACATCCTCATGTCACTCGCCGGCCACTCCATGGATCGGCCGGATCGTGCTCCAGCTCTTGCAGCTGGGGCATTGCCAGTGGTGTGCCTTGGCGCCGAAGCCGCAACGGGTGCAGCGATACATCGCCTGCCCCTCGAGCAGCTTCCGCGTCAGGTCGCGCAGGATCAAAAAGTTGTCCCGCGCCTCGCCTTCGATCTTGTCCATCGTCGCATCGAGCAGCGTCATCAATCCGCGCACCGACGGACGCTGGCGCAGTTGCGCCGTAAGAAACTCGATGGCAGCGCGCTCGCCGTCGCGCTGTCGATAGATCTGGGCGAGCGCCAGGATCGGGGATACACCGTGATATCGCCCCAGCATGTCGCTCAGAAAGGCTTCGGCGCGCTCCATCTGCTGTGAGCGCGCGTAACTGTCCAGCAACGGCGGCAGGATGTCGGGCGTGAATGCACTGTCGGCCTTGATTGCCGCCTCGAACGCATCGATCGCCTCGGCATGCTGATCGTCCTCGGCATGCATTCGCCCGGTGAGCATGAACGCGCGCACGCAATCGGGCTGGCATTCAAATGCGTGGCGCAGGTAATCACGTGCCTCCCCGCGCGCGCCGTGCTGGCGTGCGCGCTCGGCCAGCTCGCAATAGAACTGGGCGATCATCGGCGCCTCCTCCTCACCGGTCATCACCTCCAGCCGCCGGGCGTGCTCGATCGCCTTGTGCCAGTCGCGCTCGTGCTGGTAGATCGCGATCAGGTGGCGCAATGCCGAGGGTGCATGCGAATCCATCGCCACCAGGTCGGCGAACAACGCCTCGGCGCGATCCAGCAGGCCCGAACGCATATAGTCTTCACCCAGTTCCAGCAGGGCGACGGTCTTCATGGCCTCGGACAAGCCGGGCCGCGAGACCAGATGCTGATGCAGCCGGATCGCCCGATCCACTTCGCCGCGGCGACGGAACAGGTTGCCCAGCGCGAGATGTGTCTCGACGGTGTCGCGATTGTATTCGGCCAGCTTCAGGAACACTTCAATCGCCTTGTCCTGCTCCTCGTTGAGCAGGTAGTTCAGGCCACGGAAGTAGTCGGACGACAACTCGCTGACTTCGGCGCCGGAACGCCGCGCGCCGAGCTGGCGCGAGGCCCACCAGCCAAGCACGAACGCAACGGGAAGCAGTGCAGCCAGGACATACAGGGGGTTCATGGCTTGAGCGGCGGCTTCCTGTCCGCGCGGGAGGCGTGGCGCGACCGCCGTGGCCGCGACCCCAGCCATGCGGTCACCCCGCCAAGCAGCCAGCCAATCACCAGCGCGCCCAATAGGGCCGCGCCCTTGGGCAGTTGCACCTGGGCAAACCCGAAGTCGTACCCGACCATGCCTGCGTTGAGTGCTCCCAGCACGATACCGGCAGCAACAAAGATGACCAGGGTGATGATGGCAAGCAATCGCATGAACGAATTTTACCTGATTGATCCTGACTGGCACACGCGGCGCGACGCGACTTCAGCGCGCAACGGGACGGCGCTCTTTGCAGCGCGATGCACGGTCAAAAAGAAGGCAGGACCGACTCGCGTCGCCTGCCTCGGGTTTGATCTTGATGGACGCCTCAGCCGGCGTCCTTGTCCAGATCAAGATTGACACGTTCGCGCAACTCCTTGCCTGGCTTGAAATGAGGAACGTGTTTGCCAGGCAAGGCCACGGCTTCACCCGTCTTCGGGTTGCGCCCCATCCGGGGTGGCCGGTGATGGAGCGCGAAGCTGCCAAAACCGCGCACCTCGATGCGTTCGCCCTGGGCCAGCGCCTGGCTCATCTGCTCAATCACACTCTTGACGGCCATCTCCACGTCCGCAAACGCGAGGTGGGTCTGACGCCGTGCCAGCGCTTCGATCAATTCGGATTTGGTCATGGGCCCCAATGTCCGTGACGTGAAACAGCGGGGCGGCGACTGCCGCCCCGCGTCGTGCCTGCAACTGGCGATCAGTCGGCCTTGTTGAACTGTTCCTTCAACAGGGCGCCGAGTTTGGTCGTGCCGCTGGCGGCAGAGGAGTAGTCCACCGCTGCCTCGGGCGCATCTTCCTCGTCCTTGGCGCGAATCGAAAGCGCCAGTTGGCGACCCTTGCGATCCATGCCGGTGAACTTGGCCTCCACCGCATCACCCACCTTCAGGTGTTCGGTGGCGTCGTCGATGCGCTCCTTGGCGATGTCGTTGGCGCGCAGGTAACCCTCGACGCCCTCACCCAGATCGATCACGGCACCCTTGGCATCGACTTCCTTGACCGTGCCATTGACGATCGTGCCACGCGGATTGGCCGCCATGAACTGACCGAACGGATCCTGTTCCATCTGCTTGATGCCCAGCGAAATGCGCTCACGCTCCGGATCCACGGCCAAGACCACCGCCTCGATCTCTTCGCCTTTCTTGAAGTCGCGCACCAGCTCTTCGCCGGTTACCTGCCAGGAGATGTCCGACAGGTGCACCAGCCCATCGATTCCGCCCTCCAGGCCGATGAATACGCCAAAGTCGGTGATCGACTTGATCTGGCCGGAAACCTTGTCGCCCTTCTTGTGCATGGCGGCAAAGGCTTCCCACGGGTTCGAGCGGGTCTGCTTGATGCCCAACGAGATACGGCGACGCTCCTCGTCCACGTCCAGCACGGTGACTTCAGTCTCGTCACCGACCTGAACTACCTTGGCCGGATTGACATTCTTGTTGGTCCAGTCCATCTCGGACACGTGCACCAGACCTTCCACGCCCGGCTCGATCTCGACGAAGCAGCCGTAATCGGTCACGTTGGAAACCTTGCCGAAAATACGGCTGCCGACCGGATAACGACGCGAAATGTTCACCCACGGATCGTCGCCCAGCTGCTTCAGGCCCAGCGAAACGCGATTGCGCTCCTTGTCGTACTTCAACACGCGTACGTCCAGCTCGTCGCCGACATTGACCACTTCGGACGGATGGCGCACGCGCTTCCACGCCATGTCGGTGATGTGCAGGAGGCCGTCGATGCCACCCAGGTCCACGAACGCACCGTAATCGGTGAGGTTCTTGACCACACCCTTGATGACGGCGCCCTCGACCAGACGCTCCAGCAGCTTCTCGCGCTCTTCGGAGAACTCGGTCTCCACGACGGCGCGGCGGCTGACCACCACGTTGTTGCGCTTGCGGTCAAGCTTGATGATCTTGAACTCGAGTTCCTTGCCCTCGAGATAGGTGGGCTCGCGCACCGGACGCACGTCAACCAGCGAACCGGGCAGGAACGCGCGCACGTCCTTGATGTCGACGGTGAAACCGCCCTTGACCTTGCCGGAAATCATGCCGACGATGGTCTCTTCCTTGTCGAACGCCTGCTCCAGGTCGTCCCACACCATCGAGCGCTTGGC
>JBDTEG010000013.1:0-76195 GCA_039922695.1 Rhodanobacter sp. | reverse complement strand
TGCACAGGCGTTGGCCAAAGCCGTGGGCGCGGAAGCGACCGTGCTGGTGCGTGATGCGGACCAGGTGCTGCAACCGGTGGCGACCGCGCCGCATCGAGTGAGCTTGGCACATCAGGATCTTGCTGCTGCCGACTGGTGCGAACGTCATGCCGAGCCGGCTGGCCGCTTCACCGATACCCTCAATGCGGCAACCTGCTGGATGCTTCCCCTCGGTACAGAGAGCGAACGGTTGGGTGTGATCGGGCTGCGCCTGGAGCCTGCGGCTGGCGCGCTGGACCCGGACCGTCGCAGCCTGGCGCTGGCGATGGTGCAGGACATTGGCCGCGCGCTCGAGCGTGCTCGCCTGGCGAGCGAACTGGAGAGCGCTCGTGTGCAGGGAGAGACCGAGCGCCTGCGCAGCGCCTTGTTGTCCTCGGTATCGCACGACTTGCGATCGCCGCTCGCCACGATGATCGGTGCAGCCGGAACCCTGGTGAGCTATCGAGAGCGGTTGCCGGACGAGGAGCAGGTCGAACTTCTGCAAGCGATCCTCGACGAAGGTCAGCGGCTGGATCGTTACATCCAGAACCTGCTCGACATGACACGGCTAGGCCACGGGACGCTGAAGCTCAACCGCGACTGGACCGACAGCGCGGAAATCACCGCCGCCGCCGTGACACGCCTGCGCCGGTCATTCCCTGATCTGAGGGTGGAGATCCAGTCACCCGACGAACCTGCACTCCTATACGTGCACCCGGCCCTGATCGAGCAGGCCCTATTCAACATATTGGAGAACGCCGCACGCTTCTCGCCGCCTGGCGAGGCAGTTCGCCTGCATGTGCACATAGTCGACCAAAGCCTGCTGATCGACGTCAGCGACCGCGGGCCCGGCATTCCGGAAGACGAGCGCACACGTATCTTCGACATGTTCTATTCGGTGGCACGCGGCGATCGCGCTCCACAGGGCACAGGCCTTGGCCTGGCCATCTGCCGCGGCATGATCGGCGCACACGGCGGCACAGTGGAAGCGCTGCCCGGCGATGGCGTCGGCACCATCATACGAATCAGCCTGCCGTTGCCGCCATCACCACATACCAGACTCTGATGCATCCACTGTGACGGCGTTGGTCGTTGACCGGTGGGACCGGTTCGTCGCGAGTTCGAGATCGACCCATCAGGCTCGCCTGCAGATGTGCCCACGCCAGGCAACTGGCCCAGACAGGCGGCGGTCGCCTTGAAGTCCTGGCTTGTACCGATACGGTACGTGGACTCCGAGCGGCCATCTCGAGGACTTCTGAGCTGCGGTTCACGCCGACCCAAGGATGGGACATCTCGAGCAAAATCGAAACGAGGGTGCGATGCTTTCCGCTGAGCGGATGCTCGGCGGGGCGGCGCTGCAGCGCCGCGCATCAAATCCAGTTCAGGGCCGCGGCAATGATCTCAGTCGCACCATTGACCGTGCATTCGCCATGGGCGATCAGGAGCCGTTGGGGTTTCCAGTCGATCACCTTTCGACGCGCAGCACGAGCCTTTTGGCGTGAGAGGAAGCTCAGCCGCCATTCGCGTGGCGTGCTGCCATGCTGTCCGACAAGACCATCGAGCCGCATGAGCATGCCTTTCCACCCGGTGGTCGTCGCTTCAGGAAAGCGCTGGATAAGGTCACCGAATAGCGCAGTGCGTGACGCACGGTGGAAGAACACCACTTCCTCCATCGCGAAGGATCCTCGAAACACCACTTGATCGATGTCGGCCATCCACCCGTGGTCGGGCTCGTCGCCAAGCTCCGTATTGAAGTGAATATCCTTCTTCTTCCGAGCAAGTCCGGGCGGCGCGTACAGTCGCGCACCAGGCCAGCGATTCCTCCACTCGGGCAGCGCAAGGTGATGCAGTTTGTTCGGAGAAACGATGTAGCCGACCGGCCCGACAGACGCGACGGCGTTGGCCAATTCTTCCGTCAACGTTATCGGAGACCAGACCCAGACCATGCCTGTGGAGAGGCGCACTACTGCCATGCGGGTCGGATACGGAAATCCGAAGAACGACACCGTCGGTCCATCCGCGTAGTAAATATCCTGTCCGAACGGGATGAGCATCAACCCACGGTACTCCACGTCGCCAGGGCGAAAGGGCTTTTGCCATGCGCACAAAAGCCCGTGTCGTCCTGGCACATCAAGGCGGACGGGCGCCGACAGGCTGCAGGGCTCTATCGCCGAACCCGTGACAATAGCGCGGGCGACCGCTGCAACCGCCTCCGACTCAATCCACACTGCGCCCTGGTCGCCAACCTTTCTCTCCGGCGCGCCAGAACATGAAGGCGATCCAGTCGGCAGTGAGCTGGTCAGTCTGCGTCCGGGTCGAGCCGATGCCATGGCCGGCCTTGGCGTCGATCCGGAGCAGCACGGGGTTGGGCGAACCCGAAGCCTGCAGGGCAGCGGCGAACTTCGCTGGCTCCCACGGCGAAACGCGCGGATCATTCAAGCCGGTGGTGATCATCACGGCGGGATAATCGACGCCATGCTTCACATGCTGGATCGAATCCATTGTGTACAGGTTCTTGAAGTCTTGCGCGTCTTTCACCGTACCGAACTCGGGGACGTTCGGTGGGCCATTTGGCGAGAATTCCGCGCGCAGCGTGTTGGCCGCCGGCACCAGGTCAATCACGCCGGCGAACAGATCCGGGCGCTCGGTCATCGCGCGGCCCATCGTGATGCCACCGGCCGAGCCGCCAATGATGAACAGCTTGTCTTTCGTGGTGATGCCGCGTGCGATCAGGTCTTCGCCGCAAGCAATCAGATCCTGCCAGGTGTGGTGTTTGTTGGCGTCCTTGCCACCGAGGCGCCAGGCCTCGCCCTTCTCGCCGCCACCGCGTACGTGGCAGATGCCATAGGTGATGCCTTCGCGCATCGCAGCCGCGCGCCGCGTGCTGAAATCCGCGAGGTTGGAGATGCCGTAGGAACCGTAAGCCTCGATCAGGGTGATTTGCGGACCCTTGGCATCCTTGGGCTGGATCAGGCTCAGCGGCACCATCACGCCGTCGGCCGCCTTCGCTTCAAGATCACTGACCTTGAAGGCTTTCCCGTCCATGTCGCCACGGTGCCCGATGTCCAGGGCAGCAAATTTTTGCGCGGTGGGGTCATAGTGGAAGGAGGTCGGCTGCACCACCCAGCTGGAGAGCTCCAGTGTGATGCCCGGCTGGCGCGCGTCGGTGAAAACATCACCGACGTGCCCTTCGAACGGCAACGTGATCGGCTCGGCCTTGTCGCTACCCGCCGGAATACGCAGCAACTGCGAATAGGCGCCCTGGCGTGCCAGCACGTACAACGCATCCGAGGCCGCGGCAATCTTTTCGATGACGCGATCGGGTTGCGCAGCCATCAGCGTGGTGGCTGCCGAGAGCGGTTCTCCGACCTTCATTTCCAACACCTTGAAGGTCGGCGCGTCCTTGTGCGAAAGCAGGAAGATCTCCTCGCCACGCGTATCCATGCCCGTGACTTCGTCGCTGCGGTCGACGAGGGGTTTCCAGACAGTCTTGGGATTGGCCAAGTCGGCAGCGGGCGCTACCCACGCCTTCCATTCGTTCTGCACACCATTGAGTGACAAAGCCATCGCGTCGGGCGTACCGGGATTGATGCCGAGCACCGGAAATTCCTCGGGGGCGAACGTCGGGCCATGGCCGACGCTGGTGCCAAGCAGCGCAAACGGGTGGTCCTTGAGGTTCCACCCATAGAGCGTGGAATTCTTGTACGTGTCGGTTCCCGGCTCCCCCGGCTTCAACTGCCGCAGGCGATTGAAATACACGGTCTTCGAATCATTGCTCCAGGCGGTCGCGCCGAACCGCACGCGATCGATCGGTCCTGCGACAACCCTGCCGGTCGCCGCGTCGTAGACCTTCATCGAAGCGTTTTCCGACCCGCCCTCGGATACCCCGACCGCGATCTTGCTGCCATCGGGCGAGGCGAGGAACCAGTTGATGGCGTACGGCTTGCCTCCATTCGCCGTGCGCAACGCATTGACGTCCACCAGCGTGCGGGTGCCGGCAGCGTCACGCACCACCAGATTGAAATCGTCCGCGCCCGGCACCCGTTCCTCGTAGAAGGCACGACCACCGTAGGACACGTACCCCTGCACGAAACCGAAACTGCCGGTGAACGCGGAAACCCGCTTCTGCAGCGCCGACAGTGGCGTGATTGCATCGAGCACTTTGCGCGTATAGACACCCTCGGCCTTCATCCAGTCGATCGTCGCCGGGTCAAGCTTTTCCATGTAACGGTAGTTGTCCGTCACGTTGACGCCGTGCAGCGTTTCAGTGATCGGCTTGATCGGCGCGTCGGGTGGCGGAGCGCCCACCCCGACAGGTGCCAGCGGGTCGGTCGCGGCAAGCGCGGACGAGCCTGCGACAAGGGCGAGAAACAGCGAAAAGGCCGCAACTGCAACACGATTTGCAACACGCATGACCGACCTCCCCAGAGATGGTTGGCCGAGTCTACCCTTTTGGTTTCGGAAAACCACGGGCTTGGGCTGTCCCGTCCAGGACTGTCTTCGCCGGCAAGGCATACGTTGCGTGACGAGGTGGAATGGGCATCTGCAGGTGTGAACTGCAACTCTCCGGCTTGGCGCACCCTGGAGTTGCCTTGTCTAGCAAGCACGCCGCCGTCGAGGTCACGATCACGACCGCCAAGCCGGGAACGGCGGCAAACGACCGATTCTGTTGAAAAACTCACATTTCGCGCGACGGCCGCTTGCCCGATGGCGCGATCGCCAATCAATCGGTGAAGAAAATCTGAGAAGCGAGCGCCCCGGGGCGCTATGCCGGAATGCCTTTTGCCTTTCCCGCACGACTGGCATCAACCGCTTGGCCATTCGCTGCAAATCCTGGGCAATCGCTGCCATCAGAAACTCATCGTGCTCACCCTGCGGACCTCGCAGGCGCAATCGATCCAGCTGCAAGATGCGTTTGAGGTGAGCAAACAGCATCTCAACCTTCTTGCGTTCGCAGCGTGAGCGTAGATATTGCGGCGTCGTGGCAATCTTGCGTTCGAGCTCGCGTGCGTGCCCGTGGATGCTGCGCGCGATCTTGCGCATCGTAGTGTTTGAACGGCACTGCGCCTTCAGAGAGCACCGTGGCAGTCATGCTCGCTAGCGCGATAGCTGAGCGTATCGGCCTGGGTCAACGCGGAGCGTGGCACCTTGAAGGCGGCATGCGGATCAACAAAACCTGGTCGATCGACGGGCGGCCAGTGTGGCTGTAGTGCGGGGACAGATGCGCGTGCAGTTCGCTCAGATCAAGGAACTGATCGTTGCCGCGAAGCAGATGGTTGGCAGGCACGTGATCGTCGAGTTTGAAGGCGTAGGACAAGGATGCTTGTGCAGCCTGCTGACAACAGATTCGGCCGGTAGCAGACAGCCCCCGCTTGGTGAGTCACGGCCCGAACGGGCCTTGACCCAGCCGTCCCCGAAAACGGGATAGAACTCCCGGGCGCCTACGCCTGGCGGGAGGACGAAGCAGAACTCGACTAACCGAGCACCTCGCACACGCAGCCGAGGTTCATGACACCTGAGCGCGACAAACCCGCTATTTGAACCAGTCGTCATGTTTCGAGCCTAAAGGCATTCGGCTCCCGCGACGGTCGTGGATCCGTCCCAATTTCAGAGAATCCATGAAGGTTCGCTACTCATGTTTTGAAAACTTCACACTCGTGATAGTGAAAATTGACCAGAACGGTATTTATCTGCATGATGCAGGTTGGAGGGGTCCTCGCTCGCAGGTTGCTGGACAAGCGGTTTGATGTGGAGACTGAAGCGGAGACGGTATCGGTGCCGGACGCACAGAGTCGCTCAGAGCAAGCAGGCTTTCTCCCGATCCAGGAAAATTAGACGTTCGTTAGCGGGGTGATTCCGGTGCGAGTGAAGCTTCAAGTCTGGCGGTTCCCTCAGCATGTATACCGATGTGCAGTGCAAATCGGCTGGTGTTGGGCGCCTGCTGCTTCCGTCGAATCCCAACCCTGGTGACGATCTTGGACGACGGCGGGTCCAATTTTCCGGCGCACACCGCGCCGTTGATCCCCGGCGTCCGAGCCTGGGTCGCGCTTGGCATGCTTTGCTTTGTGTACGTTCTGAATTTTCTGGATCGGCAGCTTCTGGCCATCCTCGCGAAGCCCATTCAGGACGCGCTTGGTCTGTCAGATGGCCAACTGGGGTTGATCGGCGGCCTCTACTTCGCGGTGTTCTACACGTTCATATCGATTCCGATCGGCTGGCTGGCCGACCGGACCAACCGTATCAGGGTGTTGTCGCTTGCCTGCGTCGTCTGGAGCGCCGCCACCATGGCTTGCGGCATGGCGCGCAGCTACCCCGAGCTGGCGATTGCCCGCATGACGTCGGGCTTTGGCGAGGCTGGTGGCGTTCCTCCGTCCTACGCCATCATTTCCGACTATTTCCCGCCTACGTGGCGCGGCAGGGCACTGGGTATATACAACCTCGGTCCACCCATCGGCGCGGCCCTTGGTGTCGCTTTTGGGGCATTCATCGCGGTCACCTTGGGTTGGCGATACGCCTTCATCATTCTCGGAGGCGTGGGCGTGTTGACGGCTGGCGTCCTGAGCCTCACGGTGCGCGAGCCGCGGAAGGGCGGACTTGATGACGCCGCC
The DNA here is from genome assembly GCA_039922695.1 of Rhodanobacter sp. Lineage (GTDB taxonomy): Bacteria > Pseudomonadota > Gammaproteobacteria > Xanthomonadales > Rhodanobacteraceae > Rhodanobacter. The sequence continues at coordinate 69,569 of JBDTEG010000013.1, read as the reverse complement.
AGAAGCGACGCACGTACATCGGGATTTCTCGAAACCCTGAAGATGTTCGTTTCACACCCCGCGCTGATGCTTGCTGCATTCGGCAGCGCCGCGACGCAGATGATCACTTATGGAATGGGCAACTTCACCACTCTGTTCCTGATGCGCGAGAAAGGCATGACACTGGACGAGGTCGCGGTGTACTACGCGCTGGTTATAGCCGTTGGGATGGGCGGGGGAATGCTTGTTTCGGGCAGAATGCTGGATCACTTCAGCCGCCGCTCCAAGGCCGCATACGGCCTGCTTCCCGCCATCTCGCTCGTGGTCGCCATGCCACTTTACGTGGGCTTCGTCTGGGCACCCGGATGGTCGCTTTCGCTATGGTTCCTGCTCGGCGTGGCGTTTCTGAACTACTTTTATCTCACCGCGTCGGTGACCCTTGTCCAGCAGGAAGTCCGGCCGGACCAGCGCGTCATGTCGGGCGCATTGCTGTTGTTGGTCATGAACTTCATCGGCCTGGGCCTGGGTCCGACGTACGTGGGATTCGTCAGCGATTACTTCCATGCCAGCGATCCCGCGCATTCGCTTCAGATCGCGCTGTATATGCTCGTACCTTTCTACCTCGTGGCCATCGTGCTGTTTCTGTTTCTGGCGCGAGTGCTACGCCGTCAAGATCGTGCAACCAAAAACGGGGGAATCATGTCGTGATGCCACTTCGCACGGGCGCCTTGGGCGTCCTGATCGTTTGTCTTGCCAGCCTGGCTCCGTCCTACTCGCACGAAGGTCCCGCCATGTCCTCTACCTCGAAGACCAAATTCGCTCCCGTCGTGGACACGTCCGCCGGCCGCTTGCAGGGACTGACGGCGGGCACGCTGCACGTGTTCAAGGGCATCCCCTACGCCGCGCCACCCGTGGGCCCGCTGCGTTGGAAGCCACCCGTAGCGATGCCGGCATGGTCGGGGGTCCGGAAAGCCACGGAGTTCGGCCCTGCCTGCGTTCAGCCCAAGCCCAAGCTCTCGAACATTTACGAGGGCAAGCCCGTGCCGATGAGTGAGGACTGCCTGACGCTGAACGTCTGGGCGCCCAAGGATGCGCGCCACGCACCCGTGTTTTTCTGGATCTACGGCGGTGCCTTGTGGGGTGGCTCGAACCGGGATCCCCTCTACGACGGGGCGCGTCTGGCCGAGCGCGGCGTCATCGTGGTCTCCATCAATTATCGGTTGGGACCACTCGGCTGGCTCGCGCTTCCCGCGCTCAGCGCGGAGTCCCCGCTCGGCGTGTCTGGCAATTACGGTCTGCTGGATCAGATTGCCGCGCTGCGCTGGGTCAAGGACAACATCGGCGCCTTCGGCGGCGACCCGGGCTATGTCACGATTGCGGGAGAGTCCGCGGGCGGCTTGAGCGTCATGTACCTGATGGCCTCGCCTGAAGCTCGCGGCTTGTTCGCGAAGGCGATCGCGGAAAGCGCGTACATGATCTCCATGCCAGAACTGAAAAAGACCAAGTACGGAATGGCGCCCGCCGAAGAAGGTGGCACCAAGCTTGCCGCCGCACTGCATGCACCGGACCTCGCCGCCCTGCGGGCCATGGACGCAGACAAGCTGACCGAAGCCGCGGCGGCCGTCGGATTCGCACCTTGGGTAACCATCGACGGCCACGTGGTACCGCACCAGCTTGTCGATACTTTCGAAAAAGGCGAACAGGCGCCTGTCCCGCTGCTGGCCGGCTTCAACAGCGGCGAAATCCGCTCACTCAGGATCCTGGCGCCACCTCCGCCTGCGAGCGCTGCGGAATATGAAAGCATCATTCGTGACCGCTACGGTGATCTTGCAGACGAATTCCTGCGCCTGTATCCCAGTGCCACTATGGAGGAGAGCATCCTCGCCACGACCCGGGACGCGCTGTATGGCTGGACCGCGGAGGAATTGGTCCGAAAGCAGGCGACGACCGGCCAACCGGGTTATCTCTATTTCTTCGACCATGGCTATCCGGCGGCCGATGCCGCCCATCTGCACGGGTTCCATGCCAGCGAACTGCCCTACGTGTTTGGCAACTTCGATGGCACCCCACCGCTGTGGCCGAAAGTTCCCGATACGCTGCAGCAACGCAAGCTTTCCGACGCGATGATCGGTTACTGGACCAGCTTCGCGCGCACGGGAAAGCCGATCGCCAATGGCGAACCCGACTGGCCGGCGTTTGGCTCGAACAAGGCCTACATGGCATTCACTGACGCTCCGCACCCATCGCACGATCTGCTGCCGGGCATGTACAAGCTCGTCAACGACGTTGTGTGCCGCCGCAAGGCAAGTGGAGATCAAGCGTGGATCTGGAACGTGGGCATCGCCGCGCCCAAGCTGCCGGAGCCGACCGCGCAATGCGCGCCGCATTGAGTCAGCCAGGCGGATGTCGGTGACGCCGACATCCGCTGACGCCCAGGTCGGCGTTGGTGGAAGCAGTTTGGCTTGGGCAACAGATCAGCTGGGTATATCACCACGAAATTGACCGCGATCCCTCACTGCCTCAGAGCCAGAAACCCGGCAGCCATGAACCGAGTGATCCGCTGCTTGACGGCCGGAAAGTCATCAGAGTGACAGATCCCGCCTGAGAGGCGATCGATGCGGCCGGTACGGGCAAGCGTATTCATCAAGGCGCCGGTCACGAAATGGTAGCCCCAGAAAATATCCTCTGCGGGATAATCGGGTAGCGCACGCTTCAGAATGCCCACGAGCTTGAGCACGACCGGATCGAAATGGACGTCCATCAGCGCAGCGCCTTCGGGCGTATTGCTTACCCGCGCACCGAAGGCGCCATAGTTCATCCAGTGCTCGCCGCCTTCGTAGTAGAGGTCAAGATCAGTATCCAGGAACGCGTGCAGCGCGCCTTCGACGGTGGGTGAGTCGCCCGCCTCTGCCTCATATTGCTCCAGTGCTGCCATCCGGCGGCTGCTGGTGACGCCGGCGCGTCGGGCAAAGACCGCTTCAAACAGGGTCTGCTTGTCCTGGAAGTAATAATGGACGAGCGTCGTATGGATTCCAACGCGCTTGGCCACATCGCCGAGGGTGACACCGTAAAGTCCATTTTTGGAAAAGAGGAATTCGGCGGCGTCGAGGATCTGCTCCATGCTCTCAGCGCGTTGCTCTGCCTTCCGGCGAGGGGCACGCTTTTTGATTTCCTTTGGCATCGCGATACGGCAACCAGATTGACGGGTGTCGGTCAGTCTATGCAACGCTGTTGCGGTGCGTCAACAGTCGGTGCACTCAGCGTCGACGTCCAACCCGCCGAATATCGCACGCAGCTGCAGCTTGTCGATTTTGCCTGTGGCTGCCAGCGGCATGGCACTGACGAGCTCGACCTGGTCCGGGACCCACCAGTCCGCAACTTTGCCCTTCAGGCAATCCAGCAACTCCTCGGATTTGAGCGTCGTTCCAGCACGCGGCTCAACCACGAGTACAGGGCGTTCACCCCATTTGGCGTCAGCTCGGCCGATCACCGCCACCAGACTGACGGCAGGATGTTGACCCACGATATCCTCGATTTCTGAAGGGTTGATCCACTCACCACCAGACTTGATCAGGTCCTTCGACCGCCCACGAATGGCGATGTTGCCTTCGTCATCGATGCTTGCCAGGTCGCCGGTATCGAAGTAGCCGTCGGCGTCGAGCACATCGATGTCGCTCTTGTAGTAGCGATCAATGACGCTGGCACCCTTGACCTTGAGGTAGCCGGTCACGCCCCGTTGGCGAGGCAGCGCTTTTCCGTCGGCATCGGTCAGCTTGAGGTCGATGCCCAGGCTGGGACGGCCGGATGTCTGATTGCCGGGCGATGGAGTCGCGGCAGAAGCAATCGTGCCGGTGGGGCAGAGCTCGGTCATGCCCCAACTGGTTTGGACTCGGACACCCAGCCGTTCTTCCATTCGCCGGATCAGCGTCTCCGGACATTTTGAGCCGCCGATGACTATGCGTTCCAAGGCAGGCAGTTCGCCGCCAACGGCATCGAGATGATCAATTACTCCCGACCAAAGCGTGTGGACGCCGACGGCGACAGTCACTTCCTCATCGCGCAACAGCGCCGCCAGACTCGCGCCATCGGCGTGACGTCCCGGCAACACGAGCTTGGCGCCCACGGCGGGCACAGCGAACGGCAGGCCCCACCCATTGGCGTGGAACATGGGCACGGCCACCAGCACGACATCCCGGTCTGTCAGTGCGATAGCGTCGGCCTGCAGCACTCGCAGCGTATGCAGGTAGTTGGCGCGATGGGTGTAAAGCACGCCCTTGGGTGGCCCCGTCGTGCCGGAGGTGTAGCAAAGCCCGGCAGGCGCGTGCTCGTCAAAATCGCCCCAGACAGCCGCCACTCCGCGTTGGTCGAGCAGGGCGTCGAGGAGCCACAACCTGGCCGTCCATCCGTTGGCGGAGAAGCCGTCCGGCAACGCCCCGTCAATGATCACGACGTGTTCAATCGTGGGACAAAGCGGCAGCAGTTCATTCAGCACGGAAGTCAGGCTCGACGTCACGGCGAGCACCCGATCTTCTGCCTCGTTGATGATCACGCCCAGGTGCTCAACGGTGTAGCGCGGATTGAGCGTATGCAGACGTACCCGGCGCCCATGGTCGCGTAATACATCTCGAGGTGATGCTGGGTATTCCAGCCCAGCGTGCCTACGCGATCGCCGAGGCGCAGGCCCAATGATTGCAGCGCCCCGGAAAGGCTGTTGCTGCGATCCCTGAGGGCGGCATAACTGATGTGATTCTTCGCTGTTGCCTGCACAGAAACGACTTCACGCTGCCCCCACCATTTGGCGGCGTGCTCGAGAAATTTGTCGATGGTCAGAGAATAGGATTGCATGCAGAAAAAGCACCTGTCGCGGCATCCCCGTGTCGCCGCGTGGCGACGCGGGGATGACTGCTTCGATCACTGGAAAAATAGAGTGGCGCGTATGCCGTACTGGCGCGGGTAACCGGCGAACCGGAGCCCCGAATTGATGGCCCCGATGTAGTGCTGGTTGGTCAGGTTGGTGCCGTACAGCGTCGTCAGCCAACTGCCGTGAGCCCAGTCGATTTGGGCACCGAGCAGGTTGCGGCTTCCGATGCGGTCGCCGAGCGCCTCATTCTCGAACAAGGTGGCCCACTGCCCCGCAATATGCGCGTAATTGATACGCGGGGTGATCGTGTCGGGGCCGACGCGGAAGGTGCGCTGCACGCCCGTATTGAACGTCAGTTTCGGCGCATAGGTCTGTTCGCTTCCGCCCAGGTTGGGACAGGTGGCGCTCTCCGGACCGGTCGCCGGGTCGCAAAATGCCACCGAGGGAAGTCTGGGGTCGGTGGCGTAGAACTGCCCCAGGTCGCTGTGCAACCAGCCGAGGTTGCCGTAAATCGACCAGTCGCCGAATACCGCTTGGGCCTGCGCTTCAAAGCCGTACATCTTGGTGGGATTGGGCGTATTGAGCTCGATCCCGAACGTGGGATAGTCCGGGTAGCCAATGGTGACCTGGAAATTCTTGTAGTTGTTGTGGAACGCGTCGATCTGGGTGCGCAGGTGATCGTCCAGCCAGGTTGCCTTCCAGCCGGCTTCCAGACTCGTCACCGTCTCACCCTTGAATGGAGCGGGTAGTCCCAGGCCCACCGGCACATTCAACCCGCCGGGGCGATAGCCGCTGGCCGCGAAGGCATACAGGAAGTTTCTATCGCTCACCGTCCAGTCGAGCGACACCTTGCCGGAGAAGTTCGAGTATTTGGCGGACTGATCGTCAATCAACGGCAGGCCATATTGGACGACGTAAACGTTGTTGGCCGTACGATCCTTGGAGTAGCGCCCGCCTACCGTGAGCTTGAGCTCGTCGGAAAGTTGGTAGCCGACCTGACCGAACAGGGCGCTGTTCTTTTTCGGATTGGTTCCCTGCAGCACGTATTCGGACGCCGGATTGCCTGCCGGCACGCCGATCAGGAATTGACCGGTCGGGAACGTGTAGGTGTCCTTCTGCCAGTACGCACCGAGGATCCAGGTAAACCTGCCGGTATCCGGCGAAATGAGATTGAGCTCCTGCGAGTAAATGGTTTCGTACACCGAATCGCGGAAGGTGGAGTAACCCAGTTCAGTTCCATCCAGATCGGCCTGATAGGCGGTGTTGCCATGCTGGTAGCCGGAGGTCGCACGGAATTTGACGCCGTTGTGAAACTTGTAGTCGATCTTCAGTACGGTCCGCGAGAAACGGTCCAGCGCCTTCAGTGGGGCGTTGGCGGTGATGTCGAACGGATCGTTGGGCGAGTTCACCGGATCGGCCGGGTACGCGCCCATGTCGATATGGTTGTAGTCGGTCTTGAGCAGAACCGAGAGAGCATCACTGGGCTGCCAGAGCAGGCCGATGCGGGCGCTGCGTGAGCGCAAGCGGGCGTTGGAGCCGCTATAGGGACCGGTGATGTTCCAGAAACTGCTCCGGTTGTCGCTGTTGACCGCGACCCGCGCCGCAAACGTGTTGCTGATCGGGAGATTGATCGCGCCCTGCAAGGCCGCGTCGCTGTAATTGCCAGCCTGGCCTGACACGTAGCCCTGGTAGCCGCCATTGATGATCGGATCGTTCGAGTTGACGAGGACCGCGCCGCCGACGGCATTCTGACCGCCGAACGTGCCCTGCGGGCCGCGCAGGATCTGCACCGACGCAATGTCGTAGTAGGGCTCCTCGGTGAAGTAGCCGGGAAACGTCGGTACGCCATCGCGGTAGACGACGACGCCGGTGCCGGTCTGCGAGTTGTGCTCGGCCTTGCCGATCCCGCGGATGTCGAAATCGATACCCTGGCCAAAGTTGTTCACGGTAGCCGAAGGCGACGTGAACTGGAGTTGGTCAATCACGTTGACGCCCCGGTTGAGCAGATCGTCGCCGGTCAGCACCGTCGCCGCAATCGGCGTGGTCTGCAACGCTTCGTTTCGACGTTCCGCCGAGACGGTGACGGTCTTGAGCGTAGTGACTTTCTCCGAGGCCTTGGCCTTCGGTGGAGTCTGATCGGACTCGGTATCGGACGGTGCCGCCGTCGTCTGCGCTTGCATCGAACCGCACCACGGCAACGTCAGGAGCGCGAGCCCCAACCACCGTGCGCGGCTATTCCTGGAATTGATTTTCATGTCTCCCCTCCAATAGATCGGCTTGCTTGGTAAATCGGCGTAATTGGCGGCGCCGTTATGGCTCGGCAGACCCCCGGTGGCAATTTGGCGCTGTTTTTGCTCCCGAGTCAATTTTCACTATGTTTAGAGTGAATATATTTACCAGCGCTTTCCGGGATGCTAGGGTGTGCGTCCAATGCCCTGCCGCCGTGGGTGTCACGGACCGAAATTTGCAGCCCGGATCCAGGGCCGCAAACTATCAGGAGGCTCCAATGATCGATCTAAAAGGCCGTGTGGCGATTGTGACTGGCGCGGGGGGCGGCTTGGGCCGCTCGCATGCTCTGCTGCTCGCCAAGCACGGCGCGCGCGTGGTGGTCAATGACCTGGGCGCCGGTGGCGCGGCGGTGGCCGGGGAGATCAACGATGCGGGCGGGGAAGCCTATCCAGCCCAGGGTTCGGTGACCGATGTCGCCTTTGTCCAACGGATGGTGGATACCGCACTGTCCACGTGGGGACGTGTCGACATTCTGGTCAACAACGCTGGCATCCTGCGCGACAAGTCGTTCGCGAAAATGACCCTCGACGATTTTCGCCTGGTGATTGAAGTTCATCTGATGGGCAGCGCCAATTGCACCAAGGCCGTCTGGGAGACGATGCGGACCCAAAAATACGGGCGCATCGTCATGACGACATCGTCCTCGGGTCTTTATGGCAATTTCGGGCAGGCAAACTACGCCGCCGCAAAGATGGGTCTGGTCGGGTTGATGCAGACCCTTGCGCTCGAGGGTGTGAAGCATGACATCCGGGTCAATTGCATCGCGCCGACCGCAGCCACCCAGATGATGGAAGGCCTCCTTCCAGACGCACAGTTGGCCTTGCTGCGACCCGAGCTGGTCAGTCCGGCCGTGCTCGCGCTGGTGTCGGAATCCGCGCCAACGCACGCCATCCTCTGCGCCGGCGCTGGCGGCTTCGAGGTGGCAAATATCACCTTGACCCGAGGGATCCATCTCTCGGGTACGATGCTTTCTGCCGAGAATTTGCTTGCGCAGTGGGCTCACGTTGCAGACAGGAAGGGAGAGCTCGTTCCGGAGCAGGGCTTCAATCAAAGTCACCACGAATTACGAAAAGCCGGTTACGCTGACATAGGTGAGCGGCGGCTTTAGGACAGCTTGGTTGATGTGGCGGCTGTCGCTTCCTGGCCGAACTGAGGCGTTCGCATTCGGGGGATGGTGCTCAAGGGAAATGCTCTGGCGACCGGTTCTTTCGCCACCGCGCGGCGGTGGTGTGCCTCAGCCCCTTTGCGGCGCTGAGGCGGGGGCGACAGGGCCCGCGGGGCGAATCGGCACGATGCCGATTCCTCTTCTCTTTACTCCGGGCATCCTGCCCTACGCCGTTCGGGCCAGCTGCGCTGTTCGCACACGTTGCTGACGTGTGCGTGGGCACAAGCGAAGAGTGACTCGGGCGCTGCCGGCCCACCAAAGCTCTTGCTTTCATGTCGAATCAAGAGGAAACAACGCCACTCTTGCAGGCATCTTCAAAGAAACCAGCGTGTGCGCGCCTCCGGGCCGAATCCTCTCTCCGGCCGTGCCGGGGTGAGGTACCAGAACGCCCCGACGACCACGGGTAGATGACAGCTGCCGCCCGTTTCTGCAAACATCCGACCCTTCACGGTGCACTCCGCCCGGCCACAGGAACCCCCATGACCCAGGAACGCGCGATTCGCCGCGACGTAGGACCGCTTGCCCTGATGCTTACCGGGTTGGGCTCGATCATCGGCTCGGGCTGGCTGTTCGGTGCCTGGCGCGCCGCGCAGATCGCCGGCCCCGGCGCGATCTGGGCATGGATCCTGGGCGCGGCGATCATCATGACGATCGCGCTGACCTATGCCGAACTGGGCGCGATGTTTCCGGAGTCCGGCGGCATGGTGCGTTACGGGCACTACTCGCACGGTTCGCTGGTCGGTTTCATCGCGGCGTGGGCGAACTGGATCGCGATCGTCTCGGTGATTTCGGTCGAGGCAGAAGCGTCGGCGCAATACATGTCTTCGTGGAAGTGGCAATGGGCAAGGGATCTGTATCACAAGGTTCCCGGTGGCCACGGCGAGCTGAGCACCAATGGCCTGCTGATCGCCGCTGCGCTGGTCGTGATGTATTTCCTGTTCAACTTCTGGAGCGTGAAGCTGTTCGCGCGCTCGAACACGGCGATCACGCTGTTCAAGCTGGTCATCCCCGCACTGACTGCGGTGCTGCTGATGATGACCGGCTTCCATCCGGAAAATTTCAGCGTCGGCATCCACGGCGAGCTGCACAAGACGGACTTCGCCTCGATCCTCACCGCCGTGGCGATCGCCGGCATCGTGTTCAGCTTCAACGGCTTCCAGAGTCCGGTGAACCTGGCCGGCGAAGCGCGCAATCCCGGCCGCAGCATTCCGTTCGCGATCGTCTGCTCGATTGCGTTGGCCACCGTGGTCTACGTATTGCTGCAGGTGTCGTTCATCGGTGCGGTGCCGCGCGAGATGCTGGCCAACGTGGGCTGGCACGGGATCGACTTCAGTTCGCCGTTCGCCGACCTGGCGATCATCCTCGGTCTGCAGTGGCTGGCCACGCTGCTGTTCATCGACGCGGTGATCAGCCCCAGCGGTACCGGCATGACCTACACCGCGACCACCGCGCGCATGCTGTACGGCATGGAGCGCAACGGCACCTTGCCGAAGATCCTCGGCCGCGTGCATCCGCGCTGGGGCGTGCCGCGTCCGGCGATGTGGGTGAACCTGGCCGTGTCGTTCCTGTTCCTGTTCTTCTTCCGCGGCTGGGGCTCGCTGGCGGCGGTGATCTCGGTGGCCACGATCATCTCCTACCTGACCGGGCCGGTCAGCGTGATGACGCTGCGACGCACCGCGCCTGAACTCAACCGCCCGTTCCGGCTGGCTGGCCTGCCGATCCTGGCCGGCGTGGCCTTCATCATGTCCACCGAACTGCTGTACTGGGCGCGGTGGCCGCTGACCGGCGAAATCATCCTGCTGATGGTGGTCGCGCTTCCGGTGTACTTCTACTACCAGGCCAAGGCCGGCTGGCACGATTTCGGGCGCCAGCTGAAAGGCGCCTGGTGGCTGATCTTCTACCTGCCCTCACTGGCCCTGGTGTCGTGGGCCGGCAGCACTACCTTCGGTGGCAAAGGTTATCTGCCCTACGGCATCGACCTGGGGGTGGTCGCCGTGATCGGCCTGGTGTTTTTTCTGTGGGGCGTGAAGTCCGGCTGGCGAACGCCGTCGGTGGAAGCAGCGCAACTGGAAGCGCACGCCCACCCCGGTGACCTCCTGGTGCCACCGGACGAAGAGACCGCGGAAAAGATCACCGGCCATTGAAGCCGGCATGATCAACGCGGCTTTCAGATCAATGCCAGCACGTCCCCGAGCAACGCCTGCGCCGTGACTTCCGGTCCCGCGCCCGGCCCCTGGATCACCAGCGGCTGGGTGTTGTAGCGGGTGGTGCTGAGCGCGAACTGGTTGTCGGTGCCGTACAACCGTGCGGCCGGGTGAGAGGTGGCCACTTCGACCAGACCGACACGCGCATGGCCGCGCTGATTGAGCCGGGCCATGAATCGCAGCACGTGGCCGCGACTGGCCGCCTCGGCGTGGCGCGCCGCCAACGGCGCATCAAGCTCGTCCAGCCGAGTGAGGAATGCCTCACTGTCGATATGACGCAAGGCTTCCGGCACCAGGCTTTCCACCACCACCTCTTCGCTGCTGAGGGAGAAGCCGGCGTGGCGGGCGATGATCAACAGTTTGCGCGCCACGTCCTCGCCTGACAGGTCCGAGCGCGGATCGGGTTCGGTATAGCCGAGTTGGCGCGCCTCGCGCAGCAGGTCGGAGAACGGTCGGCTGCCGTCATACTGGTTGAACAACCACGACAGCGAGCCGCTGAATACGCCCTCCAGGGTCAGCAGCGCATCGCCGCAACGACGCAACCGGCGCAGCGTGGAAAGCACCGGCAGGCCGGCACCGACAGTGGCCGAATCACCGTACTGCGCGCCATCCGCCAGCGCCGCCTGCAGTGCGCGCCAACCGGCCAGTTCGCCGCCGGCCAGTGCCTTGTTGGCGGTGACGACGTGATAGCCGCGGACCAGCCATTCGGCATGGCACGCGGCGATCGCGCCACTGGCGCTGGCGTCGATGATGACCTTGCACGGCGAATCACTGGCGTCGAGCGCCGCCAGCAGTTGGGTGTTGTCGCGCGGATCGCCGTGCAGGTTCAACTGGTCGCGCAGATTGCGCTGCTTGAGCCGGACCGGATCGGTCTGCTGCCGGCGCGAGTTCGCGGCGCCGACCAGCCGCAGAGAATCGGCAGCTGACGTGTTCAGCAGCTTGAGCAGTGCACCACCCACCACGCCGGTACCGAGCAACACCACCGCGCAGGTGGAGGACGCTCCCCGGCGGGGCTGTACCGATCGTTCGGCCAGCACCGCACTCATGCCACGACCCGACGTTTGGACTGTGCCACGGAAGCTGCACGCACCAGCGCCGCATCAAGATCGCGCAGCAGGTCGTCGCCGTCTTCGATGCCCACCGAGATTCGCAACAGGCTGTCGGTGATGCCGGCGGTGCGACGCGCTTCGGGCGCCATCGACGCATGCGTCATGCTGGCCGGGTGGGCGATCAGGCTTTCCACCCCGCCCAGGGATTCGGCCAGCGAAAAGTATTCGAGCCCATGGATGAACGCCTCGATCTGGGCGACGTCCCCATCCAGCTCGAAGCTCAACATGGCGCCGAAGCCCTGCTGCTGACGCGAGGCCAGCGCATGGCCGGGATGGCTCGCCAGCCCCGGGTAGTACACCTTGCGCACGGCCGGATGGGCCTCCAGTTGAGCGGCGACCCGCGCGGCGTTCTCCTGATGCTGGCGCAGGCGCACGCCCAGCGTACGCAGCCCGCGCAGGGTCAGGTAGCTGTCGAACGGCGCACCCGCGACACCGCAGCAGTTGGCCCACCACTTCAGTTGCTCGAACATCGCTGCGTCGTGGGCCACCACCGCGCCACCCACCACGTCGCTGTGACCGTTGATGTACTTGGTAGTCGAATGCAGCACCACGTCGGCGCCGAGTAGCAGCGGCTGCTGCAACGCGGGCGAGAGAAAGGTGTTGTCGACCAGCAGCAAGGCGCCGACGGCGTGCGCCGCCTGTGCCACGTGGCGGATGTCGGTGATCCGCAGCAGTGGATTGGACGGCGTCTCCACCCAGACCAGGGCGGGCCGGTGCGCCAGCCCGGCAGCCAGGGCGACGCTGTCGGTGAGGTCGGCGAACTCGACCTTTAAACGGCCCTTCTTCGCCCATGCATCGAGCAGCCGCCAGGTGCCGCCATAGCAGTCGTGCGCCGCCAGCACGGTGGCACCGGCTGGTATCAGTTCCAGCGCCAGCGCCACGGCCGACATGCCGCTGGACGTCACCACCGCACCGGCGCCCTGCTCCAGGTCCGCCAAGGCCTCGGCAAGCAGGTCGCGCGTGGGGTTGCCGCTGCGCGAATAGTCGTAGACGCGCTTGCGTCCGAAACCCTCGAAGCTGTAGTTGGTCGACAAGTGCAGCGCCGGCACCACGGCGCCGTGCTGGGTGTCACTCTCGATGCCGGCGCGCACGGCGCGGGTACACGGGGCGGACGTTTTGCTCATGTGAATCTCCAGCTCATGCATCGTGATTTCATTTGCGTAGGAGCGCACCCTGTGCGCGAATGCTTTTCCGTCACGTGCCGAAAGGGCATTCGCGCACGGGGTGCGCTCCTACACGGTGAGGGCCTCGCGCAACAGCGGCGCGAGCTGTTCGGGTTCTTTCAGGAAGGCATCGTGGCCATAGGGCGACTCGACCACTTCAAGCGTGGCCGGCCCGCGCAGGCGCCGCTGCAGTTCGCACAGGTCGGCCAGCGGCACCAGCCGGTCCGACGGAAACCCGATCAGGGTGGCGGGCGTGGGGACTTCCTCCGGCTCCACGTTGTGCAGGTCGATTGACTCGGACAGCACCAGGAAGCGCTCGGCATCGAAGCGCTCCACGAAGCGGTGGCCCTGGTGCGCGAGATAATCCTCGACCGGGAAATGGAAGCGTCCATCGCGTTGCTCGGGTGCACCGGCGAAGCGGCGACCGAATTCCGCACTACCGCGGTAGGTGGTGATCGCCAGTTGACGTGCCAGCGCCAGCGCCTCATCGACCTGGCCACTGGCCTGGCCAAGCCGCACGATGCCACGCTGCACGCTGCGCTGCGCAGTGCTCAGCGGGTGCGGTCGGTGTGCGCCGGCCAGCAGCACCAACTTGCCTACCAGGCGCGCATGCCGGGCGCCGAAGGCCAACGCCACCATCGCGCCATAGGATGCGCCCACAAACGCATGCACCTGCGCCACGCCCAGCGCCCGCAGCAAGGCTGCCAAAGCATCCGCCTGATCCTCGCTGGAGACCGCGCTCACGCCCAGTTGGGCGCCATCCAGCCAGTCAATGACCAGCACCCGCCAGCAGGCCAGATCGATCGCCGCGCCGTCGCCAACCAGGGCCTGCCACCAACCGGCGGGAGCCTGTTCATCCAGCGCGGTGATATTGCGATCGGCGGAGATCCCACCTTGCACGACGATGGTCGGGGCCCCCACCGCGCCAAACCAGGAGTAACTGACGTCGACCTCGCGCTGGCCATCAGCGTACTTCGGCACCAGCGTCACGCGACGCGTGCCGTGCTGCACCGGAATGCCCGGTGCGCTGCGCAGCGCCTCTGACATGCCCTCAAAGATGGTATCGGGGCCTTCGGCGTGACTGGTTTGGCTCTGCAACATCGGGAAATCCTCTCCGGCTGGCATCGCCCCGCGGGTGCCGGAAAGGTCGCCATGGCACCGGCAGCTGGCTGCTGCGGACCGATGACGCCCATCTACCGGCAGGTGCACCAGGCACCTCCGCAGGAGTTGGCACCGTGACGGAAACGTTCCGCAGGTTGCCCCGGCTTCGAAGGGCCTGTCCCTCAGCCGGTCTCGATGAGTGGGATAGATAGTGATTGTTCTAACAAACGTTGTCAATAGACGTCTAAACATCTAAACGTCCGGATACCCATGAAAGTGGTTCGACGTGATCCAGCGCACGTATCCGGGCCCGCCAGCCTGGCCTGCGAGGAGCATCTCCGCCCCAAGCCGGAAACAGCCAGGGCCGCCCCGGTTATTCCCCGTGAGTACACACCCGATAAGCGTTGATCCGGTTGCCAGACCCTGGCGACAGGGCGAGATAGCGTCGGACGTCGACGCGCCCACGAACAGATTGGCCGCTACGGGCGATCCTGCTAACGTGGCGCCCATGACCACGCGCTCCGCCCTCGCCGCCTTGCAGGCTCCCGTGCATCGCGACGGTTTTGCCTTCGTCACTGCCGACACCGTGCGCCAGCTTCTGCGCAGGCAGGACATGCCCGACTGGGATGTGTTCAGCGCCAGCTGGAATGACCTGGCCCCCGACACCTACCTGGCCGAGCTGGGCCGACATCGGCGCCGGCGCCACGCCACATTCACGATCGAGCCCGATGGCACCGTGCAGCGCGAGCAGCACCAGCCACACTGGCAGAGTGCGCTCTACAATCCGTTGCAGGGCGGCACCCAGCGCTGGTTTCTGCCGATCCGCCCGGCGATTGCCAAGGGTGCCAGCCTGCAAGCGATCCTGCGTTTCGCGCATGCGCTGTTCACGCCGATGAAGGCCGGCGGCCCGCGGCGCTGGCATGTCGAGGCCCACCAGTTCCGGATCGAGGCTCGCGCCGACGAACCGGGCGAACCCACCCCCGAGGGCGTACATCGCGATGGCGTGGACTACGTGCTGGTACTGCTGATCGATCGTCTCAACATCGAGAGCGGCACAACCACCATCCACGCCAACGACGGCTGCCTGCTGGGCAGCTTCACCCTGGCCCACCCATTCGACGCCGCGCTGGTCGACGACGCCCGCGTGCGCCATGGGGTAACGCCGGTAACGCCGATCGACCCGGGCCAGCCTGCGCACCGCGACGTGCTGGTGGTGACGCTCAAGGCGATCGAGCCATCCGTGGAGTGATCGAGTCACAGCGCGGCGTTGCCGCCCGAGGCCCGGGCTGCAACACTGGGACATCGAGCCAGACCGGGGAACCCATGTCCATCGCCGCCAATGTCCTGATCGCCCTGATCGCGCTGATGCACGTCTGGTTCCTGATCCTGGAAATGTTCCTGTGGACCCGGCCGTCCGGTCGAAAAGCGTTTGGCCTCACGCGGGAATTCGCCGAGCAGACCAGCGTGCTGGCTGCCAACCAGGGGCTTTACAACGGCTTTCTCGCCGCAGGGCTGGCGTGGGGGCTGTGGCTGGGCGACGGCGGCGTCGAAATCAAGGTGTTTTTCCTCGCTTGCGTGTTGGTGGCGGGTGTCTTTGGCGGGCTTACCGCGGCGCGCAGGATCCTGTGGTTCCAGGCGCTACCGGCCGCCATCGCGTTGCTGTTGGTGCTGGTGGCGGCGTGACCACCGCCAGCGGAGCAAACTCCCCCCGCGAGGCGGTCGGTCCCCACTTCGATCCCGTCGTGATGCAGCAGGCGCGCGAGCGCAGCTGGGCAGCGCTGCACGGCATCCGCGCCCGGATGCATCCAGGCATCAGCGAGGCCGAGGCCAAGCTCGTCGCCGCCGAGGTATTCGACGAACTTGGTTGCCAGCGACTGTGGCACCAGCCGCTCATCCGGATCGGCCCGAACACCACCAAGACCTTTCGCCAGCGCTCGGACCCCAGCGTGCGGCTGGCTGAGAACGACAGCTATTTCATCGACCTCGGCCTGGTGTTCGATGCGCACGAGGGCGATGTGGGCGACACTTTCGTGCAGGGCCACGCGCCGCAGCGGCAAGCCTGTGCCGAGGCTGCACGCGACCTGTTCCGGCAGGTCGCCGCGACCTGGCGCAGCGAAGGTTTGAGTGGACGCGCGCTGTATGCATTTGCGCAGGAGCGGGCGCAAGCGATGGGCTGGCGGCTGAATCACGCGATCAAGGGTCACCGGATCAGTGATTTCCCGCATGCGATCCACCACGGCGGGGATCTCGGCGATCTGGAGAAGACCCCGGCCAGCGGCCTGTGGATCCTGGAAATCCAGATTGCCCACCCGGACGAGCCGTTCGGTGCGTTCTACGAGGATCTGCTCGACAACGCCACGTCGGGGTGAATCCGACCTCGGTCAGAACCTGACGCAGGACGTCGCTGGCGGCCGCTGGCTCGCGCGGCCCGCTGGCACGTCCAACCGTCACCTCTGCCCGCATTTGCCGCGCTCGCTGGCGCGCGCGGCGCCCGCGCGGCGCGCACCCATCCTGAGCCCAGCTTTGGCACTGCCTATGCATGAGTCTTCGCAAAGCGGATGGCCGCAGCCGGTTCGAGGTTGCGTATCCGGCCGTTCGATACTTTCAGGCGAGGACAGGAACATGCTGGCAATGACGGGGGGCTCGGCTTCGGTATCCGATCAACACGGTGCTGCCGTGCGCAACTTTCTTGAGCACGCGCGGGCGATCGCAGCCGGCGAAGCAGAGGGGGATGTTTTCACCTGGTTTCTCGCCATCGAGTACCAGTGGGAAATGGAATCATCCTGCCGCTGGCTGGTCGAATCGCCAGCAAGCCGGCTTGCCGACGGTGAGAAGGAAGCTCTGCGCCCCTTACTCAACTGCATGCCGGAAATCCGCGAGGCCATCGCGGCCGGCCGCAAGGCCGCCGCACGGCGCGCCGATCGCTCCCTGCTGCCGGAATGGACCGACTGGCTGGAACTCGCGTCACTGCCGAGCTGGCACGACTTCACGGTGCGCACCGCCATCCTGCTGAGCCAGCTTGGCGAACCGGCGAGAAATGACGGCAACTACGGCATCAGGGCCTAGGTGCCGAATGGCAACGGGCCACAGGCTGCGCCATGAGTGGCCTTCACGGTCGCGCCCGCTACAATGATGGGCTTGCGGCTCGGCGCGGTGGCGCCGGACCATCCATCGAACGGAGTTGAATCGTGGCCCGCCAGAAACCCCTGAAGCTCTACCGCAACGTCGGCATCATCGCGCACATTGATGCCGGCAAGACGACCACCACCGAGCGCGTACTGTATTACACCGGCCGCAAACACCAGATTGTCGACGTGCACGACACCAAGGAAGGCAAGGGCTCCACGACCACCGACTACATGGAGCAGGAGCGCAAGCGCGGCATCACGATCCAGTCTGCTGCGGTGTCGACCGAGTGGAAGGGACACCAGATCAACGTGATCGACACGCCGGGACACGTCGACTTCACCATCGAGGTGAATCGGTCGCTGCGCGTGCTTGACGGCGCCGTGGTGGTGTTCGACGGCGTCGCCGGAGTGGAGCCGCAGACCGAGACCAACTGGCGCCTGGCCGACCAGTATCACGTGCCACGCATGTGCTACATCAACAAGATGGACCGCATTGGCGCCAATTTCGGCCACTGCGTGAAGGGCATACGCGAGCGCCTCAATGCGCCGGCCCTGCTGTGCCAGATTCCGTTGGGGAGCAGCGACGAATTTTGCGGCATGGCCGACCTGGTCGCGAACGTGGCCTACATCTGGCAGTCCGACGACAAGGACAGCAAGTGGGAAACCGTGTCCTTCGAGGAGGCCAAGGACCGGCTGAAATTTGCGTCCGTTGCCGACAACGAATGGCTCGCGCAACTGCCCACGCTGCGTGAGGAAATGCTGGAGACCGCGCTGGCGATGGACGACGACGCGTTCGGGCGCCTCATCGAGACCGGCGAGCATGATCCGGACATGTTGAAGAAATGCATCCGCAAGGGCTGCGTCAGCGGCAAGCTGGTGCCCGTGTTCTGCGGCTCGTCGTACAAGAACAAGGGCGTGCAGCAGTTGCTTGATGCCGTCGTGGATTACATGCCCTACCCCGGCGAGAACGGTGGTATCTCGATGGTCGACGAGGACGGCAACATCATCGGCGAGCAGGAAGTCACCGACGATGCACCGGCACGCGCGCTGGCGTTCAAGGTGATCAACGACCAGTTCGGCACGCTGACCTTCTGCCGCATTTATTCGGGCGTGATCAAGAAGGGCGACACCCTGCAGAACGTCACCCGCGGCAAGAAGGAGCGCGTGGGCCGCATCGTCGAGGTGCAGGCCGACCACACCCGCGAGATCGACGAAGTGCGCGCCGGCGACATCTGCGCCTTCGTGTCGATGAAGGATACGGAGACCGGCGATTCCCTGTCCGACCCGAACCATCCGGCCCTGCTCGAGCGCATGCGCTTTCCGGACCCCGTCATCAGCGTGTCGGTCGAGCCGAAGAGCCGCAACGACGTCGACAAGCTGTCCACCGCGCTCTACAAGATGGTCAAGGCCGACCCGTCTCTGCGCATGGAAGTGGACCAGGAGACTGGGCAGACCGTGCTCAAGGGCATGGGCGAACTGCATCTGGAAATCACCATCGACCGCATGCGCAGCGAACTGGGCGTGGAAGCGAACATGGGCAAGCCCAAGGTCAGCTTCCGCGAAGCGTTCGGCCAGACCGTCGAGCACACCTACACGCACAAGAAGCAGTCCGGCGGCTCGGGCCAGTTCGCCGAAGTGAAGATGATCTTCGAGCCAGGCGAACCGGGCTCCGGCGTGGTGTTTTCCGACGAAGTGGTGGGTGGCCGCGTGCCACGCGAGTACATCCCGTCGGTCGAACATGCCGTCACGGTGGAGTCGCGCCAGGGTCAGGTCGCCGGCTACGAAGTACTCGACTTCAAGGCGCGCCTGATCGATGGCAAGTACCACGACGTCGACTCCTCGGCACTGGCCTTCGAAATCGCGGGCCGCGCGTGCTTCCGCGAAGCGCAGAGGCTGTCCAGGCCGAAGCTGCTGGAGCCGATCATGGCGCTGGAAGTGGTCACCGAGGCGACCTATCTCGGCGACATCATCGGCGACATCAACCGTCGTCGTGGGCAGATCACCGACCAGGGCCAGAAAGGCATCTCGGCCTTCGTGCAAGGCTTCGTCCCGCTGTCCGAAATGTTCGGCTACATCAACTTCCTGCGCTCGGCCACCAGCGGGCGCGGCAACTATTCGATGATCTTCGATCACTACGAGGAAGTGCCGGCCAGCATGGTCGAGAAGCTGATGGAGAAGGAGTCGAAGTAGGCCCTGCCCTGCCTCCTCATTGACGCGGACTGTCTGCAGTCGGCGCCGATGGAAAGGCCCGGGATTCGTGTCCCGGGCTTTTTTGTCCATGGCGAAGCCACGGGATGACGGCAAGCGCGGCGTCCGGTGCGGGAAACTGTGAATGGAAGCCGAAAGGCTCCCCTGACCTTTCCATCAATCGGCGATCCGTCTGGCCGGTGTCGAGGACAATTTTTACGTTAATTTTATGCTGCAGACCGGCGCGGCTATGCCGCCATTACGACTTGATACCCAGAATGCACGTCTGATTCATTCCAGGTGTCGGCGATGTTTTTTGGCAGTCAGTATCCGCGCGCCAGCGCCGGCGACCCACCTCGTTCCCCCGTCGGCGGCCGAACAATCGATGCTGACGTTCCGCGGACCGAGGTGACCACGAAGCTGCCATCGCGGCGGCTGGCCACCCTTGCCCTTGGCGCCGTGGGCGTGGTTTACGGCGATATCGGCACCAGCCCGCTGTATACGCTCAAGGAGGTGTTCGGCGACCACGGCATGGCGGCGACGCCGGTAAACGTGCTCGGCGCGCTGAGCCTGATCTTCTGGTCGCTGATCATCGTGGTGTCGATCAAGTACCTGCTCTTCATCATGCGCGCCGACAACAAGGGCGAGGGCGGCATCATGGCGCTGCTGGCGTTGGCCCAGCGCAGCGCCCGTCACATACCGCGGCTGCGCCTGACCATCATCGTGCTCGGTCTGTTCGGCGCGGCACTGTTCTACGGCGACGGCGTGATCACGCCGGCAATCTCGGTCCTGTCGGCAGTCGAGGGCCTGCAGGTGGCGGCACCCGATCTGCAACGGTGGGTGGTGCCGATCACGATCAGCGTGATCGTCGCGCTCTGCTGGCTGCAGAAGCGCGGAACCAGCCAGATCGGTGCCTTGTTCGGCCCGGTTTGCGCGGTCTGGTTCATCACCATCGCCGGCCTGGGCGTGTTGGGCATCGCGCGACACCCCGCAGTGCTGCTGGCGATCAGCCCCACCTATGGCGTGGCTTTCTTCCTGCACAACCATGCCGAGGCGTTCTTCGCGCTGGGCGCGGTGGTGCTCGCCGTCACGGGCACCGAGGCGCTGTATGCGGACATGGGACACTTCGGCCGGCGTCCGATCCAGCTGGCATGGTTCAACTTCGTGTTGCCGGCACTGGTGCTGAATTACTTCGGCCAGGGTGCGCAGGTCCTGCAGGATCCCGCCGCCGTGGCCAATCCGTTCTATCACCTGGTGCCACGCTTCATGCTGTATCCGATGATCGCCCTGGCCACCGCGGCCACGGTGATCGCCTCGCAAGCGGTCATCTCCGGCGCATTCTCGATGACCCGCGAGGCGATGCAGCTGGGCTACATGCCGCGCATGCGCGTCGTGCACACCTCGCACGAGATGTCCGGGCAGATCTTCGTGCCATGGATCAACTGGATCCTGATGATCCTCATCGTGGCGGCCGTACTGGGCTTCCGCTCGTCGGACAACCTCGGCGCGGCCTATGGCATAGCGGTCACCGGCACCATGGTCACCACCACCTTGCTGGCCCTGGTGGTGGCACGCTTCCAGTGGCACTGGAGTCTGCCGGCCGTACTTGCCACCGGTGCCTTCCTGCTCAGCGTGGATCTGGGCTTCTTCAGCGCGA
Organism: Rhodanobacter sp.; assembly: GCA_039922695.1. Lineage (GTDB taxonomy): Bacteria > Pseudomonadota > Gammaproteobacteria > Xanthomonadales > Rhodanobacteraceae > Rhodanobacter. The sequence continues at coordinate 48,726 of JBDTEG010000013.1, read as the reverse complement.
ACCTGGTCAAGGTGGCGCATGGCGGCTGGTTTCCACTGGCGCTGGGCCTGTGCGTGTTCGTGGCAATGACCACATGGCGACGTGGACGCGAGCTGGTCGTGCGCGAGATCCAGCAAGGTGGCCTGGCGCTGGCGCCGTTCATCCTGAACCTGGCTGACTATCCCCTGACGCGGGTGGCCGGCACTGCCGTCTTCCTCACCGCCAATGCGGATGCCATCCCGAGCTCCCTGCTGCACAACCTCAAGCACAACAAGGTGCTGCATGAGCGCAACGTGTTGCTGACTGTGGAGACGCTTGATACTCCGCTGGCCGAACCGGGCGAGCAATGCGAGTGGTCGACGCTGGGCGAGGGTTTCATCCGGTTGCGATTGCGCTTCGGCTTCGGCGAAGATCCCGATGTACCATCGCGGTTGGCAAAGTGCGGCCGCGACGGGCTGCCGTTCGACATGATGGACACCACCTTCTTTCTCTCGCGCGAGACCGTGGTGGCCGGCAAGCAACGGCATGGCATGGCATTGTGGCGTGACCGCCTGTTCGCCTTCATGGCGCACAATGCGCTCTCCGCCACCGCCTTCTTCCAGATTCCCGGCAACCGGCGCATTGAACTGGGATCGGAGGTCGAGATATGAAACCAGACCAGCCATGCCAGGCACCAGGCCTCGATTGAAAGGGCGCCCGGACGGCACGCGGGTACGGCAGCGTGGCGACTGCCGCAAGCACGGAGCGCCGGAGGCGCCCATGCATGCGTAACCGGGCGTCCACCGTTGCGCGAGTCCTGCGCTCCCATGCGGGCGATTACCTTTTTGCCACCGCCGTGGTGCTGCTGGCCTTCGCGGTCGCTTTCGCCGCCGACCACTATTTCTCGGCTGCCAACCTGTCACTGATCCTGTTGACCGCCGTGCTGGCGGTTGCTGTGCGCAAGCGCATGACCGTGGCGGTTTATACGGCCGTGCTGTGTTTCCTCGGCGACAATTTCTTCTTCACCCGACCGCGGCACACGCTGGCCATCGACAGTGTCGACGATGTGCTGGCGATCGGGCTGTTCCTGGTCGTCGCCCTGGTCTGCAGTCGCATGGCCACCCGGCTTTCCAGCCAGGTGGCCTCGCTGCGGGCAGCGCAAATACGCGCGCGCACCTTGCTCCAGCTCGGCAAGCAACTGGCTACCGCCACCGAAGCAGCGAGCATTCGCAAAGTCGCCACGCTGACCTTGCGACAAGCCATGGATGCACAGGTGGAAGTGCGGGACGAAGGCCCGAGCGCCTCCGCAACCGCCGCGCGCGATGGTGATGGCGCGGACCCATCCGGCGCGTGGGTCATTCCGCTGGTTGTCGGCACGCACCAGCACGGCGTGATCGTGTTTCCGCCCGATACAGCGGCTGTCCACGACCATGACAAGTGCGAACTCGCGCACGCCATGGGGCAGGATATCGCACTCGCGCTGGACCGGGCCCGGCTGGCCGAGGAACTGGAGCAGGCTCGCGTGCAGGGCGAAACCGAACGCCTGCGCAATGCCTTGCTCTCGTCCGTATCGCACGACCTGCGCTCGCCGCTGGCCTCGATGATCGGTGCCGCAGACACCCTGGCCGTGTACGAGATGCAACTGCCGCGCGATGAGCGGCAGGAACTGCTACAGGCGATCCTGCACGAAGGTCAACGTCTGGACCGCTACATCCAGAACCTGCTCGACATGACCCGGCTCGGGCACGGGACGCTGCAGCTGCACCGCGACTGGGTCGACGCCACCGAAGTGGTGGTCGCCGCCACCGATCGTCTGCGCCGGTTCTTCCCGGAGCTGGTACTGCAGACGGCGCTGCCACGCGACACCGTGCTGCTCTACGTGCACCCGGCGCTGATCGAACAGGCGCTGTTCAACGTGCTGGAAAACGCCGCACATTTTTCGCCGCCCGGCGAGGCCGTGCGAATCGAGCTGAGCTTGCGAGGCGCACTGCTGCAGATCGACGTGATCGATCGCGGCCCGGGCATTCCACCCGACGAGCGCGCGCGCATCTTCGACATGTTCTACTCGGTCTCGCGAGGCGACGGCGGCAACAAGGGCACCGGCCTGGGCCTGTCCATCTGCCGCGGGATGATTGGCGCACACGGAGGCTCGGTGGAGGCCTTGCCACGTGATGGCGCCGGTACCACCATCCGCATCATCCTGCCGCTGCCACCGGCACCGGAGACGACCGCTTGAATACTTCCGCGCCACGCGTGCTGGTGATCGATGACGAGATGCAGATCCGTCGCTTCCTCGACATCGGCCTGCGCGCGGAAGGTTATCAGGTGCTGCAGGCGGCCAACGCCGCCGAGGGACTTGCGCTTGCCGCCACGCAATCGCCGGATCTGGTCATCCTCGATCTCGGCCTGCCCGACCGCGAAGGCCACGAGGTGCTGGCCGAACTGCGCCAGTGGAGCGCGGTACCGGTGCTGATGCTGTCCGTACGCAGCGCCGAGAGCGAGAAGGTGCGTGCGCTCGACAACGGCGCCAACGATTATGTGACCAAGCCATTCGGCATGCAGGAACTGATGGCGCGGCTGCGCGCGCTGCTGCGCCATCACCCCTCCACCGGTCCCGCCGACGTGCCACCGCTTTACGACGACGGCAGGCTGCGCGTGGACCTGATCCGTCGCGAAGTGAGCCTCGACGGCCACGGGGTTGCGCTCACGCGCAAGGAATACGCCGTGCTAGCCCTGCTGCTGCGCCATGCCGGCCGCGTGGTCAGCCAGCAACAATTGCTGCGCGAGGTGTGGGGCGCCACGCATGTGCAAGATACGCACTACCTGCGCATTGTGCTGGGTCGCCTGCGCCAGAAGCTGGGCGACGATCCCGGCGCACCGCGCTGGCTGAAGACCGAGCCGGGCGTGGGCTACCGGTTTCTGGAATCCGGCACGACGAATCAAGGCACCTGAAGCTGCCGGTATCGGGCAGCGGGCGAACGCCAGATGACTCACCCGCTGCCTGACCGAATCATCAACCGGCAAACAGGTGGGTGGCGTGCGTTATCGCGCCGCCGGCACGGATCGCAGCCGCCACGACCGCAGCCTCGGCCAGCTGGGCGTCGGTTGCGCCCGCTTCACGGGCAGCCTTGTTGTGGAGTTCGATGCAATACGGACACTGGGTCGTCAACGCCACGGCTACCGCCATCAGCTGCTTCTCGCGCGCACTGAGTGCGCCTTCGGCAAACGCCGCCTTGTCAAAAGCCCAGAATGCCTTCATTGCATCGGTTGCGTTCTCGTCCAGTTTTTTCAGACGACCCAGATTCTTCATGTCAAACATGGTCTATCTCCTGGTGGGTGCTTCCGCTGGAGGGGAAGCCTGCGATTGCATCGACGGAACTACCTGTGTATGCGTGGAAAGCCGCGTTGTGGTTACCTCATCGGGATCCGCGGGGAACGTGACCTGCGGACTCCGATTATGCGCCGAACCCTTTCCCGGTCTGACCTTCATGATGAGCGTGGCTTCAGGAAACGCGCCGCAGGCGAAGCATCGTCCCGTTCCATTGTCGCGTTGCAGGCCGCGTGGCGTGACCTCATCTCGACAGATGTTCGTACACGATCGCCGCGCCCACCCCGATCAGGGTGATTCCGCCGATCACTTCCGCGCGCCTGCCGACCATCGCGCCGAGCACGCGACCGAGCATGACGCCCAAGGTGACCATGCTGAAGGTGCACAGGCCGATCACCACCGCGACCACCACAATCGGCGTGTCGACGAAGGCCAGGCCCACGCCTACGGCCAGTGCGTCGATGCTGGTGGAAAGACCGGTGAGCGCGAGGCCAACAAAGCCGTGCCTCTTCGCCTCGTCGAACACCTCGTCCGACTCCGGCTTCACCCCGTTCCAGACCATGTGCAGGCCGAGCCCCAGCAGCAAAACAAACGCTACCCAGTGGTCCCAGACTTCGATGTAATGCGAGGCACCCTTGCCCAGCAACCAGCCAATGACCGGGGTGATTGCCTCGATCACGCCGAAGATCAGGCCGGCGCGCAGCGCCTGGCCGAGCCGTGGACGAGTCATCGCCGCGCCCTTGCCGATCGCCGCCGCGAACGCGTCCGCGGACATGGCGAAGCCGAGCAACAGTATGGAAAGAGGATTCATGCGTGGTCTCGAACGACGGGGCTGGACGCCACAGCGCGACGACGTGCCCCACCGCCGTGGCGTCGTCAGCCGCTGGTCTCGCCAGCCGTGATCGGTGTCTTCGCCACGGCAGGATAACCTGAGCGTGTTGACGAATACGCCTCGTCGCAACGAGGCAGGCTACTCCCCAGGGGTTATCGCGCTGACGGCATCGCCAACAGCGCGGCGGCAAGATTAACACGCTGGCGGAGCAAGCCGGCGGAGGCCGATCAGGCAGATGCAAGCGAGCGATCCGCCGCGCATAATCGGGCATCGCCAAAACCATGCACAGGGAAATTCAAATGAAAGCAGCACGAGCCATCGGCTCCGCCACGGCAGCCACCCTGGTCTTTTGCGCCGGCATCGGAATGGCGAAAGCCGGCAGCAGCGCCGACGCGCTGCCCGACACCATGGCCATGCTCAAGCATGCGATAGGCATCCACACGGTCGAGGGCCAGCACCAGGTGCCGGTGCTGGCCGCGTATCTGGCCGACAAGTTGAAGGCCGGCGGTTTCGCGGCCGACGATGTCCAGATCATTCCTGTGGGCGAGACGGCCGCCCTGGTGGCGCGCTACCGCGGCACCGGCGAGGGCAAGCCGATCCTGCTGTCCGGGCACATGGACGTGGTGGCAGCCAATCGCAAGGACTGGACGCGCGACCCGTTCACCCTGATCGAGGAGAACGGCTATATGTATGGCCGCGGCAGCGCCGACATGAAGACCGCGGTGGTGGTGCTGGTGGAGACGCTGATTCGGCTCAAGCACGAAGGCTTCAAGCCACGTCACGACCTGATCCTGCTGCTGTCCGGGGACGAGGAGACCGCGATGGCCTCCACCCGCGAGCTGGCGAAGCGCTATCACGACGCCGAGTTCCTGCTCAACGCCGACGCTGGCGGCGGCACGCTGGACGCCACCACCGGCAAACCGGTGCTGTACCAAATCCAGGCCGCCGAAAAGACTTATGCGGACTTCCAGATCGGCCTGACTTCAGCCGGCGGCCACTCCAGTGAACCGAACAACGACAACGCCATCTATCGGCTGGCGCGCATCCTTGATCGCGTCGCCGGCTACCAGTTTCCGCCCATGAGCAACGAGATCACCCTCGCCTCGCTGCGTGCGCTGGGCGCCCACATGCCTGGTCCGATGGGCGCGGCGATGACCCAATTCGCCGCTCACCCGGACGATGCCGCGGCCGCCGCCACCATTTCCGCCGACCCAGCCTACGTCGGCCAAATCCGCACCACCTGCGTGGCCACCATGCTCAACGGCGGCCACGCGCTCAACGCGCTGCCGCAGAGCGCCACCGTCAACATCAACTGCAGGATCTTCCCCGGCACCTCGGTCGACAGCGTGCGCGACACCCTGATCAAGGTGGTTGCCGACAAGTCCGCCACCGTCACCGTGCAACCGCCACCGCCAGTGGCCAGCCCCGCCTCACCCCTGCGCAAGGACGTGATCGCCGCCGTCACGGCCGCCGTCCACCACCGCTTCCCAGGCGTGGAAATCGTCCCCGGCATGTCCGCCGGCGCCTCCGACAGCATGTACTTCCGCAACGCCGGCGTCCCCAGCTACGGCATCGATGCCGCCTTCACCAAACCCGACGATACCTTCGCCCATGGACTCAACGAGAAGCTGCCTGCTTCGGAAGTCGAAGCGGGGCTGGAATTCTGGCATCGGGTGCTGGTGCAGTTGGCGGGATGAGGTAGCACGCAATGGGCTGGGCTGCGTGTTCGTGCCCCGCGGTCTGTGTGCTAACCCCTCAATCAGGACTACGTGCTGACTCAAGCGGCTTGTCTAAAGCGTTGCGGCAGTAAAACAAGTTCGGGCAGCCGATTGGGAAGTTTGAAATGACCGTGAGAGTTTCTTCAAATCCATTTTTACGACAAATTTCCGCTGCAACCGAACTCTCGCGAACAATTTTTCCAGAGCTTTGAAGAACGCAACTTGGCGACGGACTTTTTTTACACCTCGTTAGCCCCCAGCAAGCATCATCATCGCAAATGGACATTCGCAATATTTCGGTCTCGGAAGCACGCTCATTCCGCCGGGAAGTACTAAGGCCAGGTCGCCCTGAGTCAGAGATCACCTATCCTTCCGATGACTCCGAGTTTGCGATTCACTTGGGCGCCTTTGAGGACGGCCGCCTTATGGGTGTCGCCACATTCTTTCCCGAAAAATGCACGAGTAACCTGGAGGTCAGCGCATGGCGTCTTCGTGGCATGGCCGTCCTCGAATCCGCCCGTGGTCACGGTCTTGGCAGCCAGCTTCTCACGCAGGGCGTAGATCGCGCATTCCGCGCTGGGGTAAACGTACTGTGGTGCCATGGTCGGGTGTCGGCACGATCGTTCTACGAACGCCACGGGTTTTCTGCCATCGGAGATGAGTTTTTTGACCCTGTCACCGGTCCCCACTACCTATTCGTTCTTCAGGTGGCAGCTGACAGTCCGTGAGAGACGTCCCGTCAACTGCAGGCGCATGATGCTGTTGCCCTGAGCTCCCTGGCCACTGCGGCTCATCGTGCTTTCCCCCTTGCTGCGTCGTACGTGTCAGTGCTTTGCGTGCTGCAACGAAGGTCAGACTTCTTTCCCGTAATCGGTCTTTTGGAGTCGATGCTGCCGATTCGCACCTGCGCATGAACCGCATCGGAAGACCTCATTCGCCCATCGGACTGTCCGGTGCACGGGGATCAAACGAAGGATGGTTTGGACGTCCATCTGGTTGCCGCTGTATGGTGGCGCGAACCAGACGGACGACCCGGTGATGAGTCGCAAGACGGCGGCATGGCACGTCGCACTGGACGACGCTGGAAAAAGAGCGCGGAGTCTGGATGACCTGATCGGTGATGCAGTGGCCGGACCAAGGTGATGCTCAACCAAGGAGTGGCGCGCCAGTCAGACCACTGGCGCGCCGCATGACGCTTGCCGAGGCGACAAGATCGGCGGCACGCCTACTTCAAAATGGCCGCGGGGTCCTGCGCCTTCTTCAGTGCCGCGCACAGCTGGATCGATTCGCTGGTCTGGGCCACGCCACGCGATATGCCGGCTGCGTCATTCATGCGCGGCTGGAAGAATGTCTGCAGCCGCTCAACCTCGGGCGTGGAGCAACCACCACCAGCCGCCAGACGCGGCAGGCGGCCGCCGGCAAAGCTGCCGGTACGGCCGAGCACTTGCTTGTAGTGCGAAGTGAACCACTGCCACATGGCGTCCCGTCCCGCCGCAGTATCGCGACCACCCATCAACAGCGAGCCCATCTCGCCCACCTTGACCTGCTTGTCCAGCGCGAAGTCGCGCACTTGCGTGCTCAATGCCGGATCATCCGCGTGCGCCAGACCACCCAGGATGCCGTTGCGCAGGGCCGCGTCACTGGTCCTGGGCAACGTGGCAATCAAGGTGTCGACGGCGCGCTTGCCTTGGGTTTGCACGGCCACGCCCAGCGCGTCGTCAAGCAGATCCGGGTCGGCGGCAGCAAAATCAAGCGTCTGGTCGGCGCCTGGCTTCAGCACCGCCTCACCTTGCTTCAACAGCGCCGCACGCACTTCGGGCAGCTTGAAGTCGAATGCCAGAGCGCCGGCGAGCGTGCTGCGCAGCAAGGAGGCATCCTCCGACTCACCCGCTTTGCGCTGGTAACCCAGCTGTTCGAGACGCGGCAGATAGGCGTCCTTCACCCAGACGGCCAGACGCGCTCGCTGCGCGTTGGTGGTCGCTTCGTGGTGGTAGATCCACTCGATCTGGGTCAGCGGCGCAGTGGCCACTTCGCGCACGTTCGAACTGACCAGCGGCTTGAACGCAGCCAGAACGTCACCCGCGTCGAGATCGCCGCGACGGAAACTGGCGCTGACCGCATCTGCATAGGCCAGTTGCTCGGTATCGCTGAGCTTGCCGATTTCGGCGGTGAGACTTGTCAGCTGTCGTTTGTCCAGGCTGAACCGGTAATAGCCGTTGGCGTTCGCGTTCGGCATGATCCAGGTCGGTGGGCTGGCACCATCAAGTGCCATCGAACCGGTAGCTTTGTCCAGCATCTTGCACTCGACCTTGCTGCCGTCGGCGATGCCGTAGCGCACGCATACCGGCACACCCCAGATCCGCTTTGCATCACCCTTGCTGCCCAGCGGCAGGTAGCGGCTCTGGCTCAGTTGCAGCACGGTCTTGCCATCCTTCTGCTCCAGCCTGGTCTGCACGTAGGGCACGCCGGACTGGTCGAGGAAACTGTTGAAGGCGTGTTTGAATGCATCGCCCTTGCCGGCGGCGGTGGCGATGGCACCAACCAGGTCGCTGGCCGTGGCGTTGCCAAACTTGTGCGCCTGGATGTAGGCACGCATGCCTTTCTGGAAGGTCTTCTCACCGACATAGTTTTCGAACATCGCGATCACGCCGGCACCCTTCTGGTAGGTGATGCCATCGAACGCGGTGAGAATGTCGCCATTGCCGGTGATTGGCTGGCGGATGCTGCGCGCGCTGACCAGCGCATCGCTGCTCATCGCGCCTTCCGCCCCGCGTACCCGATCCAGGTCGGCACGGTATTCGGGATGCACTTCCATGGTCACCTTCTGCTGCATCCAGGTGGCGAACGCCTCGTTCAGCCAGATGTCGTTCCACCATTCCAGCGTCACCGTATCGCCGGTCCACTGGTGCGCCAGCTCGTGTGCGGTGACGTTGAACGAACCGCGGATGTTGCGCGCCGGAGAATCCTTGTCGAGCAGCAGCAGCCAGTCGCGGAAGGTGACCAAACCGGCGTTCTCCATCGCACCGGCGGCGAAGTCCGGCGCGGCCACCAGGTCGAGCTTGCCGAAGGGATAACCGAAGCCGTAGTAGTTCTCCAGCGCATGGATGATGCTCGGCGTTTCGCCCAGCACATGTTTCATGCGCTGCGCCTGGCCGGCGGGCGCGATGCCGCGCAAGGGCAGCGGCGTGGATCGATACGCATCCGACGAAATGTCCGGCGCGTCGGCGATGCTCCAGGGGCCCACGGCGAAGGCGACCAGATAGGTCGGCAGCGGCTGCGTCGGTGCAAACGCGAGCGTCTTCCAACCGTTGCCCGCAGGTGTCTCGCTGATCTGCCTGGTGTTTGCCACGCCCACGTCAGCGTCCGGGAGGGTCAGACTGATGTCGAACGGGGTCTTGAAGCCGGGTTCGTCGAAACTGGGGAAGGCAAAGCGCGCGCTGATCGGCTCCATCTGGGTCATCGCATACGGCTGGCCCTTGGCGCTGACCTTGTACAGTCCCTGCAACTGCCCGTTGAGCGGCGCGCTGTACTCGAACTTCAGGCTCAGTATCTGTGGCTGCAGCGTGCTGCCGAAATCCACACGCACCACGCCGGCGTGGGCGTCCACGTCGACGTACTGGCCGTCATGCGCCGTGCCCGCGGCGTCGGTGATGGTCACCTTCGACACTTTCAGGTCCTTGCCGTCCAGCCACAGATGATCGGAAGCCTTGGTCAGCTTGACCTTGATCGTGGTGGTGCCGGAAAAATCCTGCTGCGCGGGATCCACCTTGAATGCGATCTGGTACGACTGCGGCACCGCCCAACCAGGCAGCCGCCCCTGCGGCGCCTTGTTGGCGGTGGCCGCAAACGCAGCGACACAGCACGCGGCCAGCGCCGTGGAGATGAGTGGGCGGGCAAGACGATACATGGCGACGCTCCGGCGTGGTCCAAAAGAACCCACCGTAGAGTCCGCATGATTTTCGGCACAGTGCCAGAAGGCACGACGCACCCGCGTGCCGACAACTTGCCGCGCAAAAAAAGCGCCTGCGAGGGAAACCTCGCGCCGGTGGTGGAATCTGCGCGCCTGCGGAAAACCAGGAAAGGGCAAGGCACGCGAGCCATCGCAGCGAGTACGGGATGCACCATACGTTCTGCCGGTGTATTGTCCCAATTGATTGTTGGTGTCATCACCATAGTTTCTGACTATTGATTGGACGAGCTCTCGATGAACCTGCGCGACCTCCAGTATCTCGTCGCCCTGGCCGAGCACCGCCACTTCGGGCGCGCTGCGGAAGCGTGTTTCGTCAGCCAGCCGACACTGTCGACCCAGATCAAGAAGCTGGAGGAAGAGCTCGGTGTGCCCTTGGTCGAACGCACGCCGCGCAAGGTGTTGATGACCGAGGTGGGGCGCGACATCGCGGTTCGTGCGCGCGACGTGCTGGGCGGCGTGGAGCAGATCCGCGCGGTGGCCCGGCGCACGCTCGACCCGGAATCCGGCACCGTGCGGCTGGGCATCTTTCCTACCTTGGGGCCGTACCTGTTGCCCCACGCGCTGCCGTTGCTGCGCGCGGCCTTTCCCAAGCTCGAATTGCTGCTGGTCGAGGAGAAGACCGAATCCGTGCTGCGCTTGCTGCGCGAGGGCCGGCTCGATGCGGGCATCCTTGCCTTGCCGCTGCACGAAGACAGCATGCATAGCGAGTTCCTGTTTGAAGAGCCATTCCTGCTGGCAGTGTCCGAGCAGCATCCGCTGGCGCACCAGCAAGGCCTGCTGAAGCTGCGCGACCTGTCCAACCAGAACCTGTTGCTGCTGGAGGACGGCCATTGCCTGCGCGATCAGGCGCTGGAAGTCTGTCACATGGCCGGCGCCGGCGAGCACAGCGGTTTTCGCGCCACCAGTCTGGAGACGCTGCGCCAGATGGTGGCGGCGAACGTGGGCATCACCCTGCTCCCGGTGATGGCGGTCAAGCCGCCAGTGGCCCCTGTCGAAGGTTTGCACCTGATCGAGTTCAAAGGCCACCCGCCAAGCCGGCGCATCGCGCTGGTCTGGCGCAAGAGTTCATCGATGGATGATTTCCTGAAGCGGCTCGCGGGCGTACTCAGGAAACTGCCTCCAGAACTGCTTGACCCTCATCCGGCTGCCACCTCACCGCGCTCATCGAGCAATCATTCCGCGGCACGCAAACGCGCCGGATGACAAGACCGCCTGGCGCAAGGCGACGCTTCCGCTGCCTGCTCAGCCGCGATCGGCAACCCTGAGCCGCCGACAAGAGCCGCTGGACGCGGCAGATTGGCTTGGCCTGGTCTCGAGCGACGCGATCTCCCTTAATATCCACGCATACCAGGGAGCACCGGGGCACCGTTCGCATGCGCAAGCTTCTGCTACTTGCCGCCTCATTGTTGGTGATGTTGGGCGTGCTCAAACATTGCCAACACAGCCCGTTGCATCCCGGACCCGGCGTGCTTGCCGCCGAGGCACCCGTCCAGGTCGATCTTCGTCACGGCGCCCAGTTGCAGCAAGGCGACACCACCCTCGCCACCCGCGCGCACTTCGACATCACCGCCCGCGTACTCTCGCGCAAGGACTATTCCCGGGGCGATGGCGCCGATCTGGTGCCCATCGACCTTGCGCTGGGTTGGGGCCGCATGTCCGACAGCGCCGTGTTGGCAAAAATCGACATCAGCCAGTCCGGTCGTTTCTACTACTGGCATGTGAAGGAATTCCCGATCCCTCGCCGCGAAATCGAAACCTCCAGCGCCAACATGCACATGATCCCCGCCGACCCCGGCGTGGAACGTCAGCTCGAAAAAGTACGGGCGGGTCAGGTCATCCATCTCGAAGGCTTCCTGGTCGACGCCACGCGCCCCGGCGGCTGGCACTGGAACACCTCGATGACCCGCAACGATACCGGCGCGGGGGCTTGTGAGTTGATCTATGTGGAAAGCGTGGATGTCATGCAGGAACAATGACCCGCCCGGGCCATACGTTGATCGTCGTTCAATCTGGAAACCGGCGTGCTGGTGGCGTTCGCGTCCGATGACAAGAGCTGGTCGATGCATCGAGGGCGCGTCGAGCTCAAAGGCTGACGACGGGCAAGCGTGAAACTTTCGGGAAGGCACGGCTTTGGCCTGTCCTTCCCGAGCATCAGCCGCGCGGATGATGCTGTGCGTGCAGCCGCTTCAATCCTTCCTTCGCCACCAGCGTGTAGATCTGCGTGGTACTGAGTGAGCTGTGGCCCAGCAGCATCTGCAGGGCGCGCAGGTCGGCACCGTGATTGAGCAGGTGGGTGGCGAACGAGTGGCGCAATACGTGGGGCGAGATGCGTTTGGGATGGATGCCGACCTTGAGCGCGTAGCGTTTCACCAGCATCCAGAACATCTGCCGACTCATGCCTTCGCCTCGATTGCTGAGGAACAAGGCGGCCGGCTGTCGGCCCTTGGCCAAGGCGGGGCGCGCGCCGGCAAGGTATGCATCGATACGCTCCAGCGCCACCTCGCCGACCGGCACCAACCGGTCCTTGCCGCCCTTGCCGGTGACCCGCAGCACACCCTGGCGTGTGTTCAGCGCGGCCAGGGGCAGTTCGACCAGTTCGGACACCCGCAGACCCGAGGCGTACATCAGCTCCAGCATGGCGCGATCACGCAGGCCCAGCGTGCTACCGATATCCGGCGCCTGCAGCAGGCTTTCGATCTCGCGCTCGGCCAGCGCCTTGGGCAGGCTGCGCGGCATCTTCGGCCGCTCGATCAACAAGGTGGGATCGACGAAATCCGGTTCGTCGCGGATGACGAACGCGTAATAGCGACGAAACGCCGATTGACGACGCGCCATCGAGCGGATGGCCGCCCGCTGTGCGCCGTGGTAAGCGGAGATGTCCTCGCGCGTGGCGGAGTGCAGTTCACGGCCACGCGTGGCGAGCCAGCGCGCGAGTGCTTCGAGGTCGCGTCGGTAGGCCTCCAGCGTGCGCTCGGCCAGACCATCCTCTGACCACACCCGTTCGAGGAACGCGGCGATGCTGCGCTGGTCGGCTTCGGCGATACTGGCGGGACTGTCTCCTTTCTCCATGCGTACGATGCTGACCATCGCGCGCCCTCCACGCAAGCGATCCGATGCCGACCATGCCCGCTGCCGTGTCCTCCGTGCCCTGCCCGTTGTGGCGCCGCCTGCTGGCGCTGGTCTACGACCTGTTGATCGTGGTGGCGATCGTGATGGTGGTGGGCTTGCTGTGCCAGCTGGCGACTCACGGCCAGCTGATCCGCACCGACGGACACACCGTCATCCCGGTCTGGTATCGGCCGCTGCAGGGACTGGTGGTGTCGGCGTACTTCATCAGCTCCTGGTTGCTGGGCGGACAGACCGTGGGCATGCGGCCATGGCATATCCGGCTGGCCCGACGCGACGGCGGCAGCCTCTCTGCACAGCAGGCCGTGTTGCGTCTGCTGGTGGCTGCCGCGCCGATGCTGGTGCTGATGCTGGCCGCCCCCTGGGGACTGCGCACCACGCTCTGGACCTTGCTGGTGGTATGGGGTGCCTGGTTTGTCGTGGCGCTGGTCGATCCGCGTCGTCGCGCGATGCACGATATGGCGGCCGGCACCGAACTGCACCAGATCGGCTGAGTTTCACGTCCTGATCAGCGCCGGCACGGTTCAATCGATCGATGCCGCCACCGCGCCCCGCCGAAAACCGCAGCGACGCCGAACTGATCCGCAGCAATCGCGGCTTCTACGAGTCGCTGTGGGCGCGGGCAAAGCTGGTCGATCCGGCACGCTTCAACACCTGGCCGTTGCTGCGCGAACTGGCACACCACGCACCGCGCCGGCTGGAAGTGGCGCCCGGGCTGCGACCGCGACTGCCGCTGGAGGGCACCTGTTTCGTTGACCTGAGCCATGCGGCGCTGCGCCGCCTGCGCGCGAGCGGAGCCAACGCGGTCCACGGCATGATCGGCGCGCTGCCGTGCCGCGATGCCAGCTTCGACCTGGTCTGCGCGCTGGACATACTCGAACATGTCGCCGACGACACCGGTGCACTGAGCGAAATTGCGCGGGTGGCGGCGCCGGGAGCCCTTGTCCTGTTGTCGGTGCCTCTGCACCCCGAGGCATGGACCGCCTTTGACGAGTTCGTCGGCCACTGCCGCCGTTACGAGCCGGCACGGATCCTGGCCCTGCTGGAGCTGCACGGCCTGCAGCTCGAACACAGCGCCGTGTATGGCATGCAGCCGAAGTCCTCGCGCCTGCTGGACCTTGGCCAGTGGTACCTGACCCATCAGCGCGAACGGGCGATGTGGTGGTACAACCGGGTATTCATGCCGCTGGGGCTGCGCTTCCAGAAGCCCCTGCGCTGGCGCGACGGGCTGGGTGAGACCCGGGGTGTCGACGAATTGCTGCTGCGTTGCCGCTACGCCGGTTGATCGGTGCGCAGCGCTGCACTGTCTGCGGCATCGCAACATGCGTCGGGCAAACCCGCTACTATCGGACGCTTCGCACCCAAGGTTTCCCCTGCTCGATGCTTTATCAAATCCATGAATGGCAGCGTTCGCTGCTCGGCCCGCTGAGCTACTTCGCCGAAGCCAGCGCACGCATGCTCAGCGCGCCCACCAATCCGCTCGCCCAGTTTCCCGGCGTGCAGCGCGTGGCGGCCGGCAACGAGCTGATCTACCGCCTGGGCAAGGAATACGAAAAACCCGAGTTCGGCATCCATGTCGCACGCGCCCACGATCAGGAGATCGCGGTGATCGAGCGCGTGGCGATGGCCAAACCGTTCTGCCAGCTCAAGCGCTTCAAGCGCTTCAGCGACGATCCGGCCACCATCGAGAAGATGAAGATCGACCCCGTGGTACTGGTGGTGGCGCCGATGTCCGGCCATCACGCCACCTTGCTGCGAGACACCGTGCGCACCCTGTTGCGTGACCACAAGGTGTACATCACGGACTGGGTCGACGCGCGCATGGTGCCGGCAAGCGACGGCACTTTCGGCCTGGATGATTACGTCGCCTACGTGGAGGACTTCATCCGGCATATCGGAGCCGAATCACTGCATGTGATTTCGGTGTGCCAGCCCACCGTGCCGGTGCTGGCGGCGGTGTCGCTGATGGCCGCGCGTGGCGAAACCACCCCGCGCAGCCTGACCATGATGGGCGGCCCGATCGATCCGCGGCGCAGCCCCACCAGTGTCGACAACCTGGCCACCCGCCAGCCGCTGTCGTGGTTCCAGGGCAACGTGATCCAGACGGTACCGCCGAACTATCCCGGACGCGGGCGCGAAGTCTACCCGGGCTTCCTGCAGCACGCCGGGTTCATTGCGATGAACCCCGGCAGGCACATGAACTCGCATTGGGACTTCTACCAGGATCTCCTGCGTGGCGACCAGGAAGACGCCGAGGCGCACCGCAAGTTCTACGACGAGTACAACGCGGTGCTGGACATGCCGGCACGGTTCTACCTGGATACCATCGAGAAGGTATTCCAGCAGTTTGTGCTGCCGCGCGGACTATGGGATGTGGCCGGCGAACGAGTCGACCCGGGCGCGATCAAGACCAGCGCACTGCTGACCATCGAGGGCGAACTGGATGACATCTCCGGCCTCGGCCAGACCGAGGCGGCGCACGACCTGTGCAGCAGCATCCCGGCGAAACGGAGTCTGCACCAGGTGATCGACGGAGCCGGCCACTACGGCATCTTCAGCGGGCGACGCTGGCGCGAAACGGTATACCCGCAGGTGCGTGACTTCATCCGCGAGTTCGATCGACCGATGAAGGCGATCAGCACCGCGCGACGCAAGCGAGGCCGCTCGACGGCAGCCTGAGTAGCGGCTACTCGCCAGGCATCCCCCACAGCGCCTGGTCGAGGTCGCCATCCAGGCCGAACCGCGCCAGCGGCACGCGGCCATGACGTACCTCGACCCCTTCGGCGCGCAGCCGTCGGCACTGCTCGCGGAACCCGCGACTACCGGGCGGCAAGGCGATCTGCCCGCTGGCGCGCAGCACGCGGAACCAGGGCAAGTCCATGCCGGCGGGCACCTCGCCGAGCAGGCGACCGACCAGCCGCGCCCGCCCGGGCAGCCCTGCGCGGGCGGCGATGGCCCCATAGCTGGCCACCCGGCCAGCCGGGATCGCAGCGATGGCGGCGTAGATGCGGTCATTGCAATCTTTCATGCGCTCTCCGGCACGGTATGCAACTCGGCAAGTGTTCTCCGACAGAGTAACCTCGGCTTATTTGATCGGTAACGGCACCATGCGCCACTTCGAAGCGGTGCGCTCGCACCTCGGCAGCCAGCACCAGCTGCACCACAACGATCCGTACCTGATCAGCTTCGACCTGAGCCTCGGCGGAGACCGTCACCAGGGCATCTATCTGGCCGAGCTGGAGGGCGAGTCCGGCCGCCGCTACCTGCGCGTATCCACCCCGATCGGTCCGCTGGCAGGCGCGGACCCGCAGCGCTGCCTGCGTTTCAACTGGCAGCAGCGCACCGGGTTCCTGGCGGTGGCCGATCTCGACGGCTCCCCTTACCTGCACCTGTGCGAAAACCGCCTGTACGAATTTCTCGATGCCACCGAGCTGGAGCGCGTCATCCACGAGCTGGGCTCGCTGGGCGACCAGCTGGAGCAGGTGGTCGCCAGCGCCGACGACGCCCTGTAGGCGCCGCGCCCGGGAGCAACCGGCGCACTCAGAACAGCACGCGGTATCCCAGCACGAAGCCATAGGCCACCAACGCGGTGATCGGCAGGGTCAGGATCCAGGCCCACACCATGCGTTCCACCACCGACCAGCGGATCGCGCTGAAGCGCTTGGCCGAACCCACGCCCATGATCGAAGCAGACACGTTGTGGGTGGTGGATACCGGGATGCCGAACACCGAGGCCGTCAGAATCACCACGGCCGCGCTGGTTTCGGCCGCGAAACCATTGATCGGATGCAGCTTCACCATCTTGTGGCCCAGCGTCTTGATGATGCGCCAACCACCGCCGGCGGTACCCGCAGCCATGGTCAGTGCGGACACCACCTTCACCCATCCGGGGATGACAAAACCGCCGGCGGAGCTCTCGTTGATGCGCAGGAAGGAGAATACCTCCGGCAGGTGGTCGAACTGATGGGCTGCGGTCGCGCCGGCCAACGCCAGCGCGATGATGCCCATGCTCTTCTGCGCATCGTTCATGCCGTGCGCCACGCCCATCGCGGCGGCCGAGACGATCTGGGCCTTGCCAAAGAAGGCGTTGACGAACGGAGTGCGGCCCAGGCGGCGCAACCAGCCCTGTCGTCGCGCGAACCAGGCCAGCAGCGCATACAGCGCCCCCATCACGATGAAGGCGATCACGAACCCGCCAACCGGCGACAACACCATCGGAATGATGACCTTGGGAATCACGCCGTCGCCGTCCAGCCAGCCGCCCTGCACCCAGATCACCGAATCGAAATTGTTGTGCGAGGCCGCCAGTGCCGCCCCGACCAGCGCGCCGATCAGCGCGTGGCTGGAACTCGATGGCAGGCCCAGCCACCAGGTGATCAGGTTCCACACGATCGCCGCCAGCAGCGCGCAGATGAGCAGTTGCGAACTCATCTCGATCACGCCGGAATTGATCAGCCCGGACGCGATCGTGGCCGCCACCGCCGTGCCCATGAAGGCACCCACCAGGTTGGTGCCAGCGGCCATCAGCACCGCCTGGCCGGGGCTGAGCACCTTGGTGGCAACCACCGTGGCAATGGAATTGGCGGTGTCGTGGAAACCGTTGATGTAGGTGAACAGGAGGGCGATCACCACCACCGCGATGACGACACTCATGCGTGGATCCCTGTCGGACACCGGCGGGTACCGGGACGGGTCAACGGCAGCAGCGCCGGATCGTGAAGCGAAATTCGCGGAATCACGGCGAGCTCCTCAGGAGTTCTTCAACACGATCGAATAGACGATGTTGCCGACATCCCGGCACTTGTCGATGGCCTTCTCGATCAGCTCGAAAAGATCCTTGGCCAGCATCGCGCGCATCGCGTCATTGCCTTCGACGTAAAGGGTGCGGTACGGCGCCAGCAACATGCGATCGCCTTCGGACTCCAACGCCTGCAGGCGATCCTGCAGTTTCTTCACGCGGTCGATGCGCAGGCCGCGGCGCAGCTCGTGGACCATCTCCACCACCACTTCGCTGGAATGCAGCAGCACCTGCGCGCGCTGGGCGAAATCCACCCCATGCAGACGCGTCGCGACGATCTCGTAGCGCTCGGCGAACTTCTCGATGGTCTTCGGGATCTTGTACAGGGAGGAATTGAGCGACTCGATGTCCTCGCGGTCCAGTGCGGTGACAAAGGTGTTCACCAGGCCTTCGCTGATCTGCGCGGCCAGCTCCTTCTCGCGCGCGCGGGTGGCGGAAAAAGCTGCCATCAGCGAGCCCTGGTCCGGTTTGGTCAGCAGATCATGCAGCGCCTGGGCGCTTTCGCAGGCGGTGGCGGCGCTCTGTTCCAGCAGGCCGTAGAACTTGTCGCCCTTGCCGAAAATCGTCTGCAATGAAAACATGCGTGGCGCGCCCGAGGAAACCAAATGCGGCCATGGTACAGGACGGCCATGCTGCCATGCACCAACGGCAGGATGAAGTACAGGCACCACTGCCCTTACACTGTGCCCATGCACCCCCCGCCATCATCCCGCCGATGCTGACCGAAATCGCGCTCGTCCTGTTGCTTTCCCTGTGCAACGGATTCTTCGCGTTGTCCGAGATGGCCCTGGTGGTGTCGCGCAAGAGCCGACTCAAGCAGATGGCACGGTCCAGCCGCAAGGCGGCGCTGGCCCTGCGCCACGCCGAAGCGCCGGAATACTTCCTCTCCACCGTGCAGGTCGGCATCACCATGGTGATGCTGATTACCGGTGCGATCGCCGGCGATGCGCTGGGAGGGCACATCGCCACCGCGCTGGCCGGCGACCGGCTGGGCTGGCTGCTGCCGTACGCCAGGATCATCGGCATCGTGCTCGGCTTCATCCTGATCTCGTTCATCCAGGTGGTGATCGGCGAACTGGTGCCCAAGCGGCTGGCCCTGTCGGCACCGGAGAAGTTGTCGTCCTACGTGGCGATCCCGATGCTCGTGCTGTCCAGGATCGCCTCGCCGTTCGTGTGGCTGCTGAATGCCTCCAGCAACCTGCTGCTGCGCCTGCTGCGCGTCAACTCGCTGGGCCGGGGCGTTGTCACCGAGGACGAGATCCGTCTGCTGGTCGCCGAAAGCGCCGAGCAGGGCGTGCTCGACGCGGACGAGCACAACATGGTCAACCGCGTGCTGCGCCTGGGAGACCGCACGGTCGACAGCGTCATGACGCCGCGCATGCGCATCGCCTGGCTGGACATGGCCGCGCCGCGCGAAGAAAACATCGAGGTGATGCGGGAGACGCCGTATTCCCGTTACCCCGTGTATCGCAATGACGAGAGCGACGTGGTCGGCGTGGCCGAGGTCAAGCTGATGCTTCACAGCTTTGCCGACGGCAGTCCGGAGCTGTTCACTCATCTGTCCAAGCCGTTGTTCGTGCCCGCCACGGCGCGCGCGCTGGACCTGCTGGAGGAGTTTCGCGATGCCGAAACGCCGTTGGCCCTGGTGGTCGACGAGTACGGCGACATCGAGGGCGTGGTCACCGTGAACGATCTGCTGGCGGCCGTGGTCGGCGCCAGCCAGATCGGCCACGGCGGCAACGACGAGGCTCCCATCACGCAACGCCCCGACGGCAGCTGGCTGATCGACGGCAGCCTCTCCACCGACGACCTGCGCGAACTGCTGCGCACCAGCGAACTCCCCGGCGAGGACGAGCACGACTTCCGTACCGTCGCCGGCATGGTAATGACCGCACTGGGCCATGTGCCACAGACCGGCGAGGTGTTCATCTGGCGCGGTGTCCGCTTCGAGGTGGTCGACCTCGACGGCGCCCGCATCGACAAACTGCTGGTCACCCCCGCCCCGGAAACGTCCGATCCGTAGGAGCCCACCCTGTGGGCGATGCCGTTCGTCCGGGATTCGGGATTCGCCGGCAAGAGCATCGCCCACAGGGTGGGCCCTGCAGGGTTTGCGCGAGGTGCGTCATTTTTCCTTGGCTAATGCCGCCATGCGCTGCGCGTCGGCCAGGATGCCGTGCAGCACGCGCAACTCGTGCGCATCCGGACGCGCGCGCTGGAACAGCTTGCGCAGGCGCAGCATGATCGTGGTGGCTTCGCGACCCTTGTGGAACTCGATGTCGTCCAGCATCTGCCCCAGATGCAGGTAGAACTGCTCCATCTGCGTCGCATCGGCGGGCGGCTCGTCGTGTTCGGGCGGCGGCGCCGGCAGCTCCTCGCCGAGCATCGCCATGCGCAGTTCGTAGGCCATCACCTGCACGGCCTGTGACAGGTTGAGCGAGCTGAAATCGTCCACGCTGGGAATCCGCACCATGGCGTTGCAGCGTGCCAGCTCCTCGTTGTCCAGTCCGCTGCGTTCGTTGCCAAACAGCAGCGCCACCTGCTCGCCGCGCGCGGCGGCGGCCAGCGCCTGATGCGCCGCCTCGCGCGGACCCAACTCCGCCAGCGTCACCCCGCGCCGGCGCGCCGACAGGCCGAGGATGAAATTGCAGCCCGCCAGCCCGTCGACCAGTTCGCCATGCACAGTCGCGCTGGCCAGCACGTCGTCGGCCCCGGCCGCCAGTGCGTTCGCTTCACGGTCGGGAAAGCGCGCTGGCGTGATCAGCTCGAGCCGATCGAAACCCATGGTGCGGATGGCCCGTGCCGCGCTGCCGATATTGCCGGGATGGGAAGTGCGCACCAGCACGAAGCGGAGGCGGGAGGCGAGTTCGGAACGGTCGGGCATGCGCGGAACGGCTTGGCAACGGAAGCGGCCAAGGATAACGGACGCGGGGCGGCGCATGGCCGCCTCTGTTAGAATCACCGACCGTAATCCCGCTCTCTTCCAAAGTCGAAACCATGGCCAGACCACACGTCACGATCGCGGCGCGCGCCGCGCGTTCTGCAGGCAATGTGATCCTGCGCTACATGAACCGCATCGACGGGCTCAACGTCGTGGAAAAGCAGCAGTGGGACTTCGTCTCCGAAGTCGACAAGCTGGCCGAGGCGGAGATCATCAAGGAACTGCGCCGAGCCTATCCCGACCATGCGATCCTCGCCGAGGAAAGCGGCCAGACCGGCAAGGGCCCGCTGACCTGGGTCATCGATCCGCTCGACGGCACCCACAACTACCTGCGCGGCATCCCTCATTTCAGCGTCTCCATCGCGTTGCTGGACAAGGGCGTGCCAATCCATGCCGTGGTGTTCGACCCGCTGCGCGACGAGCTTTACACCGCCAGCAAGGGCGACGGCGCCTATCTCAACGACCGCCGCATGCGCGTGGGCAAGCGCGAAAGCCTGAGTGGTGCAATGGTCGCCACCGGCTTCCCGTTCCGCCAGCGCGCGCACCTCGATGCCCAGCTCGACATGACCCGCGCCATCCTGGACCAGGCCGAGGACATCCGCCGCTCCGGCTCCGCCGCGCTGGACCTGGCCTACGTCGCCGCCGCCCGCTACGACGCCTACTTCGAGATCGGCCTGAAACCGTGGGACATGGCCGCTGGCGTACTGCTGGTGCGCGAAGCCGGCGGCCACTATTGCGACTTCGCCGGCCGAGACGGCATTCCGGCCAGCGGCAACATCATCGCCGGCAACCTGCATGTGGCGAAGGCGATGGTCGACACGATCGGGCAGCAGGCGACGCCGGACTTGCTCAAGGTCTGAGGTATCCGCGCCTGACTGTACCTGACCGACTCACCTGTTCAAATCTGAAAGCGGCGGACATTTCGCAATATCGGGCTCACCCATGCGAACCGCCGAAATGGTGTCTGGCGGTACGGTAGGTGAATCGGGCGTCATAGGCTTGGCAGGAGGGACGCCACCCCATATCGAGCCAGTACCGCCAAGCCCCTTGGGAGTGAGGTGCAGCCTCACTCCGTAACCACCATCGGGCGAACGCTCGAGCTCCAGTGCGACGGCGTGTTCCTGTAATGCCCAGGAAAAGAATCCGTCCGTCGGGATGTAGGAATTCTGGTCGGTTGAGACCGCCGTGTGGTTGAGCACGAAGCAGGCGTTGGAGGGGTCGCTATCAAGATGCCTGCGAAACGTGTTGCCGTTCTGGTCCTGCAGCAGTGGTTGGTCGAAAAGAATGATCGTTCCTGTGCGAAAGGCGATGGCTGACGATCCTGCGCAAGATCCATGGCAGATGCGGACCGCATAGGTTCCCGCATAAACAGCGGGATGAGTTGCCGAATAAGGCTCGACCGCGCTGCCAAGCACCGCGGCCACGACGAACACGCCCGAAAATAGCCATGCCATGACGTTGATCCTCGACACTGCTCGCGATCGGGATCATGCGCGTACGCGAATGCGCCCACAAGGACGCCACTGTGCGCCCGCTCTTGGATCGTCAACGAAGGCGCACCAGACGCCTTGATTCTGCACAACTCCAGCGTGCCCGCCGGCCTTGGGCACGGGAACCCCGCGGCATCCGGATCCATCTACTGGCATGCAAGGCCGCACGCGAAGCTGCTCACGCAACCCACTCCGCGCAGTCACATCAGGCCGCCAGGTTGCCACCGCCTTCGCAGGCCCGCGATGTGTCTCCGCCGCCCGTCCCGTTCCATCGCCGATCAGCCACACGCTACCTCGCGTGCAGTGAACGTGGTCATGCCTGGAGCGTCCGATGAACGGCCTTGCACGACGTATGGGCGGCGCCCTGGCGCGTTACCTGAACCAGCCGGCACGCGGACCCTACCCGCACCTGCCGGCTGACCTGACCGAGCTGCGGAAAATCCTGCGTCCGGCCGACGTCGTGCTGGTCGACGGCCGCGCACGCATCAGCACCGCGATCAAGTACCTGACCCAATCCACTTGGTCGCACGTGGCGCTCTACGTGGGCGACTACGCCGGGAACGCGTTTGCCGGTCGCCCGCACCTGTTGGTTGAGGCCGACACCGAGCAAGGCGTGCATCTGCTCGACTTGCAGGATTTCGGCGGCTATCACTTGCGCATCTGCCGACCGATGGGCTTGAGTGACGACGACGCGCACCGCGTCGTGAATTACGCCATGGCCCGGCTGGGCCAGTGCTACGACCTGAAAAACGTTTTCGACCTCGCCCGCTACCTGCTGCCTACACCGCCGGTGCCCGGCCCCTGGCGGCGGCGCATGCTGGCGCTGGGCAGCGGTGACCCCACGCGTGCGATCTGCTCCACCCTGGTGGCGGAGGCCTTCCAGTCGATACCGTTCCCGATCCTGCCGGTCGTTCGCACCGAGTCGGCCGCCACGCCCGAATGCCACGACTGCATCCGCGAAATCTTCCACATCCGCGACCACAGCCTGTACACACCGCGCGACTTCGACGTTTCACCTTATTTCGACGTCATCAAGCCGTCGCTGACCCAGGGTTTCAACTACAAGCGGCTGACCTGGGACGCCGACCCGGAGCAACGAACCGCGGCTTGATCGCGCGGCGACAGCAGCGCAGGCATCCAGTGCGCCAACGGCCGAGATCGCGCCACCCTACTGCTCAAACACCAGGGCTTCGGGCTGGGCGCCGAGCCGCCGCAGGGTCTGGATCACCGCATCGTTGAACGGGGGCGGTCCGCAGACATAGAAGTGCTGGGTCCAGTCATCGATGCAACGCTTCAGCAGATCCTCGCCCACGAAACCCGACTCGAAGCCGGAGCTGGCGTCACGCTCGACGACGAAGTGTGCACGCCTGCCAAACGCTGCGCGCAATTCCTTTTCGCAGATGACATCTGCGACGGTCTTGTTGGCGAAGATCAAGCCATGGCCGGGCAGCCGTCCCTCGTCACGCAGGTGACGCACGATCGCGAGAAACGGCGTGATCCCGGCGCCGCCGGCGATGAACACGCCCGGGCCGTGATAGCCGATCGTGCCCCAAGGGTCGGAGATGGTCAGCGCCGCGCCCGGTTGCAACGCGGCCAGCGCACGAGTCATGCCCGCGTGTCCGGGATAGATCTTGATCGTGAATTCCAGCACCGCCGCCATGGTTGACGAGGTTGGCGTAAACGGACGGGACTGATCGCGCCAGCCGTCAGCGTCAATAGCCAGATCCACTCCCTGCCCGGGCTCGAAGGTGAATCCTTCAGGGCGGAACAGGATGAAGCGAAGGACGTCGTGGGTAACAAACTCCTTCATCAACAGACTTGTTGCGTGATTCATCAGGGAACTCCTTCGGCAACGATAAAGGTCGCGCGCATTCGTGCACCAACCGTGCGGCCGACCCGCACCTGCTGCGCGCCGGCCCATTCGGAATGTGCGTGCGGCCAATGAGCTACTTCACCACCAGTGTTCCCTGCATCGTGGGATGAAACTTGCAGAAGAACGCGAAGCTGCCGCTCGCAGCCGTCGTGCGCATGGTCGCGCCAGGCTTGAGGTCAACATCGAAGCTGCCATCGCGAGCGGTGGCGGTGTGTTCGAACATGTCGAGATTGACCCATTCGATGGTGTCTCCGGCGCGAACGCCGGCAGGCATGGGGCCAAACAGCATCTTGTCCATCACGATCACGTGCACGCGCTGTGACTGGCTCGCGCCGACGGCGGCGGCAGGCGATGCCCAGGCGCTTGCCAGCAACAGCCCGGCGAGCACGGCCACGAGACGAAACATGGCACGGCCCCTTACTTCAGGCTCTGCGAAAGATGCTCGGCGTGCATCTGGTGCGACTCGAACAGCTTCAGACCGGTTTCCAGCAGAGATTTCAATTCCGCATTCTGCGCCGACGGAATCAGCGTGCCGCTGAGTGCGGTATTGACCGCCTGGTGATAAGCGACCTCGTTTGCGGCGTAGGCCTTGTCGTACGCGTTGTCGCTGAGCATGGCGAGCTTCTCCTGCTCGGCGACCGCGTTGCTGGTGAGCGACTGGCTGACGGGGTTGTCCTGAGGCGTCACCCCCAGCTTTTTCACCAGCGCGAGCGCCTGGTCGTTGACCGCGGCGTGATCACGTGCCATCTCCTTGGCGAACGCCCGAACCTCGGGGTTTTGTGATTTCCGCAATGCCTGCTTCGCTGCGGTGACGTCGATTGCACCGGCGGTGTAGGCAATGTGCGCGATCTGTGCATCGTTCATGGCGGGAGCTGCGGTGGCGGCGTTCATGCCACCCGCGGAACCGGCGACAAAGGCGAGGCCGAGGGCGATGGCAAACAGCGGCTTGTTCATGACTGATGTTTCCTTGGCGGTTGGGAGGCGAGGAAGAGTCGCCAGTGCCCATCTGATGCGGCGCCAGCGGTCAGGTTCCCGTCCGGACCGCGGGAACCGGGACGGCAGCAGTCGCATCGCATGGATCATCATCACCAACGAAACCATGCCCATGCTCGAGTCCGACCAGACACTTGTGGCGCTCCCGGCCGCACTTCAGTCCGCCGCTGGCGAACGTCCACAACCCACGCGCGCCGAAGCGGAATCGGCGGTACGGACGCTGATTCGCTGGGCCGGCGACGATCCGGCGCGCGAAGGTCTGCTGGCCACGCCCGCGCGCGTGGTACGTGCTTACGAGGAATGGTTTGCGGGCTACCGACAGAATCCGGTCAACCTGCTCAGCCGAACCTTCGGTGAAGTCGGCGGTTATGACGACATGGTGATCCTGCGCGACATCCCGTTGCAATCGACGTGCGAACACCACATGGCGGCGATCCGCGGCGTCGTCCACATCGCCTATCTTCCCCGCCGGCGCGTGGTCGGGATCTCCAAGCTCGCGAGGCTGGTCGAGGCATTCGGACGGCGCCTGCAGATCCAGGAG
Organism: Rhodanobacter sp.; assembly: GCA_039922695.1. Classification (GTDB taxonomy): domain Bacteria; phylum Pseudomonadota; class Gammaproteobacteria; order Xanthomonadales; family Rhodanobacteraceae; genus Rhodanobacter. Next base: position 23,161 of record JBDTEG010000013.1, on the reverse strand, counting down.
CGGCTGACCACGGAGATCGCCGACACCCTGGCCCGGGCGCTGAAACCTCGCGCCGTGGCCGTGATCGTGCAGGCGAGCCACGAATGCCTGTCATCGCGCGGGGTGCGCCTGCATAACGTGTCGATGCAGACCCGTCGACTGCTGGGCGAATTCGCGCTGGAGCCGCTGCGGGGGGAGATCCTGTCGACGCTGGCCGGCTGAGCGCGGGAACCTCGGGGCGTGCAAATGCATCGAATCGGTGTAGAAGGAGAAGACCATGCCAATTCATGCCCGTGTTGCCGCCGTCGACTACACCACGCTGGGCGACTACGCGCTGGTCGCACTCGTCCGTAGCGGCGAGCGCGAAGCATTCCGCCACATCATGCAGCGCTGCAACCAGCGCCTGTTCCGTGTCGCGCGTGCCGTGATCGGCGAGGACTCGGAGGCCGAGGATGTGTTGCAGGAGTCATATATGCGTGCATACCACAAGCTGGGTTCGTTCCGCGGCGATTCGACCCTGTTGACCTGGCTGACCACCATCGTGCTGAACGAGGCCCGCGGCCGCTTGCGCAAGCGCCGCACCACGGTCGGGCTGGAGCAGGTCGACGCGGCGTCTGAGGATACCCATCAGATCATCCAGTTTCCTTCGAAATACGGTAGCGAGGACCCCGCTGCCGCTGCGGCGCGCACGGAGATCCGTCATTTGCTCGAGCACGCCATCGACAAGCTGCCGACGGCCTTTCGCGTTGTCTACATGATGCGCGAGGTCGAGGAATACACTGTGGAAGAGACCGCCAGCCAGCTCGGCATCAAGGCGGAAACGGTGAAGACTCGCCTGCATCGTGCGCGCCGCCTGTTGCGCCTGTCGCTGCATGATCGCCTGGCCAGCACCTTGGGCGAAGCATTTCCCTTCATGGGCTTGCGCTGTGCCCGCGTCACCGACGCCGTGATGGCTCAGCTTGACGCCGAAGAAGCCGGCACCTGTCCCGGCTGACCGTGGCATGCGACACGTTGGCCGAGACGGAACGAACGACCCGACCAAACTGCAGCACGCAGCGCCTGCGGACGTTTCTGCGCGGCCGTTTGCAGGACCTCGGGCAAGAATGGAATCGTGATCCGCCGCCGCGCCAACAGCGAGGTGTGGTGGATCCGATCCAGCAGGTCCAGCAACGCTCCAGGATCCTGTGCGCATTACGCGCAAGCAGCCAGTCCAGCGCGGTGTCGTCCAGCTCGATGCCGCGAGCAGCGGCCCCCGCCCGGAGCACGTTCCGACGTTCCCTGCCATCGAGCGACTTCAGCACAAACTGGGTGCACGCGCCAAGACTCGAGCGCAGGTCGTGCAACTCGGTGAGGAGATGGGCTGCCGCCGCGTCGGCAGCGAACAACAGCGCCGCACCATCCGCCCGCACTCGGTTGCAAGGGTGGAACAAGGCGTGTTTGGCTTCGTGGTCGCCAGCGCCTGATCGCGCGTCGCGCGATCGCGACGACACGGCCTTTGCCGCCGTGGAACAGCTTGGGCGAAATGCCGATGTCTTGAGCAATTTGACACAACCACCGAATCCCACGCCGCCACGATATTTTTCGCTCAACGCGCCAAGCCGACTTCTTTTCGCGGCGTCCCGTATTGCGCTCTGTAACCTTTCCTGCGGTCGCCGCGTCTAACCCAGTGCAGGACGCATAGTGGCCCCGGTCCGTCTGGCTCCCGGCTGCAACGACCTCAAGGCAATGGGGCAATTCACCGGAACGTGGCGGTGAGTCATCACGGTTCAAGTCGGATGGCAGCGTCGCTTCCACGGCGTTTGCGACCACCTGACCAGCCCTCGTATGGCGAACCATTGGGAGATAGGGCAATGAAATCGATCAGCGTGAAGTCTTTGCAACAGTCCTTGCTGTGCGGTCTGGCGATGGGTGCCTTGGCTCCGGCTATCGCAGCCGCCGCAACGCCAACGCAGTCCTTCTACATCCATGGACAAGCGCAGCTCTTCAGCGGTCCTGCACGGTTCGCGACTCCGTTCGTCGGCACGATGAGCGTGGACCCGAATTTCGCGGACCCGTCTTTCGGCCACGTTGGCCGCGTGATCTCGATAGCGGTCAGGTTCCCGTTTCTCTGGGGCGTTCCGGCCTTCAACCAGATCGTGGCGCAAGGTCCCGAAATCAGCGGCATCACGCCGCTCAAATACGACGTGACGCTGCTCAATGCAAAAGGGCAGCAGGTGCAGTTCCAGTTCACGACGCGGCAATCGCCAGTCAGCTATCCCGGCCTCGGCACGCCGGTGGGTTCGCTGGTCGGCTTCAGCGGAGGCTCGTTCATGCAGGGCAGCAACAGCGGGCCGATCGACCTCGGTTATGGCTACGGGCCCATTTATCTGCAGAACTTTCGCGGCAGCATCACGTCTCGCCGTTGATCCCGCATAGCCACGCCAGTCACGTTGAGCCTATACGGCTGGGCTGTGACTGCTGTTCCGCCGGTTGACGAACCCATGCCGGTCGCTTCGACGTGTGGCCGGCTTCGGCTTGGATCAAGGCAACAGTGGAATCGTCGGTACACCACCAAATTCCAGAGGGTAACGCGATGGAACAGAAGGTAAAGATTTTCTCCGTACTGGTCGCTGGCAGTTTCTCGCTGCTCGCCACCTCGGTCGGCGCGATCTATGCGGCGACCAGACAGAGCCAGCCGGCAAGCCATGCAGCGTTGATCAAGCAGGGCCAGCAGGTCTTTCGCTACGACACGTTCGGCGATGAGATCCACTGGACGGACCAGTTGCACATGGACAAGGTCATCAGCACCGTCAGCCCGAAAACCGCGCTGGCAGTCGGCCTGAAAGTGGATGTCGACGCATTGCCCGATGCGGTGAAGAACGGCATTGCGGACGGCAGCGTCAACCTGGATGACCCGGCCATCACGGTCGCCCTGCTGAAACTCAACGCGGTGGTAGGCGCCCAGGCTACGGTCGAGAACGTCAACGGCAAGGACACCTTGACCCGCTTCGGTGTCACGTGCGCGCTGTGCCACTCGACGGTGGACAATTCGTTCGCACCCGGCATCGGCCACCGGCTCGATGGCTGGCCCAACCACGACCTCAACCCCGGCGCGATCGTCGCGCTGTCACCGGTCCTCTCCGACGCGCAAAAGGCCCAATTGAATTCGTGGGGTCCTGGCATGTATGACGCGCGCTGGAACGTCGATGGTCTCAGCAGTCCGGCAGTAATACCGCCGGCGTACGGACTGGCCGGCGTGAATCGCGTCGTATATACCGGCGACGGCCCCAATCTCTCGTATTGGAACCGCTACGTGGCGGTGACCCAGATGGGCGGACAGGGCGTGTTTTCGGATCCGCGGGTCGGCACCCATTTGAACCCGCATACCCCAGGCCTGGCGCCGACCTGGCACCCGGGAATGCTGGTGGTAAACGGGACCAAGGACATGACCAGCAGCGCGCTGGCCTCGCTGCAGGCGTATCAACTGTCGATTGCGGCGCCACCACCGCCGGCAGGAAGCTTCGAGCCCGCCGCAGCGAAGCGCGGAAAGCTGGTGTTCAAGGATGCCGGCTGCTCGAGTTGCCACAGTGGCCCGCACTTCACCGACGCCAACGAGAGGCTGCACGCGCCTACAGCCTCGGCGGCCAAGGACGCGCTCTACGTGGCCCGTTCAGCGACTGGCCTGTACCGCACCACACCGCTGCGCGGTCTGTGGCAACACGCACCGTACTTCCACGATGGCTCTGCGGCGACGCTTGCGGATGTCGTGGAGGCTTACAACACGAAACAGAAGTTGTGGCTTACGCCCCGGCAGAAGAGTGACCTGGTGCAGTACCTGAAAACCTTGTGATCACCGTGCACGGAGAGCGGTCGCAAGTGTTCGCGAGAAGATTGCTCTGGTCATTGACCGCGCGAAACTCGCGATGCGCCTGTCGCAGCGAACGCAAGTACTACGCCAAACCACCGGTTGTTCACCACCCGTTTGAGCCCGCTCCGGCAGACCGCGTCTGGCCCGGCCGCGGCTGGAGTATCGGTTAACCCATGTGGGTCGCTGGAGTGCGGCGACAGCTCGAATCGCGTCACTGATGTGACGCTCGGGAACGTCGGAGGCGTCCGTTGCATCTCACGGCAGAAGCGCGAGCCGTGTTGATGTGTTCAACCCTCCGGCGCTTTCACTCAGGTAGCGTGATAACCCGTCGCTGCGATCATCAGGAGGTCGAGCATGAAACAGGTCAAGCTGAAATCATTGAAGCGGGTCATGCTCGCGGGCCTTGTTGTCGCAGCATTCCTGCCGGCGCTTGCGGGGGCAACACCGACGTCGTTCGATGTCGAGGGGCAATGGAATAACGGTTTCCTCCCGGGCGGCGGTACCTTCAGCGGCGTGATGTTGGTGGACACGGTCGCTGGCGAGATATCGTCGATGGACATCCTGGTTGCGGATTTTCCCGCGCTGCCTGCGTTCAACATGATTCTCAGCCAGCAAGCGTCGTCGGGCCAGTGGCTTGTAGGTCTGGGCAATGGCAGACTCGATCCATTTGGGTCACCGGAGCAAGTGTCGTTCAGTCTCCTTACCACCCCCGAGGTGGGCTCGCTGGTCGGATTTGAAGGAGGCGTGATCCGCCAGGGCGGCTCGGGGATTCTCGACACCGGAACATCCACAAGGATTCTGCAGAATTTCAAAGGCTACATCTCTCCTGCTTTCGCGAGCGTGCCCGAGCCTGCTGCGTTGGGAATGTTTGCCTTGGGAGCATTGCTGATCGGTGGATTCGTGACGCTGCGTCGGCGACTGGGATGAGCTGATTGGCCGCGAAAACCAGCTCGTCAGTCGGTCGTCGGCGTGTACGCTTGCGCTGGTTGCTTGTTTGCATCAGCAACGTCGCCATGATGCACAACTGCGTTGGCCGCAGCCGAGGTTGCAAGTATGCAAATGGCAGCGGGCATATCGTTGTGTGTCCGTTCTGTTTTGGATTGCTGTTCTCTCGAACACGCCAGAAAGGTGACTGAAGCCGCGGGCTCTCGACGTTTTTCACGCGAATTCGATCACAACTACACCGCGAACAGCATCGAGCACAGGGTGCGCTCCTACACGAGGGAATCACGCAACAGCTCGCGCAAGAACGGAATCGTGATCCGCCGCTGCGCCGCGAGCGAGGCGTGGTCCAGCCGATCCAGCAGATCCAGCAACGCCCCAAGATCCCGGGCATAGCGCGCAAACAACCAGTCCAGCACGCTGTCGTCCAGTTCGATGCCGCGAGCAGCTGCCCCCGCCCGGAGCACATTCCGACGTTCCCTGTCATCAAGCGGTTTCAGCCCAAACTGGGTGCAGGCGCCGAGACGCGAGCGCAGGTCGGGCAGGTCAATGAGGAGACGAGCTGGCGACACGTCGGCAGCGAACAACAGCGCCGCACCATCCGCCCGCAGTCGGTTGTATAGGTCGAACAAGGCGTGTTCGGCTTCGTGGTCGCCCGCGATGACGCCGAGGTCGTCCAGTGCCAGCAGCTCGCTGCCGGTCACGCCACGCAGAAGATCAGCGTGATCGCTCATCGTGGCCAGTGGCAGGTACTGCGCGCGTCGACCGACCGCGGTGGCGGCGTGGCACGCAGCCAGCAGCAGGTGGCTGCGACCGCTACCGCCGGGGCCGTGCAGGAAGATCCATGGTGCGCCCGGTTCGAGGGCAAGCGTTCGGACCGCATCCACCGCGGCAGCATTGGCGTCGGCATGGAAATGTTCGAAACGCTGGCGACGCGGCCAGCGCAAGGCCAACGGCAACTGCGGGTTCATTCGGTGGGTCGGCTTTCCGGCGAGGGCACGACGAGGGTGTCGGTGTCGCCGTCCTGGTGCACTTCGACCTCGACTGCGGCAATCACCGGATCGTCCGCTCCCTCCTCGGTGTACAGCTCGCTCCTCCGGTACCGTTCGATCAGGTAGCGCAGCAACACCACGATCACCGAGGCGGCCGGCAGGGCCAGCAGCACGCCGAGAAATCCGAACAGGTAACCGCCGGCCAGCACCGCGAAGATCACTGCCACCGGATGCAGGCCGATCTTGTCGCCGACCAGCTTGGGTACCAGGACGTATCCCTCCAGCAACTGGCCCACGGCAAACACAGCGCAGACCAGCAACACATGCGTCCAGTCGCCGAACTGCACCAGCACAGCGATGATGGCGGCAACGAAGCCAATGATGAAACCCAGGTAAGGCACGAAGCTGAGCAGACCGGCGACGATGCCGATCAGCAGCCCGACCGAGAGCCCCGTCAAACCCAGCCCGGCAGCGTAGAACACACCCAGTGCCAACATGACCAACAGCTGGCCACGCACGAAGGCGCCCAGGATGTGGTCCGACTCGCGCGCCAGGTGCGCGATGGTCGGTTGCACCGAACGCGGCAGCATGCCGTCGACTGTGGACACGAGGCGATCCCAATCGCGCAGCAGGTAGAACGCCACCACCGGAATCAGTACCAGGTTGGTCAGCCACATGGCGATACCCACGCCGGAGCGCGATACCGTGCCCAGTACCACGGTCGCCACGCCGCCAATCGAGCCGATGTGCGCCTTGATCATCGTCACCAGGCGATCGCTGTCGAACATGTTCGCATCCAGGTGCAGCTTGGCCTGCAGCCATGGCCATGCCACGTGCTGTGCCCAGTCGCCGTAGCGTGGCAGGTTGCTGATGAGATTCTCGACCTGCCGCGCAATCAACGGAATCAACAACACCAGCACGCCAATGACCGCGACCAGCAACACCACGAAGACGATCGTGGATGCCCACATGCGGTTCAGTCCCATCCGCTCCAGCCGATCGGCCAGCGGATCGCCCAGATACGCCAGCATCGCTGCTACCGCGAACGGCATCAGCACCGGCGACAGCAGCCAGATCAGGTAGACGATGACCACCGTGATCGCCAGCAGTTGCCAGCGGCGCGATACCTCACGCGTCTGGTTCATGGCGAAATTCCGTGCAGCCAGCGCAGATTGGCGTCCGCGCCGTCATGCGGCTGCCCTTGCAGCAGCAGGCGTCCGCTGGCGGCGAGGTTCGCGGCCAAGGCATTCATCGGCACCGACGCCTTGACGTCGAGCAGCACGCCATCGTTCAGCGCGCCGGCGGTCGTGACTTGCTGCACCGAGGGGTCGGCATTGAGCGTGGCCAGCAGGCTGGCGTAGTCAGCAGCCGACTCCAGCCCGCTCACCCAGAGCTTGCCTTCGCTGGCAACCGACCCGATCACGTTCAGCTGCTGGCTGAGGCGATCAGCCATGCCGTTGCCGGCTGCCGCGAGCAACGCCTCTTCGCTGGTTTCCTGCTGGCTCCAGTGCTGCACCTGGCCGCCGGAAATCAGCGTCCAGTCGGCTTTGCCATCATGCAGTTTGCCCAACAACACCAGGCCTGTGTGGTACTGCCGGTTGATGGCCGCCAGCGCCGCCGGATCGGCCGCCGCCACCTTGGCTGTATCGATCTGGCTCGCGGGCGCCGGATACACCACGTTTGTGCCTCGCGCAGCCGCCGTGGTGGCCAGACTCGCCAACGTGGCCTGGTCAACCATGCTGCCGTCAGCGCGCTGCACCAGCAGCAACACCGGCGGCTTGATGCCCGCGCTGGTCACGCCCAGTTGAGTCACCAGGCGACGCACGGAGGCCGGTGCGAAATCCACGTCCAGCACCAGTCCGGTGGCGGCACGCTGGTACTGGAACTTCTGCACCAGCGAACTGGCGCTGCCCAGAGCCTCGGCATAACCGGGGTTGCTGCGCAGATCCTGGCCACCGGCGACACGCGTCATGACCTGCGCCAGCGCCGTCGAGAAAGCCTGGCTGCGCTGCGCATCGCTGGTATCGGGGACCGGCACCGTAACCGAATAAGGTGAACCGGCGGCCTGCGCGTGCAACGGCGGCAGCGCGGCGAGGCACAGCAGCAGGAAAGCGATAAACAGGCGGGGCAGGCGCATGGGCACGGGGTTCGTCCTCGGGAAAACTCACGCGAAGTCTGCCCAATCCAACACGCAGCGTCCATCCGCACGGAGCTGGGCCGACCGGGAGCCACACCCACTCGTCGGGTATCCAGGCCACTCCCTGCTAGAATTCTGCGTTTCGTACTCGCCGGTTTTCGCCATGTCTGACGCCCTCACCTACCGCGCCGCCGGCGTCGATATCGACGCTGGCAATGCCCTGGTCGAACGCATCAAGCCGCTGGTGAAGCGCACACACCGTCCTGAGGTGATGGGCGGTTTGGGCGGCTTTGGCGGCCTGTTCGATCTGTCCGGCCGTTACCAGGAACCGGTGCTGGTGTCCGGCACCGACGGCGTTGGCACCAAGCTGAAGCTGGCCCAGCTTCTCGACCGTCACGACACCATCGGCATCGACCTGGTCGGGATGTGCGTCAACGACGTACTGGTCCAGGGTGCCGAGCCGCTGTTCTTCCTCGATTACTTTGCCACCGGGAAGCTGGATGTGGAGACCGCGGTGGCCGTGGTCGGCGGCATCGCCAGGGGCTGCGAGCTGGCCGGCTGCGCGCTGATTGGCGGCGAAACTGCCGAGATGCCGGACATGTACCCGGCGGGCGAATACGACCTGGCCGGCTTCACCGTTGGCGCCGTGGAAAAGTCGCGGATGCTGACTGGCGCGGCGATTGTCGCCGGCGACGTGGTCCTCGGCATAGCCTCCAGCGGCCCGCACTCGAATGGCTATTCGCTGGTCCGCCGGATTCTCGAGCGCGCGGGCAACCCGCTCGAACTGGATCTCGGCGGGGTGAAGCTGGGCGATGCGCTGATGGCGCCGACCACGATCTACGTCAAGGCGATGCTTGAGTTGATGAAGTCAGGCGGAGTTCACGGCATGGCCCACATCACCGGCGGCGGCCTCAGGGAAAACATCATCCGCGTGGTACCCGACGACCTGGGGCTGGCACTGGACGCTTCCGCCATCGTGATGCCGCCCGTGTTCGACTGGCTGATGCGCGAGGGCAATGTGGCGCGCGAGGAAATGTGGCGCACGTTCAACTGCGGCGTCGGCTTCACCGTCATCCTCCCGCGCGGCGCGGTGGTTGGCGCATCGGCCTTGCTGGCACGGCACGGGTTGGCCAGCTCGGTGATTGGTGAAGTGGTGCCCGCGAACGGCGCAGATCGCGTGCGTATCGACTGACCGCGCGGTGTCGGATACCCCCGCCAAAGTCGCCGTACTCGCCTCCGGGCGGGGCAGCAATCTCGTCGCCCTGCTCGATGCGAGGGCTCGTGGCGAGCTGCCGGTCGAATTCGTGCTGGTCGGCAGCGACAAGGCCGCTGCGGGCGCCCTGCGCGTTGCCGAAGAGGCCAACATTCCCACTCTGGCGATGGATCCTCGCGGTTACCCGGACCGGCGCGCATTTGATCTCGATCTGTTCGCTCGCATCACCAGCAGCGGCGCAGAGCTGCTGGTGCTGGCCGGCTTCATGCGCGTCATCGACGGTGAAGCGTTGCGCCCGTGGGTGGGCCGCATCATCAACATCCACCCGTCGCTGCTGCCCAAATACCGCGGCCTGCATACCCATCGGCGCGCGCTCGAGGCGGGCGATGCCGAACACGGTGCGAGCGTGCACTTCGTGACCGCCGAGCTCGACGGCGGCCCGGTGATCGCGCAGGCACGGCTCATGATCGAGCCCGGCGATGATGAACAACGTCTGGCGAACCGCCTGTTGCCACTGGAGCATCGCCTGCTGCCGGCGGTGCTGGCCGTGCTGGCCAACCGGCGCCTGCAATGGCAGGCGAACGCGGCGCACTATGACGGTCGAGTGTTGTCGGTACCGCTCCATCTGGGCGAGCACGGGCTGGAGTGATGCACCGTTCAGCGGGCCATGGGCAGACTCGTCGCATGAGAACCCAATGCCTGCTCCTCCCCCTGCTCGGACTTGCCCTGCTCTGCGGCACGGCAAATGCCGCTACGCCGACGGCCTTCACCGCCACCTACAAGGTTTCGCGCGGCGGCAGCCCGCTGGGGACCGCTACCATCAGCCTGCACGACGATGGCAACGGGCAGTGGACTTACCACAAGAACATCAAGGGTACCGCTGGCCTGGCGGCAATGCTTGGCGCCAGCACGGACGAAACGTCACGGTTTCGCTGGAAGGGCGACCTGCCCGAAGCACTCGGCTATGACTACGAGCTGCACACCGGCATCAAGAGCAAGCAGCGCCACCTGCGCGTCGACTGGAGCACCAACCAGGTCAGCGTCGATGGCAGCAAGGGCACCGAGACCTATGCGGCCAAGCCGGGCATCGTCGAGCGCAACACCCTGCCGCTGGCACTGGGCGTGGCGCTGCAGGCCGGCAAGCAACAGGTAGCGCTCGCCGTTGCGGTGCGCCAGAAAGTGGAGACCCAGCAATTCAAGGTAACCGGCAAGGAAACCGTGAACGTTCCGGCCGGCAGCTTCGATGCAGAACGGGTCGACCGCACCGACGCCGAGCGCGGCTTCAGCGCCTGGTATGCCCCCGTGCGCTACCCGCTGCCGGTGAAGCTGTCGCAGCACGATGGCGGCGACCTGGTGATGGAGCTGGTGAGCTTCCAGTCGCCATGACGCTTCAAGTAGTCACGTAGCGATCCAGTTCGCCGGCATGCTCGCGCAACCAGCCGCGTGCTCGCGGCTGGGTCACCAGATAGTCGTTGAGTATGCCGGCCAGCGGGAGTCCGAGCAGCGCCCACCACCAGGCGTGCTCACCGAATCCGAGCAGGTACACGGCAAGCGCGCACGTCAAGATGCCGAGCAGGAAGTTGGCGAACAGCAGAAGCAGGTAGCGTGGGGCAAGGCTGCGTGTCACCGCTTCGCTCCACAAGCGTCGCTGGATTGCCGGTGGCGTGGCCTGCAATTCCGGGATGTCCTTCAATCGCCAATAGAACGCCATCAACTGTGCTGTCCGGTGGTGATGACGCGTCAGTTCGGCAGACGCCGGATCCTCGCGCCCAGCACGCCGAGCTTCTCCTCGATGTTCTCGTAGCCGCGATCGATGTGGTAGACACGATCCACCACGGTTTCACCGCTGGCCACCAGGCCAGCCAGCACCAGACAGGCTGACGCGCGCAGGTCGGTTGCCATGATCGGCGCGCCGCTCATCTGCTTCACGCCCTGCACGATCGCGGTGTTGCCCTCGAGGCGGATGTCGGCGCCGAGGCGTTGCAACTCATGCGCATGCATGAAGCGGTTCTCGAACACCGTCTCGGTAACCACGCCGGTGCCTTCGGCGACGCAGTTGAGCGCGGTGAACTGCGCCTGCATGTCCGTCGGGAACGCGGGGTACGGTGCGGTGCTGATATTGACGGCCTTCGGCCGGCGTCCGCCCATGTCCAGCTCGATCCAGTCGTCGCCAGTGGAAATGTGCGCGCCGGATTCCTCCAGTTTGGCCAGCACCGCGTCCAGCGTGTTGGCGCGCGCATGGCGCGTGCGCACCTTGCCTCCGGTCATCGCCGCGCCGACCAGGAAGGTGCCGGTCTCGATGCGGTCGGGCAGCACGCTGTAGTCGGCGCCGTGCAGACGTTCGACGCCGTGGATCACCATGGTGGAGCTGCCGGCGCCCTCGATCTGCGCGCCCATGGCGATCAGGCAATTGGCCAGGTCCACCACCTCGGGCTCCTGCGCGGCGTTGTCGATCACCGTGGTGCCCTGGGCCAGGGTCGCGGCCATCATGATGTTCTCGGTGCCGGTGACGGTGACCATGTCCATGTTGACTCGCGCGCCCTTCAATCGCGACGCCTTTGCCTTGATGTAGCCGTTCTCGACCGTGATTTCGGCGCCGAGCGCCTGCAGCCCGCGGATGTGCTGGTCGACCGGGCGCGAGCCGATCGCACAGCCGCCGGGTAGCGATACCTCGGCCTGGCCAAAGCGCGCCACCAGCGGACCCAGCACCAGGATCGAGGCGCGCATCGTGCGTACCAGGTCGTACGGCGCCACGCAGGTATTGGTGGTGCGCGGGTCGATGTGCATCTTCATGCGGTCATCCAGCACCAGTTGCACGCCCATCTGGCCCAGCAGTTCAATGAAGGTGGTGACGTCGTGCAGGTGCGGCACGTTGCCGATGCTGACTGGTTCATCGGCCAGCAGGCAGGCGGCCAGAATCGGCAGCACGGCGTTCTTCGCGCCGGAAATGCCGACCTCGCCTTGGAGCGGCACGCCGCCATTGATCAGGATCTTTGCCATGGTTCGTTTCGGGAGTCGGGATGCGGGATTGGAGGTTGGCACGGCGCGATGGGGATGTAGACCGGGATGGCAGTTCAAGTATTCCCAATCACGTATCGCGGCCTTCACCAGGCGAACGGCGGGTCATCCCGGCCTCTTCGGGTGTCAGCGCTTTCAGCGCCAGCGCGTGTATTGCGCCGCCCATCAGGTCACCCAGGGTCGCGTACACCAGTCGATGGCGTGCCAGCGGCAGCTTGCCGGCGAACTGGGTGGCCACCACGGTCGCGTCGAAATGCACGCCATCGGCGCCCTCGACCTCGACCCGGGCACCGGGCAAGCCGTCTTCGATCATTGCCTGTATGCGGCTGGGGTCCATCGGGCGTTCCGTAAGGAGGTCGGGCCGGCGCGATCATGGATTTCCGCGCGGCGCGGCACCATGTGGCTGGCATATGACGTTAAAATATGAATATGCCATGGTAATGGAATTCCTGTGGCACAGAAACGACGGCGGTCCGCCAGCGGCGCCGGTGTCGACTCTCCCCCACCCGAGCCCCCATGAACGCACGCATCGCCCCGCCCGCGCCGACCGACCTTAGCCCCGAAGCCATCACGCGCAGCGCGCGCACGGTGATCGCCACGGAAGCGACCGCGATTGGCGCGCTCGAGCCGCGGATCGGCACCCATTTCGTCGAAGCCTGCCGTCTGATCCTGGCCTGCCGTGGCCGCGTCGTCGTCAGCGGGATGGGCAAGTCGGGGCACGTGGCGCGCAAGATTGCGGCGACCCTCGCCTCCACCGGCACGCCGGCGTTCTTCGTGCATCCCGGCGAGGCAAGCCACGGCGACCTCGGCATGATCTTGCCTGAGGACGTGGTGCTGGCATTGTCCTATTCAGGCGAAACCGACGAATTGCTGTTCATCCTGCCGCTCATCAAGCGTCAGGGCATTCCACTGATCGTGATCACCGGCAAACCCCACTCGTCACTGGCGCGCGAGGCAGACGTGCACCTGGACGGCAGCATTTCAAGCGAAGCTTGTCCGCTGGGCCTGGCGCCCACGACCAGCACGACGGTGGCGCTGGTGCTGGGCGATGCGCTGGCGATCGCACTGCTGGAGGCACGCGGATTCACCTCGGACGATTTCGCCCGCTCACACCCGGCCGGCGCGCTGGGCCGCCGCCTGCTGCTGCACATCAGCGACGTGATGCACACTGGCGACGATGTCCCAATGGTGTCGCCGGATGCCACACTCACCGCCGCTCTGATGGAGATGACCCGCAAGCATCTGGGCATGACCGCGGTGATCGATGCCGACCAGCGCCTGGTCGGGGTGTTCACCGATGGTGACCTGCGTCGCGCGCTGGACGACGAGGGCGTGAACCTGCGTGGCGCCCTCGTGGCCGAGCTGATGACTCGCGGTCCCAAGACGATCGGTGCCGACCGGCTGGCGGCCGAGGCCGCGCAGCTTATGGAAAAACACCAGATCCACGCGCTGCTGGTGGTGGACGACGAGCGACACGTGGTCGGCGCACTGAACATTCATGATCTGCTCCGCGCTCGTGTGGTCTGATCTGACTCGTCTGGACGAATCACAAATCAGGCACGCCTGCTTTTGACGCTCACCATTACGCAAGCCCGGACCATGCTCCCCGACTCGCCCCCCGACTTCACCGACGACTTGCTCTCCCGCGCCGCGAAAATCCGCTTGGCAGTATTCGACGTGGACGGCACCCTGACCGACGGGCGGCTCTGGTACGCCGAGGACGGTCACGAGACCAAGGTCTTCCATGTGCACGACGGGCTCGGCCTGAAGCGCCTCCGGGCCCATGGCGTGGAGGTCGCGTTGATCACCGCCCGGATCAGTCATCCCGTCGCCCTGCGTGCCGAGGAACTGGACATTGCCCATGTCTACCAGGGCCAGGGCGACAAGAGGGCCTGCCTGCGGGAACTGCTGGACGCGCTGCATCTGCAAGCCGAGCAGGTCGCCTACGTGGGCGACGACCTGCCCGACCTGGCACCGATGCGTATGGTGGGGATGGCGGTGGCTGTCGCCAATGCGCACCCGTGGATCGTCGAGGCAGCACATTGGCAGACCCGTCAGCGCGGTGGTGAAGGCGCCGCCCGCGAAGTTTGCGATCTCATCCTGCACGGCCAAGGCAAGAGTGACGCGGAGCGGGAGCACTGGCAGTGAGCCTGCGCCTGTGGTTGCGCGACCGGCGCCTGCCGGCCTTGATCGTCCTCGTTGCCCTGGCCGCGGGCGCCAGCCAGTTGCTGCTGTGGTGGCTGGGACCGGTGCCGCGCACCCAGGCCTTCGTCGGGCCACCGCGATCGGGCTACACGCTGATCGACGCCAAGGTCACCGAGTTCGGCGTCGACGGCAAACCGGGACTCCATGTGCAGTCGCCGCGCGTCGAACGCCGCGAGGGTGATGATTCGCTGTACCTCGACACCCCGACCTTCCAGATGCCAGCCCGGGAGCCTGGCGTGCCCGAGTGGCGCGGGCAATCGCTGTACGGTTGGGTCAACAAGCCCGGCACGCTGCTGAAGCTGCAGGGACCGGTCAGCATGCACCGTCCGGCGTTCAGCGACGCGCATGGCATAGCCCAACCGGCGGCCTCGCTGCAGACCTCCGACGTCACCGCATGGCCGCGACAGAACCGCATGGAAACCGCCACACCGGTACAGATGGCCCAGGGCGACCGTAGAATGGGCGGCGTCGGCATGCGTGCCAACCTCAATGACAATCACCTGGAGTTGCTCGATGACAGCCACGGCTCGTTCCCGCCGCGCAAGCGCTAGCCGCCGCTGGGCCATTGGCCTGCTGGCGGCCTGTTCGCTGCTGCTGCTGCCCGCGTGGGTCGTGGCCAAGCAGTCCGACCGCCAGCAACCGATGAACTTCGCAGCCAGACACACCGATGCCTACAATGCACCGAATACGGTGACCACACTTACCGGCAACGTGAAGATCACCCAGGGCACGCTGCTGCTTACCGGCGACCTCGCCAAGATCTACCTCGACGCCAACAGCGCGATCTCCCGCGTGGTGGTGACCGGCAAACCGGCGCACATCCAGCAACTGGACGACAACGGCAACCTGATGACCGGCAACGCCGCGCAACTTGACTACGACAATATCCACGACATCGCCGTGCTCACCGGACAAGCTTCGGTCAAACAGCAAGGTCGCGGCGAGTTCCATGGCGACAAGTTGACTTACAACACCGAAAACAGCCAGATCACCGGCGACTCCGGTGGTGATGGCCTGGTACACGGCGTGTTCCTGCCCAAGGCCAAGCCCGCGGCCGCCTCCTCGCCAGGCGGCAAGCCGGCTGCTGCCAGCAGCAGCGTGTCACCGCAGGGAAATCGCTGAATCCATGCTCTCCGCCGCAGGCCTGCAGAAAAGCTTCAAGGCGCGCCAGGTCGTGCGTCACTTTGCGTTCTCGATTCGGGAGGGCGAGGTCGTCGGCCTGCTCGGTCCCAACGGTGCGGGCAAAACCACCTGCTTCTACATGGTGGTGGGCCTGATCGAGGCCGACGCCGGGCGCATCACCCTGGACAAGCAGGACATCACCGGCCTGCCGATGCACGCGCGCGCACGCCTGGGTATCGGTTATCTGCCACAGGAGGCTTCGGTATTCCGCCGGCTCAGCGTGGCCGACAACGTCATGGCGGTGCTGGAACTGCGCAAGGGACTCAGCACGCAGCAACGCAATGGCGAACTGGAAAGCCTGCTGGATGAATTGAAGATCGCGCACATCGCGGACCAGAAAGGCATCAGCCTGTCCGGTGGTGAGCGCCGACGCGTGGAAATTGCCCGTGCCCTGGCCGCCAATCCGCGCTACATGCTGCTAGACGAACCCTTCGCCGGCGTCGACCCGATCTCGGTCGGGGAGATCCAGCGCATTGTGCGGCACCTGAAAGAGCGCGGGATCGGGGTGCTGATCACCGACCACAACGTGCGCGAAACCCTCGGCATCTGCGACCGCGCCTACATCCTGAACGAGGGCGAGGTGCTTTCGCGAGGCACCCCGGCGCACATCCTCGCGGACGAGAAAGTGCGCGAGGTCTATCTGGGTCGCGAGTTTCGCCTCTGACATCGTCCGGCAAGATCCAGGCCAAGACCTATGGCCGCGTCCCCGGCCACGCGCTAGGATGGAGGCACGTTCCCTCGATCTGGCTGGCATGAAACCCGCCTTACAGTTTCGCCTCCATCAGCAGCTGACCCTGACGCCGCAACTGCAGCAGGCGATTCGCCTGTTGCAGTTGTCTCAGCTTGAGCTGGAAGCCGAGCTGCGCCAGATCGCCGAAAGCAACCCCCTGCTGGAGTTTGCGGAAGAGGTCGAGGACGACGAGACTGAAACCAGCGACGCTGCGGAGAACGAGTACCAGATCCCGGACAAGTCCAGCAGCAGCGACGGGGACAGTGACGGCGAGACCGTGGACTGGGCCGATGGCGGTGGCCCGGCCGAATCGCCGATCGATTTCTCAAGCAACCATGCAGGCAGCACTAGCAGTGGCAGCGGCTCCCGTGGCGATGACGACTTCGAACCGCAGAACGCGGCGCCCGAGACGTTGCAGCAACACCTGATGTGGCAGCTCAACCTGGCCCCGTTCACCCCGCGCGAGCACCTGATCGCCACCGTGCTGATCGACGCACTCAGCCCGGCGGGCTACCTCACCGAGGGACTGGACGCGGTGCTGGCGGCCTTGCCGGGCGAGCTCGACGCAAGCATCGCGGAGATCGAAAGCGTCCGCCGTCAACTGCAAGGCTTCGATCCAGCAGGCGTGGGCAGTCTGGATCTGCGCGATTGCCTGCGCGTGCAACTGGAACAATTCGGCGCAGAAACCCCGCATCGCGAGCTGGCGTTGCGCATCGTCGATGCCGAGCTGGATCTGCTGGCACGCAACGACATCGCCAGGCTGGCGCGTCGCCTGCACGCCCATCCGGATGAGATCGCCGAGGCAGCGGTATTGATCCGCAGCCTCGATCCGCGTCCGGGTGCCGCGCTGGACACCACGCCGGTGGAATACGTGGCGCCGGACGCCTACGCGATACGCGACGGTAGCCGCTGGCGGGTCAGCCTGAACCCCGACTCGCAGCCGCGGCTGGGTCTGAACCAGCATTACTGCGGCCTGATCGCCAAGGCGCGCGGCGACGATGCCAGCTGGATGCG
This sequence comes from Rhodanobacter sp., assembly GCA_039922695.1. Lineage (GTDB taxonomy): Bacteria > Pseudomonadota > Gammaproteobacteria > Xanthomonadales > Rhodanobacteraceae > Rhodanobacter. The sequence continues at coordinate 5,902 of JBDTEG010000013.1, read as the reverse complement.
CGGCCAGTTGCAGGAGGCGCGCTGGCTGATCAAGAGCCTGGAATCACGCGCCGAGACCCTGCTGAAGGTGTCCGAAGCGATCGTGCGCCGGCAGAGCGCCTTCCTCGACTACGGCCCCGAAGCCATGCACCCACTGGTGTTGCGCGAGGTGGCGGAGGAGGTGGGCATGCACGAGTCCACCATTTCGCGGGTCACCACGCGGAAGTACCTGCACACGCCGCGCGGCACCTTCGAGCTCAAGTACTTTTTCTCCAGCGGCGTGTCCACCGAGGACGGCGGCAGTGCTTCAGCCACGGCGATCCAGGCCATGCTGCGCAAGCTGATTGACGCGGAAGACCCGCGCAAGCCGCTATCTGACCAGACGATCGCCGAGGCATTGCAATCGAAGGGCATCCAGGTCGCGCGCCGCACCGTCGCCAAATACCGGGAGGGACTGCGCATACCCACCTCCAGCGAACGCCAGCGTGCCAGCTGAGTGGTCGCTCAAACGGGTCGGGGAACTTGGTTAACGGAAAAGCGTTCCCATACCTGCTAGAGATGAACTGACGATGTGTCGGCGACCAGCGGTAACGGCACGTCTACCCGCCGCGAAATGCGGCACTGCACCACAAGAGGAGGCGCCCCCATGCAATTCCAACTCAGCGGCCAGCAGATTGAAGTCACCCCGGCCCTGCGCGATCACGCCACCGCCAAGCTCGACCGCCTTACACGACTCGATGACAAGCTGAAAAGTCTCGTGGTCGTGCTGTCCCTGGACAAACTCCAACAACGTGCCGACGGTACCTTGAACGCGGTCGGGACCACGCTGCATGCCGAAGCCACCGAGGCCGACATGTACGCCTCGATCGACGTGCTGTTCGACAAGTTGGTCGCACAACTGCGCAAGTACCGCGACAAGGTTGCCGACAAGCACCAACGCGAGGCACGCGAAGAACGCCAGTACGGTTGACTGCCCCTCATCCCCCACGCACGCGGCCCGCCTGGACACGGCGGGCCGTTTTCGTTCCTGCACGACGCTTTCTCCCCAAGCTGGCACAATGGTCGCGAGTCCGCGCAAACGGTGGGTTCATCACGTGACACAAGGGCCCTGGCTTGGATCGGATCAGCGCGCGACAACTCTACGACAGCGTCCACGAGCGCATGGCACTGCGCTGGATATCCGGCATGCGCGGCGAGTCGCGCGTGCTCGAGCCGGGCGTGGCCCAGGCGCGCCGGCCCTCGCTGATCGGTTACCTCAACGTCATCTATCCGAACAAGATCCAGATCATCGGTTCGGAGGAGCTGAACTTCCTCGACGGACTGGATTCGCGCCAGCGCTGGGAAGTGATGCACAAGATTGCCGCCTACCAGCCCGTGGCACTGCTGGTGACCAAGGACCAGTCGGTGCCCGCCGACCTGCGCGAGGTCGCCGAAGAAACCGATATGCCGCTGTGGAGCAGCCCCAAGCGCGGCCACGAGCTGCTGACTTATCTGCAGTACCACCTGGCGCGGATGCTGGCCGCCAAGACCACCCTGCATGGGGTGTTCCTGGAAGTGTTTTCGATCGGCGTGCTGATCACCGGCGAGGCCGGCTCCGGCAAGAGCGAGCTGGCACTGGAGCTGATCAGCCGCGGCCACCGCCTGGTCGCGGACGACGCCACCGAGTTCACCCTGATCGCGCCCGACGTGATCGACGGCACCTGCCCGGAGTTGTTGCAGGATCTGCTCGAGGTACGCGGTCTTGGCGTGCTCAACGTGCGCGAAATGTTCGGCCACATGTCCGTGAAGACCTCCAAGTATCTGCGTCTGGTGGTGCATCTCAAGCCCCTGCGCGAAGACGACTACAATGCTGACGAAAGCGGCGACGGACTGACCCGCCTCACTGGCGACATCGGCCATCGCCAGATCCTCGACGTGGCCGTGCCGATGATTACCATTCCGGTGGCCTCCGGACGCAATATCGCGGTGCTGGTGGAAGCGGCCGTGCGCAGCCACGCGCTGAAGAGCAAGGGCATCGATCCGGCGCAGACTTTCATCGACCGCCAGGCGCACCAGTTGCGGCGCCTGCCCCCATGGTGAACACATGAACGAGAACGAGAACGAGGATCCGCTGACTCCTTTCAACGCACCCGAGGCGATCCACCTGATCGTGCTCACCGGCCTGTCCGGCGGCGGCAAGACGGTGGCACTGCGCGCGCTGGAGGATCTGGATTTCTACTGCGTCGACAACCTGCCCGGCAGCCTGCTGCCGCATCTGGTGAAGGCGGTACTGCAAGATCGCAGCAGCCGACGCCGACGCATCGCGGTGGGCATGGACGTGCGCAATCGGGGCGAGGATTTCGTCCATCTTCCAAGCGTGCTGTCCGACCTGGCCGCGGCCGGCGCGCAGGTGCATCTGATCTTTCTGGATTGCCGCGACGAGGTGCTGATCAAGCGCTATTCGGAGACGCGTCGCCGTCATCCGCTGGCCCTGCGCGGGGTGTCGCTGGCCGACGCCATCGTCGAGGAACGTCGCCTGCTGCGTCCGTTGATGGCGATCGCCGAGAAGGTGATTGATTCCAGCGACCTCAACGTGCACCAGCTGCGTCGACTGGTTGCCACCGGTTATGCCCAGGCCACCGAAGGGTTGACCCTGATGTTCCAGTCATTCGCCTTCCGCCGCGGCCTGCCGCTGGACGCGGACTTCGTGTTCGACGCGCGCTGCCTGCCCAACCCGCATTGGCAACCGCACCTGCGCCCGTTGTCCGGCAAGGACGCGCCGGTACGCGAATTCCTCGACGGCGAAGCGCTGGTCAACGAATACTTCCATGACACGGCGCAGTGGCTGGATGCCTGGATTCCGCGCTTCGAACAGGACGACCGCAGCTACCTGACCGTGTCGATCGGTTGCACCGGTGGCCGCCATCGCTCGGTCTATCTGGTCGAGAAGCTCGCCGCCCGCTACCGCGCCAAGCGCGAAGGCGTCCTTACCTTCCATCGTGAGCTCGAATGACCAGCATGGCGCTCCCGTCCATCCACGTCACGGACAACGGGCCGTGAGCGTCGGCGTGCTGCTGATGACGCACGAGTCGGTCGGCCAGGCGCTGATCTCCGCCGCGCACCATGTGATGCCGAAACTTTCGTTGCGGGTGACGGCGGTGGAAGTTCCGCCGCAAGCCGATCCGGAAGTCATGCGTTCGCTGACCGCCCACCATGCGCGCGATCTCGACGAGGGTGACGGCGTCCTGATCCTGGCCGACCTGTACGGCGCCACGCCGTGCAACATCGGGTTGTCGCTCGCGGCGCTTGGCGTCCACCTGCGTTGCGTGTCCGGCCTTAACCTGCCGATGCTGCTGCGCGTTCTCAACTATGCGGAAAAACCACTGGACGAGCTGGCCGAAATCGCCGCCAGCGGTGGCCGCGGCGGAATCTTCATCGATCATGCTTGAACTAGAAATCGTCGTCTCCAACAAGCTCGGCCTGCACGCCCGTGCATCGGCCAAGCTGGTGCAACTGGTGCAAGGCTTCAAATCCACGGTGTGGCTGGTCAGCAAGGGTCGCGAAATCAACGCCCAGAGCATCATGGGCGTGATGATGCTCGCCGCCGGCATCGGCACCACACTCAGCGTGCGTGCCGATGGCCCGGATGAAGACGCTGCCGTGGCGGCGGTGGCGGATCTGTTCGAGCGCAAGTTCGACGAGGGAGCATGAGATGAGAGCAGGGAACGGGGAACGGGGAACGGGGAACATGCGGGACCGCGCAAGCGCGTCACTCGCGGTTTCCTCGCGTCTCATTCTGGCGCCCCTCCAAGATCCATGCATTCTTTCCCTGTTCCCGGTTCCCCACTTCCCGTTTCCCGGCTCCACCAGGAGCCACCCGTGAGACACGTCCTCCCCGGTACCGTCGCCGCGCACGGCATGGCGCTGGGCCGCGCGCGACTGGTGCAACCCAGTCGCTACGCCGTCGACACTCGCCCGCTGGAAGAGCAAGAGGTCGAGGACGAGCTGAAGTTGCTGCACCTGGCGCTGGATACCGCGCGGCAGGAGCTGCGCGAATTGCGCGGCAAGTTGCACGGTGCGCTGGCGCGCGAGGTCAACGAGTTCATTGACGCGCACAGCCTGCTGCTGGACGACGCCGAGCTGCTGCGCGGACTGGATGACCTGGTGCGGATCGGCCGCTATCGTCCGGGTGCAGCGCTGAAGAAGCAGCGCGACCGCCTGTCCGCCGTGTTCGAGGCGATGGACGATCCGTACCTGCGCAGCCGCAAGGAAGACGTCGAACAGGTGATCAACCGGGTCATCTCCGCGTTGCAACGACAGACCAGCCCGGAAGAGCGCAAGCTGGCCGCGCGGGTTGGCGAGATCCTGATTGCCGACAGCATCGCGCCCGCCGACATGGCCCAGCTCGCCGGCAACGGCCTGCTCGGTGTGGTCGCCAACTCGGGCAGCGCCTATTCGCACAGCGCGATCCTGGCGCGCAGCCTGGGCCTGCCGATGCTGGTGGGCACGCGGGACGCGCTGACCAACATCCACGATGACGACTTGATCCTGCTCGACGCCGAGCGCGGCGAGACGGTGGTGCATCCCACCGCGCAAGACCTTTCCCACTACCGCGCATGGCAGCGCGAGGCCCTCAACGAGGGGCGTCGCCTGGCAAAACTCGCCAACGCACCGACGCGTACCCGTGACGGCGTCGAGATCGCACTGCTGGCCAATGCCGAGACGAGCACCGACGTGGTGATGGCGCGCGCCCGCGGTGCCGACGGCGTAGGTCTTTATCGCACCGAGTTCCTGTTCCTGCGCAAGCGTGTACTTCCTTCCGAGGAAGAGCAGTTCATCGCCTATCGCGACCTGGTGATGGGCATGGGCGGGTTGCCGGTGACAATCCGCACCATGGACCTGGGTGCCGACAAGGCCGATGCCGCCGGCCTGGCCACTCGTGGCGAGGAAAATCCGGCACTGGGCGTGCGCGGCGTGCGCCTGTCGCTGCGTCATCCGTCGGTGTTCACCACCCAGATCCGCGCGATCCTGCGTGCCGGCTGCTACGGCCCGGACCGCGTGCTGGTGCCGATGGTAACCCAGCCGGACGAGCTCATCGCCGTGCGTACCCTGTTCAAGCTGGCGCGACAGGAGCTCAAACGCGAGAACATCGACCTGCCGGAGAAGCTGCCGCTGGGCGCGATGATCGAAGTGCCTGCCGCAGCGATCAACGTGCGTGCCCTGCTGGAATACTGCGACTTCCTGGCCATCGGCACCAACGACCTGGCCCAGTACGTCCTCGCAGCCGACCGCGGCAACGACGCGCTGGAGAATATCTACAACCCGCTGCAGCCAGCGCTGCTACGCCTCCTGTCGCACGTGATCAGTGCCGGCCGCCGCGCGAAGAAGCCGGTGAGCCTGTGCGGCGAGATTGCCGGCGACATCAACTTCACCGCCTTGCTGCTGCTGCTTGGCCTGCACGAATTCAGCATGCATCCGAGCCAGATCCTGCCCGTGCGAGATCGCCTCGCCACGCTGGACCACGCGCAGCTGCGTCGGCATGCGTCCGAGTTGCTGCGCGCGCATACGCATGAACAGGCCGAAGCCATGCTCTCCGGCTTCGTCGGCTGATCGGCGCAGGGCGACTACAACGCTTCGAGAAACGCGTCGAGCAAGGCACCCCGATACTTCTGCCGGTGCAGCAACAACGAGAGTTTGCGACGCAGGTCGAGGAACGGGGTATCGAGTGCCCTGAGGTGGCCGGCAGCAACCGCATCGGTGATCGCCACCGCAGGCAGGCAGGCGATGCCGAGGCCAGCCACCACCACCTGCTTGATTGCCTCGATCTGGTCGAGTTCCAGAACGGTCTCGCCGGGAGGCAATTGCGCCAGCGCGCGCTCGCTGGTGGCGCGGGTGGCCGAGCCAGGCTCGCGCAGTACCCAGCGTGCGCCGGCGAAATCGGCCG
>JBDTEG010000012.1:0-7283 GCA_039922695.1 Rhodanobacter sp. | reverse complement strand
GCGGTTTGCCCCAGACCAGCACGTTCTGCGATGCCTCGGCGATGACCGTCAGCGGGTTGAGATAAAGCAGATGCCGATATTCAGCGGGTATGAGTGTCTTGGGATAGAGGATTGGCGCGAGGAACATCAGCGCCGTAGTGACGATGCCGACGATCTGCTTCAGGTCGCGCAAAAATACGCCCAGCGATGCCAGCAGCCAGATCGTGCCCGCGACAAACGGCAGAAAACACGCCACCACGAGCGGAAAATAAATGATCGTCCACGGCACGCGCGCGTTGACGATCAGGGAGATGGCGATCAACACGAGGGTTGATACAAACAGATGAAACAGTGCCGCCCCGAGCGTGCTCCAAGAGAGACTTTCCAACGGAAACACCACGCGCTTGACGAAGTTCGTGTTTTCCACGATCAACGTCGTGCCCCGATTTGCACATTCAGAAAAGAACGTGTTGATGTTCAAGCCGGCGAACAGGATGATCGCGAACTCAAAATGGCCATTCACCTGCTCATTCCATCTCGAGTGGAAGATCACACCAAATACGAATGTATAGATCACCAGCATCAGAAGCGGATTGAAGAACGACCAGAACAACCCCGCGAACGATCCACTGTAGCGGCCAATCACATCACGCCGCGCCATCTGCACGATCAACTTGAAATGGCGCGTCAGCGACCGATACGGCGACAAGGGGTCGGCCAAACGGTAAGTGGTGATCATGCGGCTCGATAACTCCTGGATTGACACCGTCCGGCACGTTGCCGGATACCGTTGGTTACGGATTTTCTCACGGCGACACGGAAGCGGATATTGAACCCGCGCCGGGCTCAGGCCAATGTGCGTTCAAGCTCATCGCGAAGGTCGGACACATCCTCCACTCCCACCGACAACCGGATCAGCCCATCGCTGATGCCTAACCGCTTGCGGTTGGCGGCTGGCACCGAAGCATGCGTCATGATCGCCGGATGCTCGATCAGGCTCTCTACTCCACCGAGAGATTCGGCTAGCGCGAACAACTCGCAGCGCTCCAGCATGCGGCGAGCCTTTTTCAGCCCTCCCTTGACGTCGATCGTGACGATGCCGCCGAAGCCATGCATCTGGCGCTTCGCCAGCGCGTGCTGAGGGTGGCTCTTCAACCCGGGGTAAATTACGCGCTCCACCGCTGGATGCTTTTCCAACCAACTCGCCAACTCCAACGCACTGGCGCAGTGTTGGCGCATGCGCAGATGCAATGTCTTGAGGCCGCGCATGGCAAGGAAGGCGTCAAACGGTCCGGCCACCGCGCCCACGGAGTTCTGCAGGAAACCCATTGGCTCGACCAGCTCCGGATTGCCGGCGACCACGATGCCGCCGACCATGTCGGAGTGGCCGTTGATGTACTTGGTGGCCGAGTGCAGCACCAGGTCGGCACCGAATTCCAGCGGGCGTTGCACCATCGGCGAGCAGAAAGTGTTGTCGACCACCAGGATCAGATCGTGCTTCTTCGCGAACGCGGCGACCTTGGCCAAGTCGACGAGCTTCAGCATCGGATTGGTGGGTGTTTCGGCCCAGATCATCTTCGTGTTCGGCTTCAGGGCCGCTTTCAGCGCTGCGCCGTCGTTCAGGTCGATGAAGGTGAAGTCCAACCCGGCCGAGCGCCGGCGTACTTTCTCGAACAGCCGATAGCTGCCGCCGTACAGATCGTCCATCGCAATCACGTGGCTGCCGGAGTCGAGCAGATCCAGCACGGTCGCCGCTGCGGCCATGCCGGAGGCGAACGCAAAGCCCGCTATGCCGCCTTCCAGGTCGGCCACGCAGCGCTCGTAGGCCATCCGCGTGGGGTTCTGCGTGCGCGAATACTCATAACCCTTGTGTACACCGGGGCTTTGCTGCACGTAGGTCGAAGTGGCATAGATCGGCGTCATGATGGCGCCGGTGCTGGGGTCGGGATGCTGGCCTGCGTGAATGGCCCGGGTTCCGAATCCGTGACGTGGAGCGGGTGGTTTCTTGATCATGGCAAGTACCGGTTAGCGTGGCAACGACTGGAAAATCCGGAGTCGCGTAGATGAACCCGTCATTATATCCACGAATTCGACCACTTCCTGAATGCATGCAGATGCCACCATGTCGCATCACCCTGACCATCGTTTCAATCCGACGCGACCGCCATGCGACAATGTGCAGTCTTGGCCCATCGGAAGGCGTAGCCCCTCATGAGAACCCTACTTGTCACCGGCGGCGCGGGTTTCATCGGCGCAAACTTCGTGCTCAAGGCAGTGGCAGATGGTCTGCGCGTGATCAATCTGGACAAGCTTACGTACGCCGGCAACCTCGACACGCTGGCCTCGCTTGATGGCAACCCCGAGTACGAATTCGTGCACGGCGACATCGGCGACCGCGCGCCGGTGACACAATTGCTCGCCCGGCATCGGCCCGACGCCATCGTGAATTTCGCTGCCGAGTCACACGTGGATCGCTCGATCGATGGCCCGGCAGAGTTCGTGCAGACCAACGTGGTCGGTACCCTGGGTTTGCTCGAATGCGCCCGCGACTACTGGCGGGGACTGGAGGGCGAGGGCCGCGACCGCTTCCGCTTCCTGCACGTTTCGACCGACGAGGTGTACGGCTCGCTGGGTGCCGAAGGCAAGTTCACCGAAACCACGCCGTATGCGCCGAACTCACCGTACTCCGCGTCCAAGGCGGCTTCGGACCATCTCGTGCGCGCGTTCCATCACACTTACGGCTTGCCGGTGCTGACTACCAACTGCTCGAACAACTACGGGCCATACCAGTTCCCCGAGAAGCTGATTCCGCTGGTGATCGCCAAGGCGCTGGCTGGCGAGCCGCTGCCGGTGTATGGCGACGGCAAAAATATCCGCGACTGGCTGTTCGTCGGCGACCACTGCAGCGCGATCCGCCGCGTGCTCGAGGCCGGCCGCGTCGGTGAGACTTACAACGTGGGAGGCAACGCCGAGCGCGAGAACATCACCGTGGTGAAGGCGATCTGCGCGTTGCTCGACGCACGTCGACCGCTGGCGGACGGCAAACCGCGCGAATCCTTGATCACCCACGTGAAGGATCGCCCCGGCCACGATCGCCGCTATGCCATAGACTCCAGCAAGCTGCAGGAAGAACTCGGCTGGCGACCCACGCATACATTCGAAAGCGGCATCGCGCAGACGGTGGACTGGTACCTCGACCATCAACCGTGGGTGCAGCGGGTGCTCGACGGCAGCTACCGGATGGAGCGACTCGGCGCATGAGTACACAGAAAGGCATCATCCTGGCCGGGGGTTCCGGCACCCGGCTGCATCCGATCACGCGCGCGATCAGCAAGCAGCTTCTGCCCGTGTACGACAAGCCGATGATCTACTACCCGCTGGCTACCCTGATGCTGGCGGGCATCCGCGAGATACTGGTGATCAACACGCCGCACGAGCAGGAAATGTTCCAGCGCCTGCTCGGTGACGGCTCACAGTGGGGCGTCGACATCCGCTACGCGGTGCAGCCCTCGCCGGATGGACTGGCGCAGGCGTTCACCATCGGCCACGACTTTGTCGACGCGAAACCGAGTTGCCTGGTGCTGGGTGACAACATTTTCTACGGGCATGGCTTTACCGAACGACTCAAGCACGCCGCCGCGCGCACGCATGGTGCGACCGTCTTTGGCTATTGGGTCAAGGACCCGGAACGCTACGGCGTGGCTGAATTCGACGCTAGCGGCAAGGTGATCGGACTGGAGGAAAAGCCCGTTGCGCCGAAGTCCCACTATGCCGTCACCGGCCTGTATTTCTACGACGAGCGCGTCTGCGACTACGCGGCGGCATTGCAACCGTCGGCGCGGGGCGAGCTGGAAATCACTGACCTCAACCGCTGCTACCTCGACGATGGTTCGCTTCAGCTGGAGCAGCTTGGTCGCGGCTTTGCCTGGCTCGACACTGGCACGCACGAATCGCTGATGGAAGCGGGGAACTACATCGAGACGATCGAGAACCGGCAAGGACTGAAAGTGTGCTGTCCTGAGGAGATTGCCCACCTCAACCGCTGGATCGACGACGAGCAGCTGCTGCGCCTGGCCGAACCGCTGTCCAAGACCGGTTACGGCCGCTACCTGCAGGCGCTGGTCCGGGAGGGACACGCACGATGAAGGTGATCGAGACCAAACTGCCCGGTGCGCTGATCCTTGAACCGCAGGTGTTCGGCGATACCCGCGGCTTTTTCTACGAGAGCTACAACCAGGCAAAATTCCACGACGCCGGCATCGACCACCACTTCGTGCAATCCAATGTTTCGCGCTCAGCCCGCGGCGTGCTGCGCGGCTTGCACTACCAGTGGCCGAACCCCCAAGGCAAATTGGTCAGTGTGCTTGATGGCGAGGTTTACGACGTGGCGGTGGATATCCGCCACGGTTCGCCTACGTTCGGCCAGTCGACTGGCGTGATGCTGACTTCAAGCAATCACCGCCACTTCTGGGTACCGGAAGGTTTCGCGCACGGCTTTTGCGTGCTGTCCGAGTTCGCCACTTTCACCTATCAGTGCACGGCGCTGTACGACCCGAAGGTTGATGCCGGCATCCGCTGGAACGACGCCGCGCTTGGCATCGACTGGCCGATCAGCGACCCACTGCTGTCGGACAAGGATGGCAAGACTCCGTTGCTTGAAGACGTGCTCCCGGAGCGGCTGCCGGTCTACGTGCCGTGAGAACCCTTCTGCTGGGCGCCAACGGCCAGCTTGGTCGCACCTTTCTTGAACATGGCGGCCTGGCCGCGCAAGGCGATCTGATCGCCTCCAGTCGCGACGGTGTGTTGACCCACGGCGGCCAGGGCGAGATCGCCGACCTGTCGCGCCCCGAATCGCTGCCTGGCCTGCTCGATCGCGTGCAGCCGGACGTGATCGTGAACGCCGCCGCCTACACCGCCGTCGACCGTGCCGAGCAGGAGGAGGCACTGGCCACACGCATCAACGGCGAGGCGGTCGCCGTGATCGGGCGCTGGGCCGCGTCGCACGGAGCACTGGTCATCCACTATTCCACGGACTACGTGTTCGATGGTCGCCAGGCGCAGCCGTACGCGGTGAATGCGGCCACGGCACCCCTGGGTGCGTACGGCCGCAGCAAACTGGCAGGCGAGCAAGCGCTCAAGGCCAGCGGCGCCGACCACCTGATTTTTCGCACGGCCTGGGTTTACGCCGCACATGGTCACAATTTCCTGCGCACCATGCTGCGCCTGGGCGCTGAGCGCGAAGAGCTGCGCGTCGTCGCCGACCAGCACGGCGCACCTACCGATACCTGCCTGATCGTCGCCGCCAGCCTGGCAGCGCTCAACCGCTGGCACGCTGCCGACGCCGCGCGACGCAAGCAGCTGGGGGGCACCCACCATCTGGTCGCCAGCGGCGCCACGACTTGGCATGGTTTCGCCTTCGCGATCTTCGCGCAGGCCGTCGAGCGTGGCGTGCTGGTCCGCGCGCCGCGCGTGCTGCCAATCGCCACGTCGGACTACCCGACCCCGGCGCAGCGCCCGGCCTGTTCCTTGCTGGACAATCGCGACTTCCAGCAGTTGTTCGGCTTCCCGCTGCCCGACTGGCGCGATGGGCTGGATAGAGTCATCGGCTATCTCCCCTCGCCGTAGGCAAGCTTTTGTGGCGGTGCTGGCTATGGACCGGCGATGTCCGCCCTGCGCGGTTGCAGGCATAATGATGCGCCTGCGCAACCCTTCTGCGTAGGAGCACACCCTGTGCGCGATGCTCGCCGTCACGTGACGAGAAAGCTCGCGCACAGGGTGCGCTCCTACACGTAACGGGCTGGACACTTTCATACCGTCAAGGACATTGAGCCCATGTTGATTCCACTCATCCTCAGTGGTGGCAGCGGTACCCGACTGTGGCCGGTGTCGCGCAGGAACCTGCCCAAACAGTTCCTGGCGCTGGCCGGCCAGGGCACGCTGTTCCAGCAAACGATCGCGCGTACCCGGTCATTGCCGGAGGTTGCCACGCCGATCGTGGTGGCCAGCGAGGACCATCGTTTCCTCGCCGCCGACCAGTTGCTGGAGGCCGGCATCGTGGGTGCCGACATCGTGCTCGAACCGCTGGCGCGCAACACCGCGCCGGCAATCGCCCTGGGTGCCCTGCAGGCTTTGCAGCGAGACCCGGAGTCGATCCTGCTGGTGCTGCCAGCCGATCACCTGATCGGTGATACGGCGGCGTTCGTCGACGCCGTGACGCAGGCCATGCCGCTGGCCGCGCAGGGCTGGCTGGTCACGTTCGGCATCCGGCCGGATCGGCCGGACACGGGCTTCGGCTACATACGTCGCACCGAGGCGATAGGCGATCACGGCTACCGCGTCGGCGAGTTTGTCGAGAAGCCGGACTTGGCCACTGCCACGTCCTATCTTGCCGACGGCGGCTACGACTGGAACTCGGGCATGTTCCTGTTCAAGGCGGCGCGCTATCTGGAAGAACTCGCCACGCATGCCCCGGATATGTTGGCTGCCGTGCGTGAGGCGCATGCAAAAGCCAGCGCCGACCTGGATTTCGTGCGCATCGATCGCGACGCGTTCGCCAGGGTACCCGACGATTCGATCGACTATGCAGTGATGGAGAAGACCCGGCGCGCCGCGGTGATCCCGGTCAGTTGCGGTTGGAGCGACATCGGCTCGTGGTCGGCACTGTGGCTCGCGGGCGAGAAGGACGCGGACGGCAACCTGCGCGAGGGCGACACGATGCAAGTGGACACGCGCAACTCGCTGCTGCGCTCACATGAGCGTCACCTGCTTGCCACGGTCGGCGTTGACGACCTGATCGTGGTGACCACGCCAGACGCCACCCTGGTGGCACACCGGGACGCCGCGCAGGACGTCAAGAAAATCGTCGAACAGCTCAAGGCTGCCGGCCGCAGCGAACACTCGCTGCATCGCATGGTGTATCGGCCGTGGGGCAATTACGATTCGCTTGAGGCGGGTGAGCGTTTCCAGGTCAAGCGCATCGAGGTCAAGCCGGGAGCCTCGCTGAGCCTGCAGAAGCATCATCACCGCGCCGAGCACTGGATCGTGGTCTCCGGTACCGCCGAAGTCACCTGCGACGACAACGTGTTCCTGCTCAGCGAAAACCAGAGCACGTACATTCCGCTGGGCAGCAAACACCGCCTGCGCAACCCTGGCAAATTGCCGCTGGAACTGATCGAGGTGCAGTCCGGCAGTTACCTGGGCGAAGACGACATCGTGCGCTTCGACGACAAATACGGGCGAGATTGATCGGTTCGACTAGCTGGCGCGGCCTTCCTTGACGCCTGCCTTCAGCACGCCGTCGAAAT
>JBDTEG010000011.1:0-18348 GCA_039922695.1 Rhodanobacter sp. | reverse complement strand
CGCGCCGGGCGCGAGGCCGAGCTGGCCGCACGCAAAGCCGCGCTCGACGGCACGCAGCGCAACCCGGTTTTGGAAGCGCTTGCCCGGGCGAAGGCAAAGAAGCAGCAGGGGCCGAGATCATGAAGCGCGCCGACGTCGTCGACATGTTCACGCGGCTGCGTGACCTCGATCCGCATCCCGCGACCGAACTGCTCTATGCCACTCCGTTTGAATTGCTGGTGGCGGTGGTGCTGTCCGCGCAAGCCACGGACGTCGGCGTAAACAAGGCCACGCGCAAGCTCTATCCGGTGGCCAACACGCCGCAGGCGATTTTCGACCTGGGCGAAGAGGGATTGAAGCGATACATCAGCACCATCGGCCTGTTCAACGCCAAGGCAAAGAACGTGATTGCGCTGTGCCGTCGAGTGCTGGATGAACACAACGGCGAGGTGCCGCGCAGTCGCGAAGCGCTGGAAGCCTTGCCCGGTGTCGGCCGCAAGACAGCGAACGTGGTGCTCAACACCGCCTTCGGCGAACCGACCATCGCGGTCGACACGCATATCTTCCGCGTCGCCAACCGCACCGAACTGGCGCCGGGCAAGGACGTGCGCGCGGTAGAGGACAAGCTGATCAAGGTGATCCCGGCCGAATTCAGGCAGGACGCGCATCACTGGCTGATCCTGCATGGCCGCTACGTGTGCAAGGCGCGCAAACCGGATTGCCCGCACTGCGTGATCCGCGACTTGTGCCGCTACAAGTTCAAGACGCCGGATGAGTGAGGATTCTGTGCCGGCTCCGTGGCGATGCCACCTGTAGCAGCACACCCTGTGCGCGATGCTCTTGGCTTGCGGTTCGGAACAGGCGGTCACCCGGAGGCCACGTTGCTATATCCAGACTCTGGTTGATCGATGTTGCATGAATCAAGCGCTTTCGGGCGCCGCAGGCGCACGAAAGCTCTTGCTTTGCACCCGGACGCTCAAGCCAAAGGCGCCACAGGCATAACGCGCGCAGGAAGGAAATCGGGTTCCGTTCCTGGGACGTCCGAACGCGGTCGTGAGCGACCTTCCAGCACAAGCCTCGCATCCATGACCATCCCCAGCGCGACTATCGCCCTCCACCGGAACTCAGCGTGCTTGCAGCGCAAAACGACTGGTGAAACGACGTGACTCACCCGACAATGGATCGATGAATGCCAACTGCCGCGCCAGCAATTTCAGTGGTCGCTGATCGTCGTCCGGGGCCGCTTCCGCCAGCTCGGGATAGAAAGTGTCGTGCAGGATCGGCGCGCCCAGCGCCGCCATGTGCACCCGCAACTGGTGCTTGCGTCCGGTGACCGGACGTAGCTCATAGCGCCAACACGTTTCCCCACGCTCGATCACGGTGACGCGAGTCTCGCTGTTGGGCACACCCGCCACCTCACGCATGCGGAAGAACGGCTCGCCGCGGACGATGCGTGAGCGTCGGCTCAGTGGAAATATCTGTTCCGGCAGCGGCGCGGCCAACGCCTCGTAGCACTTTTCGATGCGACGCTCGCGGAACAGCGCCTGATATGCCGAACGCGTGGCCGGGTTGGCCGAGAACAGCACCAGCCCCGCGGTCGCCCGATCAATCCGGTGCAGCGGAACCAGTTGGGGATTGTCCAGTCGCCGCACCAGCCGCCGCAGGAGGGTCTGCTCGACAAACCTTCCGGAAGGGATCACTGGCAGGAAGTGCGGCTTGTCGACGACGACGAGATCATCGTCCACGTGCAACACGTTCTCGGTGAAGGGAATCGGTGCTTCAGCCACTACCTCGCGGTAGTAGTGAATGCGAAGGCCGGGCCGGTGCGGCGAGTGCACGTTGATCGCCACGCCCTGCCCGTCCAGAACCCGCCCGCGAGAGATCCGGTCCAGCCACTGCGTGCGACTGACTCCCGGAAAGCGCACGCACAGCGCGTCGAGCACGCTGTCCCACTCGCCCACGGGCAGATGCACCGTGCTGGCACGACTGTCGCGAAGGAAAGGCTGACTCGGCATGGTATGCCAGTCTAGCGGCCGCGAACGGGTACAATGCACGGCTGTCATTCCTCGGCACCCTGCATGGCACTCAACTCCACCATTTACAAAGTCGAACTGCAGATCAGTGACATGGATCGGCACTACTACGCCACCCATGCCTTGACCCTGGCGCGACATCCGTCGGAAACCGAGGAGCGCCTGATGATGCGCCTGCTCGCGTTCGCCCTGTACGCGGACGATCGCCTGCAATTTGGCAAAGGTCTCAGCGACGAGGACGAGCCAGCGCTGTGGCTCAAGGCGTACACCGAGGAAATCAAGTTGTGGATCGATGTTGGTCAGCCCGACGACACACGCATTCGCAAGGCTTGCGGCCGCTCACGCCAGGTCGTGGTGATCAACTACGGCGGTCACGCCGCTCAGTTGTGGTGGGACAAGGTCGGCTCCGCGCTCAAGCGCCACCGAAACCTCACCGTACTGGATATCCCCGTCGCGACGGTCGCCGGCCTGGTGACCCTGCTGCAGCGTGGCATGCGACTGCAATGCCTGATCCAGGATGGTCAGCTGCAATTGATGAACGACGCCGATGCGGTGACGGTCGATACGTTCGTGCGCATGGTGTCTGCCGAAGCCGTCAGCTGACACCTCACTTCCCCCTTGTTTTCCACTTTCCACCGGAGTCACGCCATGCGCTGGTTGTTGTTCCTGCTCGCCCTGATCACGCTCGCCGCGTGCACTGCTACCCCGCCGGCCCAAGCCAACGGGAGTGTCGACAAATTCACCACGATCGACACCAGGATCGGTACCGGCCCCGAGGCGAAGGCCGGCATGAAGGTCACCGTCCAGTACACCGGCTGGCTGTATGACGACAGCGCCAAGGACAAACATGGTGCCAAATTCGACAGCTCGTACGACAGCGGCATGCCGTTCTCCTTCAACCTGGGCGCGGGCGACGTGATCAAGGGCTGGGACCAGGGCGTGGCCGGCATGCACGTGGGCGGCAAGCGCACCCTGCTGATTCCCGCGGCGCTGGGCTACGGTGCGCGTGGCGCCGGTGGCGACATTCCGCCGAATGCGTCGCTGGTGTTCGACGTGGAGCTGCTGGACGTCAGCACGCGCTGAGTCAGTCTGCCTGTGCCGCGTGGCCGCTTTCCTGCAGGACTTTCGCGACCGCCTTTGCGACCTCGGCGGGTTGATCCAGCTGGATGTCGTGCGTAGAACGGTCCACGTGCCAACGCTCCCCGCGCGTCGATGAAGCGGTGATTTGCGACTGGGTCTTTTCCCGCGCCTGCTCGAGCGCAGGTCGGATATCGGCCGGCGCATCGGCATAGGTATCGGAGGCGGTGAGCACGAGCAGCGGCATCGAACCATGCTGCTCGATCGGCGGCACTGGCTGGGTGAAGACGCCCACATTGTCCTGCAGCTCGGAAAGCAGGGTTCGCCAGAACGCCGGCTTCGCCTTGTAGGCATTGAGTGCCGCTTGCACGCGGGCGCCGGCAAACGGGATGGATTGCGCGATGCAGTCCTTCAGGTCAGCCCGTTGCGACGGCAACTCGCCTTTCTCCGCAGCGGCCTCGCATTGGCGGATGAAGGCGAAACGCCCGGAGTTCATCTCGGCCTCGGCCTTCGCCCAGCCGGGGGAAAACGCGGCCACGTCCTGCGCAGGCGGATCGATCAGCACCAGACCGGCAACGTCGGCCGGATACTTTTCGGCATATCGCCTCACGATATTGCCGCCCAGCGAATGCCCGACCAGGACCAACGGTTTACTGATGCGGGCGCGCCCGATCAGCGCGTGCAAATCGGCGACGTCTGCCTGCAGATTCCGCGGCAATGGCCCTGCCGGACTGAAGCCGTAACCGGCGCGGTCGTACGCGCAAACCCGGGTGAACGACGCCAGCAGCGGTTGCAGCCGGAACCAGGTCGTCGAATCGGCATGGGAGCCGGCTTCCAGCATCACCGTCCGCGCTCCGCCTCCCGTGCAGCGCAGATTGAGCGTACGGCCATGCCCGATGTCCACCAGTCGCGCCAGCTGTCCATAGCTGCCGGGAATCTGCAGCGGCACGTCGGTGGCGGCGGTCTGGGCGAACGCCAATGGGCTGACCAGGACGAACATCCATCCTGCGATGCGATTTCTCGGAGGGCTGACGTTCAAGACTTCATCTCCTGGCGGATTCGGAAGGCGCCAGCTGCCGCGACGCTTTCGCATCGACCAGAAGAATCCCGAAAAGTTCGGTAGTCACGCCCTGGACTCCAGGCCGCCACGGCATGCAACCAGGCGACGAACGATCATTCCCCTTGCTCGGCGACCTCGCGCCCCTGTTGGCGGATGATCGCCTCTTCGCGCGCGTCGATGATCGATTGCATCACGCTGTCCACGTCGGCGATGCGTTCGTCGAACTCGAACTGGCCGGTCAGTTCGCTGTCCGGATGCAATTCGCCCAGTTCAAACAGCGCCCACATTTCCTCGCCGTAGTGGGTGTCGAGCAACTCCGGCGCGAAACGCGACAGGCTGATCGTGAGGTTGCCCACGTCCCGCCGCAACATGGTGCGGGCATTGTTGTTGCCCGACGCACTGACCACCTGCGGCAGGTCGATGATCACCGGGCCGTGCGGCCCGACCAGCACGTTGTATTCGGACAAGTCACCGTGAATCAGACCCACGCAAAGCATGCGTGCCACCTCCTGCATCAGGAAACGGTGGTAATCGCGCGCGTCGTCCGCCGATAGCTCGACATCACCCAGTCGCGGGGCGGAATAGCCATCGGCGTCGGTAACCAGCTCCATCACCAGCACGCCGTTGAAGTAACCGTAAGGCCGCGGCACGCGGACGCCGGCGGCGGCGAGTTGGTACAACGCGTCGACCTCCGCGTTCTTCCAGGCCTCCTCGGCTTCGCGACGACCGAACCTGGTCGCCTTGCCCATGGCCCGCGACTGGCGGCTGCCGCGCACCTTGCGCCCCTCCTGATACTGCACGCGCGCCTGGAAACTGCGCTGCGCCATGTCCTTGTAGACTTTGGCACAACGGATGTCGTCGCCGCAACGAACGACGTAAACGGAGGCTTCCTTGCCACTTTTCAACGGTCTGAGCACCTGATCGATCACGCCGTCGTCGATCAGCTCCTGCAGTCCCTTCGGGGTTTTCATGGATGGAATGGCTTCAGCATGAAAAGACAATGTCCATTATGGCCGATTGGCGATGCCCGACCGTGACTCGGTGTTCAGATCATCGGCAGTGAATCGCGCACCGAGGCGGCGAGCTCGAACGAACGCCGTCGCGCCGCATGCTCGAACACGTTGGCCGTGAGCATCAGTTCATCCGGTCGATGGCGCGCGATGAACGCGGCGATGCCGCTTTTCACAGTGTCCGGGTCACCCACCACCGCGCAGGCCAGGGACCGTTCAACCATCAGCTTTTCCGGCGCGGTCCAGTACGCCTCGATGTCGTCAATCGGCGGTGGGATGAGCCCCGGTCGACCGCGACGCAGGTTGATGAAACTCTGCTGCTGGGTGGTGAACAGGCGCCGTGCCTCGGCGTCGCTGTCGGCCGCGACCACATTGATGCCGAGCATGGCGTAGGGCTGCTGCAGTCGGGCCGACGGGATGAAGTCACGCCGATACAGGGCCAGCGCCTCGTCCATCGCGTCGGGTGCAAAGTGCGAGGCGAAGGCGAATGGCAGGCCGAGCCGCGCCGACAGCGTCGCACTGAACAGGCTGGAACCGAGCAGCCATACCGGCACGTCGACCCCGGCCCCGGGCACCGCGCGTACCGGCTGGCCCGGCTGGACCGGCTCGAAATAGCCAAGCAGCTCGAGCACATCCTGCGGAAACGCGTCGGCACGGTCGAAGTAGCGACGTAATGCCCTGGCGGTGGCCTGGTCGGTACCCGGTGCGCGGCCCAGTCCAAGGTCAATCCGCCCCGGATACAGCGATGCGAGAGTGCCAAATGCCTCGGCGACCTGCAACGGTGCATGATTGGGCAGCATAATGCCGCCCGCACCGACCCGGATGGTCGACGTAGCTCCAGCGAGGTGGCCAATCAGCACCGCCGTGGCGGCGCTGGCAATGCCGGGCATGTTGTGGTGCTCGGCCAACCAGTAGCGCCGGTAACCGAGCTGTTCGCCCCACTGGGCCAGATCAAGCGAGTTGCGGAACGCCTGGCTGGCGTCACTGCCTTCGGTGACCGGAGCCAGGTCGAGGATGGAGAACGGAATCATCGAGCAATCCCTCGGAACGGAGGCTGATGATCTGGGGGCGGACGCCGCAATTGCCAGACTCGTCCTTGCAGCACGACTCCGGTGTGCAGTCGATGGCGCACCTTTGCGCCGTCCTCGCCTGACCACGCCACCGGCAGCTTGATCCACCCGGCTGGCGATCGCGCGCTTCAACTTTTGCCCATCGGGGTCGATAGCGAGGACGAACCGTCCATTTTTATCCGCTGGAAGAGAGGCACTACCCGATGTGGCAGAGCATGTGGCGGCGCGCTGTTCCGCGCCGAAGAGCCGCAGTGAGTCGTACCGTTCCGGTTGCGGAAGGTTCAACTGTACTTGCGGCCACCACGCCGGCGGCTGCCGCTGCGGTGCAAGTGCCGCCCGCGCCCTCCCTGGGTCAGATCGACGAGGACTTCCACCGGCTTGTGCTCGGGCTGCCGCAGGCGCAGGTCGGGGAGAGCTCCGCGGCCGAGCAGGCCATGCTCAGGCGGCTGGGCCTGCTCAGTACACGCTTCGACCTGCGCAGCTTGCCGCGCTTGCCGACCGTGCTGCCACAACTGCTGCGCACCCTGAAAAGCGACGAGGCTGCCGGTGGCGAGCTGGCCAAACTGGTCGGTCGCGACCCGCTGATGGTGGGCGAAGTCATGCGTGCCACCAGTACCGTGTTCTACCGCTCCGCCCAGCCGATCAGCAGCCTGCAGCAAGCGGTCGTCCTGCTCGGCCAGGACGGATTGCGTCGAGTGATCACTCAGCATGTGATGAAGCCGATCCTGCGGGCGAATGCAGGAACGCGGGGGCACTCCGCGGGTGAACGCCTGTGGGCGCATGCGGAGCGCTGCGCGCACTTGTGTGCATGGTTGGGGCGCTACATCGGCTGCGATTCGTTCGAGGCCTATCTGGGCGGCATCGTCCGCCATGCCGGCACCGGAGCGTTGGTGCGCCTGCTGGATCAACTGATGCCGGGCGAGACGCCGACCGCGCTCTCATCCAGCTTCGTCCGCAGCTGTTCCGCGCTGGCCAACCGGCTTTCCCTGCAAGCTGCCAGGCAGTGGGAACTTCCGGCACGTGTGCTGCAGGCGATGGCCGAATGCCAAAGTCCGATCACCGCGACCGCGTCGCCGCTGGGTCGGGCACTTTCGCTGGCGGACAGCATCGCCAGTGCGCGCGTGCTGGTCGACAACGACAGGATGAGCATCGACACGGACCTCAGCCACTGCTGGCCGGACATCATGTCGCCGACACTGATCGCACGCGGGCAGCGCGATCTCGACCAGCACCTCGCGCGCGTCACTGCCGCTTCCTGAGTGTCCTGACCCTGTTCGAACCTGCCGCCCGCAAGCGATACTCCCCGTCGGCATCGGAACCACCTAGACTGGTCCGCAGCAAGCCCCCCACAACCTCGTCGAGTCACGGAGAACAGCATGAGCAAGGGCATGGATTCGAAGAAAAGCCAAAAGAAGCAGCCGGCCAAGACGCTGAAGGAAAAGCGTGCGGCCAAGCACGAAAAAAAGAAAGACAAGTGACCACGCAAGCTTGATGAGCAAGCTCGATGAGCGAGGTTGATGACCACGGCTGCCGGCCGATACCCTGGATGGGATGCGCCAGCAAGGCTTGATCGCCAGCACCACTTGTGCCCGCCGCAGTGACCGTGTGTTTCACCAACGCGATGGCAATGGATCGACCGTCGGCATCGTCTCGCATTCAGCGTGGGCAACCTCGCTGTCCTGGCCGACGCACAACGTGAAACGTGCGGCCAGCCCGACAATCTGCCTGCTCGCTCCCATCGCCACGGCGAACTGCTCCGCCGGAGCGGATGTACACGCGGAAACCGCCGTCGCACGCGGTCGCGGCGCGGTGCAAGCATGCGTCAGCAAACGGTAGTGACAGCTGCCACTGGCGCTGCGGATGCAGCTGATATCGGCAACATCCGCGACCACCCGGGCCCTGCTGTAGAGCACGTCGACGCCGTTGACAGCCGAGTGCGTAACGATGGTGTGGCTGCCCACGCCGTCGACGCCGAGCAGCGCCAGCACGAAGTAGATCAAGGCAATGAGGTAATGCATGGTTGACCTTCCTGTCGGGCGGACCGAGGCGCGCGCTGACTACATGTTCCGGAACAGCGTCATGAACGGCTGGCTCACGCTCAACGTCTCCGGGCGTCCGCGCAATCGCACGGTGCCCTTGCCGGTGTCGTCGCGGGTGACCGCCGCGATGGCCTTCATGTTGACCACGGTGCCGCGATGGATCTGCTTGAACACGGTCGGGTCGAGCACGTCGAGCAACTCGCGGATCGGCGTGCGCAACAGCGCCTCGCCCTCGGCCGTGACCACCGTGGTGTATTTGTTGTCGGCGCGAAAATAGGCGACGTCGTCGAGCAGCACGAGGCGGGTTTCGCGTCCGGTGCTGGCCGTGATCCAGCTCAGTGGCGGCTCCCGCTGCGGCGACCACGGCTTGGTGCCGAGTTGCCTGACCAGCTCCGCCAGCGTCTCGGCGCCTGTCTGCCCGGAATCGATGCGAGCCTGCACGCGCTGCACGGTGGCGGCTAGCCGGTCGGCGGCGATCGGTTTCAGCAGATAGTCGATGGCACCGCGCTCGAACGCATCGACCGCGTACTGATCGTAGGCGGTAACGAACACCACCTGGGTGGCAGGACAGGCCTCGGCGGCCGCCGTGGCGACTTCCAGGCCAGTCAGGCCGGGCATGCGAATATCGAGAAAGGCGACCTCGGGTCGATACTCGACGATCGCCTCCAGCGCACTGGCGCCATCCTCGCATTCGGCCACAATCTCCAGCTGCGGCCACGCCTTGTCCAACGCCGCGCGCAGGGACTGCCGCAACAACGCCTCGTCTTCCGCAATGATGCCCTTAGCCATGGGACGGCTCCTCGCCATATTGATCGGGGCTGTAATGATCCGGCACGGTGATGGTGGCCGCGACACCTTGCGGGAAGTTCGCCGCGATCACCAGGTTCGCCCGCCCTGCATAGATCAGCTTCAGACGCTCGCGGGCATTCTTCAGGCCGATGCCGGTACCGCTGCCCTGTGGGCTGAAACCCTTGCCGTCATCGGCCACGGTCACGGCCACCCGTGCATCCTGGCGGCGTGCGAAGATCCACACCGTGCCCTCGCCCGGTCGCGGCTCCAGGCCGTGCTTGATCGCATTCTCCACCAGGGTCTGCAGCAACATCGGCGGCAGCGGCGTGGCAAGCAGTTCGTCGAGCACGTCGATCTGCAGTTTCAGGCGCGAGCCCATGCGGATCTTCAGGATTTCAAGATAGGCCCGCGATCGCTCCAGTTCCTCGCCCAGCGTGGACAGGGCGCGGTCGGTGCGCGGCAGCGAATGTCGCAGGTACTCGATCAGATGGCCCAGCATCGCGTCCGCACCGGCCGGATCGCTGCGCACCAGCACTTGCGCGCTGGCCAGCGTGTTGTACAAAAAGTGCGGCTCCACCTGGGCCTGCAACAAGCTGAGTTTGGCAATGGCCAATTCCTTTTCCGTCGCGGTCTGAGCCGCGGCGGCTTGCTCACCGCGGCGGCGCGTGGCCACGCCCAGCGTGACGGCGCGCGCGATCGCCTGGATGTTCTCCAGATTGACGCCGTCATCGACCTGCAACCAGTCGCTCCAAGGCGCACTTTGCGGTTCGCAGACCAGGCTGAAGCTGCTGCTGCCGTCGCCGCGATTGACCGTCGCCAGTATCCGGTTGCGCTGGCTGACTATCCAGCGCATCGGGTTGTAACGGCCGAGCTGGGCCAGATCGTAGGGGTCGGCGTAACGGGCAGTGGCGCGGAGCTGCAGGTGGTTGCGCGCGCTCTCGACGTGATCGACGCCAGGCAGCCCGCGAATGGAAGCCTCCAGCAGATCGAACGCCTCCTCGGCCTCGAACGGTACCTCGATCTGCCGCCGCTGCCGGCTTGCCAGCGCCGCCGCGCTCAACTTCCCGGCGATCATGCGCACCCGCACCAGATGCGAGTGCGCGCGGATCACCACGAAAACGACCACGACCAGCCCGAGCCACTGCACCAGACTGCCCAGCCCCGACCAGATCCAGTCGACCAGCAGGAACGCCACCAGCACCAGCAGGTACCAGGCGACGATGAGTCGCAGATAGAACAGCAGGCTTCTGAACACGGCAACGGTTCCGTTGAATGGAGATCGCCTTCGAGAGTAGTGGCGGCGACGCCAAAAATCGCGCCGCTTGCGACGAAGCCCCGCCTGCACCGACAAATCGAGGTTTCAAGGTCGCGAGAGAACTTTCCCGAACCTCGGCGTCAACCCAGATCGAATCGCATCGGCTGCGTGATCAGGCCACCGGCACTGATCTGCAATGGCCCGTTGGGCACAAAGCCCAGCCGCCGATAGACCGGTATCGCCATGACTGAAGAGTTCAAGGTGAAGTGTCGCGTGCCGGCGCGGCGTATCGCGTCGCGCATGACCCGCAGCCACAGCCGGCGGGCGATGCCGCGTCGCTGCATGCGCGTGCTGACGAAGTACTGAAACAGGTGCGAGTCGTCGCGCATCGCGGCCACTCCGACCACGCGGCCGTCTTCCTGGCAGGCCACGTGAAAGCGCTGTCCGGAGGCGATCTTGCCGCGAATCGCCCGCGCGCCCATGCCGGCCAGCAACAACGGCGCGGCAATCGAGGGCTGGTCCGGCAGGACCCAGCGCCGCGTTACCCGTCGCGCCAGCTGGCCCACGGCGAGCGCATCCGCTGGCCGGGCCAGGCGATAGCGGATGCGGGATGACGGGTTCATGGATCCGAACGAAACACCAGGCTTTGCAGCACGAGAAGGCAAGGATAGATTAGTGCCGTCGTTCTTCCTCAGCCCACAGGCGCGGCGAAGACCATGACCGCGCCAGCAGATTCACGGCAAGCGGAGCACAAAGAGTCTCAACCAAGGCCAGGTAGCCGACATCAGCGAGACCGGCTTCAGTTGCCTCTTGCCCCGCTGCCCGAACCCCGCATCAATGAATTCTGCTGTGTGTTGCGCTGGACGCCGTCGATCTCGGCCTGGGTGCGACACACTTTTTCCTTGAAGTTCGTGCCCGTACGCGCCTCCACCCTGCAGACAAGTCGGTTGCCCTCGTTGCGGGTCAGCACGGTATTGATGCGCTCCTGCGCATTCACCAGGGCGACCTGCTCGCTGTCACTGAGCTTGCCGGCCGACGCGTGCTTGCGCAGCAAGGCATCAATCTGATCGAGATCGGCTTCCACGACGGTACGGTCATTAAAGCTGATGCCACCGTACTGGCCGCGTTGGCCCAAGTCCTTGCGCACCTGGACAGCTTGCGCGTGGAAGGCCTGCTCGGAATCCACCGTCTTCCATGGCGTACCCGCGGCATGGCCCAGTGTCGGCAATGCAAACATCACGCAAACAGCAATCCCCAGCAAACCCATTGACTTGTTGCCCATCAAACACTCCTCTTGATAGCGAAATACGGTGCGCGATTGACACTTCCCTGAACGGGCGCCATCCACGCGACCCTCGACACAACTTGCGCTTGCGGAACCGGAAGGAACGCGCCGCGTGGCCCGGAACACTAAGACCATCATGCGTCTCCGTCAATGCGTCATGGACAGCCTCTCCAAGCCGACCGCCGGTCGGCGTGAAACGGAAGAGTGCACGTCATACGGGGCGATCCGCTATCGACGGGAGTGGGCCCTGCGGTCCCACCGCCTGCCGTCCGCGTCGCCGCCATGAGCTCAAGGATCCGAGCGAAACACCAGGCTGCAGCAGGTCACCGCGCCCTCGGCCTTCTGCAGTTCCGAGACATCGACAGGAGTTACCTTGAACCCGGCAGCCAGCAGCCGCCCTCGCGTGCGCGGGAAGCTGGCCGGCATGATCAGCGCATCACCGACGCGAAGCACATTGGCCGCGTGCGGCTCGGCCGGATCGACCTCGATGACGCGAAGGTCCGCGAAGCAAGCACGGTCCACCCAGGCGGGCTGCAGCAGCACGGTGTCATCGGACAATGCGGTGACCGCCGACTTCAGGTGCAGGCAATCGCGGACAGGAACGCCTTTCACGGCATAGCCATAAGGAATCAGAAGTTCACGCAATTGCATGATGCCGTCCGGGTTGCTGCGCGCGGACTGGCCGACATGGAGCGTGCGACCCACCCGCAGCACGTCGCCGCCATCCAGCGTGGCCGGCGCCTCGATCGAGCGCAGTGGTCGGTGGTGACGCAGCAGATCCGCCACGCTGGCCACTTCGGGACGGCGCGACGATGCCCCCGGCCGGGTCAGCACGGCAACCTCGTCCAGCACGATTGCCACATCCTCCACAAACACCGAATCAGGCAACTCACTCTCTTCCGGCAGGGACTGCACATGACAGCCGACGGACTGGAGCGCGCGCACGTAGTCTCGGTGCTGTCTGCGCGCACGCGCGACGTCGATGGGCTCGCGCGGGATGTGCGACAACTCGCAGAGGCCAAGCGAGGAACTGACGGCACGGGTAACGGCGTTCCACAGGGGCGATTCCCGGGGGTATGGCGACGCGTTCATGCCGAGGGATGGCGGGCGTGCCACGCCTGAAGCGCACGCTGGTATCGCTCGAGCGCGTCCTCGTGCACATCGTACACACAACGCACGCAGCCCTCGCCACAGCAATCAGCGGCATCCGGCTCGGGCGGACGCCGCGGCAAGTGGTCAGCCGGATCATCGGCCGGCGGCATGGGGGCATTGGAGTTCACGACATGGCTTCCGGCGTTGCTGCACGGAGGCGGCACGCAACTGCCTCCGTGACCGATGGTGCCGGCCGCAGTCCCGAAGCTCAAGCCGCGCGTCCCCGGACGCATCCCACCGAACCTGGCCGCCGCTACTTGGCCGGCTTGCGGAAGCGGTAGACGAACTGGTCGGTATGCCCGCGTATCGACTTGTCGAACACCGTGGCGGTATGCGGATCAGCCGGGTTGCGCAACACGTTGCTCTCACCATCGAACACGAAGCCGGCGGCCTCCACTTCGCGCTTGACCGCGGACGGATCGATACGATGCAAGGTGTTGGTGTCTTCCACTCCGGAACCGGCCGGTGCCACGTGGTCGATCACCACAAACAGGCCGCCAGGCTTGAGTGCGTCATAGACCTGTTTGTCGAATTTGGCCATGTCGACCGGACCCATGAACGGATCGTGGTAGTCGTGGTAGTTCTGCGAGGTGAACACCAGATCCACCGGCACCGGCACGCTCAACTGCGCCGCCGACTGCTGCAGCAGACTCACATTGGCGTAATGCGGCGTGGTGACCAGTTTCTGCCAGTTGGCCAGGCTCTTTGCCGAGAATTTCGCCATCTCGTCGGGCCAGACCGTGTAGACATGGCCCGTGGGCCCGACAATGGCGCTGAACACCCGCGTCCAGTAGCCGCTGCCGGGCACCAGTTCCAGCACCTTCTGGCCGGGCTTGACCTGGGCAAACGTCATGACCAGCGCGACCTTGCGCCGCGCATCATCGTGCTTGTCGGCCTGGCGCGCCGGGTCGTCGACGCCTTTCTGCACCGCCGCGGTGATCGCGCCGCTATGCAAGTTCGAGACCTGGGCCGAGGCGGCCACAGGAAGCATGAGGGTGAGCAACAAGGCGAGCGTGGTCGGGCGCATGACGTTCTCCGCTGGTTGGTCGGAACCCCATTGTGCTCTCGTTTCGGGGCGGCTGCTCCATGCCGGTTGGCACAGGCAAGTCACGCCATTCGGCGTATTTTTAGATGCAGCAGCCAGCGTTCTGCGGTAAAACTGGTGGCGCCTCACAAGGTCACAGGAGCGTTCGATGCGTTCCAGCTGGATCCTGATCATTCTCGGCTGCACGTGGCTGGCCTGTCCGTGCACGCCGGTTCATGCGCAGTCGGCCTCGCAGTGGCGGGCGCGGCAGATGGACGCGATCCAGAAGTCGGATTCGATCATGCGCGAGGCCGACAAGCGCACCAACGTGCTGGCCCAATTCCAGTTCATGCGCAACGCCTATGCCACCTCCAGGAGCCCCGCGTTTCAACTCATCTTCAGCCAGTACCTGAGCTGGTATCAAACCTTCGTCGGTGACTATCAGGACGCTGCGCGCAGTTTCTCCATTACCGAGGTCGCCCAGCCCGATGATCGCCCTTCGCCGCTGGACGACCCGCACTACAGCGCGCAACCGGCGCTGACAGCGATCCCGGCACTTGCCAGGAACTATCGGGCGGTGTTCTTCAACGAAGCGCACAACATACCTCTGACCCGTACGTTGACGGTGCAACTGTTGGCAAAATTGCGCGCCCAGGGCTTCGACTACTTTGCCGCGGAGACGGTCTATCAGACGGATACCGGTCTGCAGTCGCGCGGTTATCCGGTCGGCATGAGCGGTTTCTACACGGAAGAGCCGATCTGCGCGGAAATGGTGCGCACCGCGCTGAGGCTCGGCTACAAGGTCATTGGTTATGACGCCCTGTCGGATGCCACCGGCGACGCCCGGGAAGCGGAGCAGGCGCGCAACATCTACGAACAGGTTTTCAAGAACCATCCAGACGCAAAGCTGGTGCTCGACGCGGGTTACGCCCATATCCTGGAATCAGGCCCCTTCCAGGGCGGCTCGTCCATGGCCGAACATCTGGAGAAGTTACTCCATATCGATGTACTGACCGTGGAGCAGACCATGCTGTATGGGCATCCCAGCGCGCGTGACGATCATCCGTATTACGCTGAAGTCATGCGTCGACTGCAGCCAAAGGAACCCGTGGTTTTCATCAGCAAGACCGGGCAGCCCTGGTCATTGCGGCCGGGGTACGACCTGAGCGTCTGGTTTCCCCCGCAGATCATCCGTCGAGGCCGCCCGACATGGTTGGCGCTCGGCGGCGAGCGCAAACCGTATGACGTCAGTGGCGAAGCCTGCCATCGCCACTATCCGTGCCTGGTCGAGGCACGTTATGCCAACGAAGGGGACGATGCCATCCCGGCCGACCGTCTGGTACTTGATCCCGTGCCGCTCGACGCGTTGCCCAGCGAACGCGTCACGAGCGACGCACTGCCGCCCTCCAGTCAACTCTACCTGCGTCCTGGAAAATACCGCCTGACCTACACCGACGCAGATGCAACCAGATTGAACTCGCTCAACATCACGGTCGGGAAGGAGCAAGAGTCGTCACGGGAGAACCCCGATGTCGCTCCGCAGCATCTGACGACGTCGAGCAGCCCCGCGTGCGATCGTGCAGGTTCCCCAACGGTCGCTGCGCAAGCCCGGAAAGCCTCGTGTCCTGATCAGCCAGGCACCCGCGGGGTCGATCAGCCGGCTGCCGCACAGCAGGCTCGGTTCGGCTGGCGCCTTGGCGCACATCTTCAGCAACGGATGGGGAGCGACATTCAATGAACCGCACGACACTGCACGTGCTGCTGGCCGTTGCCAGTTCGCTGCTGACCTCCGCCGCTGCCGCCACCGACCCACCCGTCCAGGCCAGCATCAGCATGCTCGGCTTCACGTCCACTGGTGCCGCCGCGCAGCTCAGGCTGGAGCAACGCTTCGACGCCCGGCTCGACCCTGCAGACCAGCGTCGCTGGGTGAAACAGATGTCGTCCGAGCCGAACCAGGTCGGTTCGCCACATGACAGGGCGAATGCCGAGTTCATGCTGAAAAAATTCCGCGAATGGGGCTGGGACGCACACATCGAGACGTTCAGCGTGCTGTATCCCACGCCGAAGAAGGTGGCGCTGGAACTGCTTGGTCCGCAACCGTTCACCGCCGCCCTGCACGAGCCACCCATCGCCGGTGACGCCACCTCCGGCCTTCCCGGTGCACTGCCGCCGTACAACGTCTACGGCGGCGATGGCGACGTCACCGCGGAGCTGGTGTACGTCAACCACGGCATGCCGGTTGACTACAAGGAGCTGGCGCGCCGCGGCATCGACGTACGCGGCAAGATCGTGATCACCCGCTACGGCGGCGGCTGGCGCGGGCTGAAGCCGAAACTGGCGCAGCAACAGGGCGCCATCGGCTGCCTGATCTACTCCGACCCGCACGACGACGGCTACGCCCGCGGCGATGTCTATCCGAAGGGCGGGTGGCGTCCGGCCGAAGGAGTGCAACGGGGCTCGGTGGCCGACATGCAGCAGTATCCCGGCGACCCGCTCACCCCCGGCATCGGTTCAACGCCCGGCGCCAAACGACTGGCGATCAAGGACGCCAAGACCCTGCTGAAGATTCCGGTACTGCCGATTTCCTACGCCGATGCCACTCCCTTGTTGCGCTCGCTGGCCGGCCCGGTGGCACCGGCCGACTGGCGCGGCGCACTGCCGTTGACCTACCACGTGGGGCCAGGCACCGCCAAGGTGCACATGACGGTGCTGTCGAACTGGAGCCAGCAGCCGGTCTACGATGTGATCGCGATGATCAAGGGCGCAACCGCACCGGATCAATGGGTCATTCGCGGCAACCATCATGATGGCTGGGTCTTTGGCGCCTGGGATCCTCTGGCGGGCAACGCCGCACTGCTGGCGGAGGCCAAGGCCATCGGCACGCTAGTCAAGCAGGGCTGGCGGCCGCAGCGCACCCTCGTGTATGCCAGTTGGGACGGCGAGGAACCCGGGCTGCTCGGTTCCACCGAATGGGCCGAAACGCACGCGAAGGAGCTGCAGGCCAAGGCCGTGCTGTACGTCAATTCAGACACCAACGGGCGCGGCTTTCTCGGCGTCGGCGGCAGTCATTCGCTGCAGCACCTGGTCAACCAGGTTGCCGATGGCGTGGCCGATCCGGAAACCCACGCCAGCGTGGGTGAGCGGCTGCGCGCCCATCTGATGATCGAGGGCAGCAACCCGAAAGCCAAGCCGGAGGACAAACTGGCCGCGAAGCTGGCTGCCGACGGCGACGACCTGCCGATTGACGCACTGGGCTCAGGGTCCGACTACAGCGCATTCCTGGAGCACCTGGGCATCACCACGCTCGACCTCGGTTTTGGCGGGGAGGACGACGACGACGGCATCTACCATTCACGCTATGACTCTTTCGACCACTACATCCGCTTTGGCGACCCCACGTTCGAGTACGGCGTGGCCCTGTCCAATGTGGCTGGCCACATCGTGCTGCGCATGGCGGACGCCGACCTGCTGCCGCTGCGTTTTGGTGACTTCAGCAGCACCCTGGACCGCTACGTGGGCGAGCTGCACAAGCTGGTCGACAGCACGCGCAAGGCCACCGCGCAGCAACACCGGCTGCTGGACATGCACGCGTATGCCCTGGATGCCGATCCGACCCGACCGCTCGCAGCACCGACACGCGAATCCGACATGCCGGCGATCGACCTCGCTCCGCTGGACCAGGCTGCCGGAGCACTGAAGCAGAGCGCGCAGGCGTTCCAGACCGCGTACGCCAGGCGCGCCGCCACCGGCTTCAAGCTGACGGCCGCGCAGCAGCAAAAGATCAACCGGCAGATGGGTCAGATGGAACAGTCACTTACCGACTCTGCCGGCCTGCCCGGTCGTCCGTGGTTCAAGCACTTCATTTATGCACCCGGGATGCTCACCGGCTATGACGTCAAGACCGTTCCGGGCGTGCGCGAGGCGATCGAGGCGCGACGCTGGGTCGAGGCCAATCGTTATGCGGTGATGACCGCCCAGGTGCTGGACGGCTATCGCGCGAAACTGGACCAGTTGACCAGCATGTTGAATCAGGCGAGCTGACCGTAGATTTTCCGGCGGCAGCAGCGTGAACGACGACCCACGGACGGGTCGTGCGGACTCCGCGCGCAAATACCTGCCCGTCGGCTCAGGACCATGACGCAGACAAATCCTTCTCCATCAAGCGTGCGCAGGCTGCATCCCGGCTGTTTTGCGTTGGTCATGGCCACCGGCATCGTCTCCATCGATGTCAACCAGCATGGCATGCCGATGTTGGCGCGCGCGCTGTTCAGCGTGAACCTCGTCGCCTTCGTGCTGCTCGGGTTGCTGACGGCGCTGCGACTGATCCGTGCCCGCCAGGCACTACTGGACGACTTCACGAACCCGGCCCGCGGCGCGGCTTTCCTCACCTTCACTGCCGCCAGTTGCGTCCTGGCCAGCCAATGCCTGCTGGTCGTGAACTGGCCAGCCTGGGCCACCGCGACCTGGTGGATTCCGTTGCTGGCGATCCTCGAACTGTGGCGCCATGGGCTACGCCACGTGCGCTTGCGCTACGAGGTCGACGATTGGGACATCGTGTTCCCACTGGGCATGTAT
>JBDTEG010000010.1:0-30933 GCA_039922695.1 Rhodanobacter sp. | reverse complement strand
AAGTACGAGCGTACGGATGCCGGCCAGTCCGGAGGTGCCGGCGATGGCGCCCAGCGATGGATGCTGGGCGATCTCGCTGGCGGTCATCCGCTGGGGCTGCAAGTGTTGGCGAACGTCCTTGCCGCTGGCAGTGCAGGCGAGCATTGCGATCTGGCTGGCGATGCATGCCTTGAGCAGCGGGCTCATGGTGCGGCGTCCAGAAAGTTGCTCACCGCCGCGATGGTGGCCTTGGGCCGCTCTTCCATCAGCCAGTGGCCTGCATCGGGGATCACCACGCCGGTCACGTTGGTGGCGGCTGCGCGCATCACCACTGCCATGGTCGGGCCGAACGATTTTTCTCCGCCGACGGCGAGTACCGGCATGGTCAGCTTGCCTTGCGCGACGAAGACCTGGTTGTCCCTGGCGTCCTGCTCGAACGCAGCAAACTGGGCGAAGCCGTCGTGCATGGCGCCGGGCAGCGCGTAGAGTTTGGCGTAGTGCTGGCGATCCTCTTCGGTGAAGCGTCGCGGGTCGGCGGAAAAGTCGTTCCAGAATCGGTCAAGGTAGATGCGCTCGCGGCCGGCCACCAGACGCTCCATGTCCGGGCCGCCGAAATGGAAATGCCATAGCAACGGACTCTTCAGAACCTCATCCCATGGACCGATTCCGGGGAGAGGAGCGTCCATGAAGACCGCCCGTTCGACTCGTTGTGGCTGCTCGGCGACAAACGCGTAGGCCACCATGTTGCCGATGTCGTGTCCAACCACCTCGACTTTGTCCACGTGCAGCGCGTCCAGCACGCCGGAGATGTCGCGGCCCTGGTTCTTCTTGTCGTAGCCGGAGGTCGGGTGGGCTGACAAGCCCATGCCCCGAAGGTCGGGCACGATGACGGTGTGGTTGTGGGCCAGGGTGACGGCAAGCGGCTGCCACATGTCGCCGGTCTCGCCATAGCCGTGCAGCAAGACCACCGCCGGGCCGTGGCCACCGACACGCACGAAGATCCGCGTCCCGTTGACGGCGATCGTTTCGGTCTTGAATTCGGCCGGGTAAGGCTTGACCGCCGCCATACAAGAAGCTGCAGCGAGCAAAACGCTGCATGCGATGAGAAACCTGCTGGTTCGATTCATGACGGTTTGCCTCTGGCGATGCCTGGTGCGACGAACTTAGGCGCCAGCGGGATTCAAGGCTTGATCGAACATGCCAAATTTGTCGATCACTGCTGCGGCGGACGTTTGCCGGGTCGTTGACGCAAGTGGCGGGACGAAGGGCGCCACTTCCCGGCTTGGGCAGGCATTGGCCGTTAACGCAGCGGAAGATATGATGATCGCGGGGGAGGGTGACTCGGATCATTGGACGATATGCCTGCGGGCTCGCCACCCCGGTCTGTCGCCGGGTGGCAACAGTCTTGATGTTGCGCGGAGTCGGGATTATGGCCAAACAGCGAATGATGGCGCACGTCGCCAGGTTGCCCAGTGACCCAGCAGCGTTCGTTTCGCCGATCGTGCGATCGACCGACGTTTCCGCTGGAAGGGCTACCCGATGAGCGAGCCGTTCGGTCAATCCGCGGAAAATTCGAGCGCAACGCTTGCCGGGGATATTCAATTCTGGGAAGACAGCTTCCGCATTGCGATCGACACGATACCCGGGCTGGCCTGGTTCGGGAGTGCCGACGGGCCGGTCGAGTTCCTGAACAAGCAATGGTGTGATTACACCGGGATATCGATGGAGGATGCGCTTGGCTGGGGATGGACAGCCACCATCCATCCGGACGACATGTCCGGTCTGCAGACCCAATGGCAGGAGGCGCTGGCGCAAGGAGTGCCGGGTGAACTGGAGGCACGGGTCCGTCGCGCCGACGGTGTGTACCGGTGGTTTCTTTTTCGCTACGCCCCGCTGCGGGACAGCGCGGGCCGGGTTTTGAAGTGGTATGGATCCAATACCGATATCGAGGCGCGCAAGCGTGCCGAGGATGCCTTGCTGGCCTCCGAGCAACTGATCCGCGGTCAGGTGAATGCCCTGAAGAGTTCGCTGGACGCCCTGGCCAATGAATCCGAACCCAGCCTGTTGGTCACACACACCCTGAGCACGCTCACCACGCAGTTCGGTGCGCATAGCGCCAGTGTCTGGCGCAGAGGATTGGCCGACAACACGATAGGGATCGAGTTCGCTTTTGAGGATGGCCGGGTGGTGCCAAACACCGCTCCCCGCTTCGCCGGGCTCGACCTCGCGCTGCCCATGGAAGACATCTGGCCCTGGCCGGAAGTGTTTCGCTCGGGGAAGCCGAGTGTCATCGAGGACATCCGGGTCGTTCCACCCTTTGCCTTGCGCGATCGGCTGTTGCCTTTGGGCATCATTACCGTCTTGTTCGTGCCCCTGTTCGTCGCAGGACGGCTGGAGGGTGCCATTGGGCTTCGCTTTCAACGCAAGCGAATCTTCCTGCCCGAGCAGATCGAACTGGCCCAGGCTCTGGCGAACCAGGCCATGCTCATGATCCGCCTGGCCGAGTTGTCGGCGCAGGGTCGCGAAGCCGCCGTGACAGGAGAACGCAATCGCATCGCGCGCGACATCCATGACACGCTGGCGCAGGGATTTACCGGAATCATCATCCAGCTCGAAGCGGCCGAGGACGCCAGTCGGCGAGGCCTTGGACTCGCCGCAGAGCAACACGTCGCTACGGCGCGAAACCTGGCGCGCGACAGTCTCAGCGAAGCCCGGCGCTCCGTGCAGGCCTTGCGGCCCCAGTCCCTGGAACGCGGTGGCATCACCGATGCGTTGCGCGCCCTGTTCGGAAAATCGACAGCGGGTGTGTCGCTCAACAGCGATTTTCGGGTGTTGGGCGAGCCCAGGGTCTTGCCGGCCGATTTGGAGGAAAATCTGTTCAGGATTGCCCAGGAGTGCCTGACCAACGTGCTCCGCCACGCGAACGCATCGAGCATCAACGCCACCATCCGATTCAGCGAGGAGGACGTCTGGCTTCAGTTCGCCGATGACGGCCAGGGATTTGATCCTGCCGCACGAAGCGAAGGTTATGGCCTTCTTGGCATGCGCGAGCGGGTGGTTGCCATGGGCGGGCAGTTGGAGGTTCAAAGCTCAAGGGGTCGTGGTACGACGGTTTCGATCGGTTTACCGTTGACCCTCCTTCCGGCCTCGGAGCCAAACTGATGAACGCGTCGACATCCGATACCGACGCGCAGTCAAAGACACGCATACGCGTTTTGATCGCCGACGACCACGTCACCGTCCGGGAGGGCCTGGTGGCAATGATCGGGCGGCAGTCCGACATGGTCGTGATCGGCGCAGCGGCCAACGGCGAGGATTGCGTTGATCTGTGGCTGAAGTGCCGTCCCGACGTGACTCTGCTCGATCTGCGGATGCCGGTTCTGGACGGCATCGGTGCGATCGAGGCGATTCGCCGCGATAACCCCTCTGCGCGGCTCATCGTGCTGACCACGTTCAGTACCGATCACGACATAGGCGCGGCGATCAAGGCCGGGGCGAAGGCGTACATGCTCAAGGATGCCCAACGGGAGGAATTGCTGGATTGCATTCGCGCCGTCCACGCGGGCGAAACCCGCATCCCGCCTTTGCTTGTGGCCAAGCTCGTCGCCGAGGTGAGCGGCGAGGCGCTGACGAAGCGCGAGCTGGAAGTGCTTGCCTTGCTGGCGCGAGGGCGCAGCAACAAAAACATCGCACTGCGGCTGAGTATCAGCGAGACCACGGTCAAGTCGCATCTGCGCAGTGTCTTCAACAAGCTTCGGGTGTTGAGCCGTACCCAGGCCATCGCGGTGGCCAGTCAGCGCGGTCTCATTCGCCTCTAGACGCCGTGCGGGCGGTTCTTCATGCCCTCCGAAAGGATGAGACTCAACCCCTCCGTTCGCAGCGTGGAAAGATGGCCCGACGGATCAATGGATGGCAGGTGCCGTTGACGATAGCGTGTCTCCCGAGCGAACGCCGAAACGCGGCCCCGGGATTCAAGATCATGTACGAGCCAGCGCGAAATGAAGACTCAGTGCCGATTGCCGTGCAACTTCTCCGACGTGCATGCGTGGCGCTGGACGAGGATGCAAGCGTCGCGAAGCGCGAAATTCTCCGGGCACTTGAACTGCTTCTGGATTCCGTGGTGCGCATCCCGTTCGATCGCCCTGTCCCGGGACTCGCAGCGTGGCAGGCGCGAGGGGTGGTCGACCACGTTCTGGCGAATCTTGAATCGCCCATTCGAATCGACGACCTGGCTGCCGTGACTCGACTGAGCAAGAGCCACTTCTCACGGGCTTTCAAGCTCAGCTTCCGCGTGTCTCCGCACGCCTACATCGTGGCACTTCGACTTTCGCACGCGCGGGCCTTGTTGTCGGACGGCGATGAGCAAATAAGCCAGATCGCCGCGGCCTGCGGCTTTGCAGACCAGGCGCATTTCTGCAGAGTCTTTCGTCGAAGCGTCGGATGCGCTCCCGGACTTTGGCGACGCCGGCGTCGCAGCCATCTGATCAATGAGTCAGCCACACCCATCGAGGATCCTGCAGCCCGTCAAGCCTTGCAGCACCTTCGTTTCGAATTTGCGCACCTCGCGGGAGTCGATGATGTTGCGGCATGAACGCCGCGACAAGCGAGTCGGCTGGTTTTCGCGCTCTTCGGGCGGTGCCACGAATGCCATTTCACCATACTGATTCGCTGCGGACGGAATGTCGCATCCATGGCTCCGGGTTGCCATCCACTTCGCCGTTGAAGCGTGTTCTTCAGCCGAGGAAATCTCATGCATATTGACCTGAGTAAACGCCGTGCCATCGTCACCGGTAGCACCGCGGGCATCGGTTTGGCCATTGCCAGTGGACTGGCCGCTACCGGGGCCGAAGTCGTCATCACCGGACGCACGCAGGCGCGAGTCGACGCTGCCATGGCCAGTATCGGCAAGCAGCCGAGCGGTGCGAAGCTGCGAGGCCTGGCTGCCGACCTTGGCACGCGCGAAGGTGCGGAGCAGCTGATCGCCGCGGTGCCGGAAACCGATATTCTGGTGAACAACCTCGGCATCTTCGAGCCCAAGGCATTCTTCGATATTCCCGACGAGGACTGGGTGCGCTTCTTCGAAATCAATGTGATGAGCGGCGTGCGTCTCTCGCGCCACTACGCGCAAGGTATGGCAAGACGCGGTTGGGGTCGCGTGCAGTTTATCTCCAGCGAATCGGCGGTGCAGATTCCCGCGGAGATGGTGCATTACGGGATGACCAAGACGGCCGGGCTGGCGATCTCGCGCGGGCTGGCCGAGACACTGGCCGGCACCGGCGTCACCGTCAACGCGATCCTGCCGGGACCCACCCGCTCCGAGGGAGTCGGGGATTTCTTCGGCAAGATCGCTGCCGAAAAGGGCGTGCCACTGGACGAGGTGGAACGTGATTTCATCGCCACGCATCGACCGTCGTCACTGATCAAGCGACTGGCCAGTGTGGAAGAGGTGGCAAACCTGGCCGTCTATCTCGCCTCGGAACAAGCCTCGGCCACCACCGGTGCGGCGATGCGCGTCGATGGCGGCGTCGTGCGTTCGGTGATCTGACCCAACACTACTGCGAAAGCCAGTGCATCGCCGGATCCGAATGGAAGATGGCTCATGGCGATGGTCAGATATCCGACGCTGGCGAGATCGTGCGCCCCTGGTCCGGAGCCAACTGCAAAACAGGGGGCCAGAGTGAAATTTCTTGCCCGTAGATGCGAGCCGCTTCCCCTGATGGTTTGTGAGAACTCGCGCTTATGAGCTGAGCCTCGCAAAAACAGGGTCTACTGTCTCGTCGAAAGCTTCTTCATCAGCCGGTAGGTGAACTCGACCGTCTGGTAGAAATTTCCGATCCGGTTGCGTTCGTCGCGGCCATGCATGCGAAGGTCCTCGACGTCGTTCCAGCCGCCGCCGACGCCATAGCTTGGCATGCCGGCCGCCCGGGTGAATCTTGAGTCGCTGGCGAACGCAACCATCACCGGCATGACCGGAATGTCGTTGCCCCACATGCCATGCACGACATCGGTGACGGAAGCCATCACCTTGGGATCAGGCAGGGTCTCCAGCGCGGGCTGTACCGGGACCAGCAACGTGACCTTGATGGCCGGATCGGCGGCGACTTGCGCCAACGTGGCGCGCGTCTGCGCCTCGCTCTCACCCGGGAATACCCGGCATTGGATCGTCGCGTCCGCGGTCGACGGCAGCGCGTTCTCCTGCACGCCGGCCCGCAGCATGGTGGCGACGCAGGTCGTGTGCAGGATGGCGTTCAACGAAGCGTCCTGTGCGAGACGCGCGGCGGCAGCGGTGTCCACTGGCGCCTTCGACAGTGCCTGCAGGTCCGCCTTGGCCTGTCCGGTTTCATCCCTGGCGAGGCTCGCGAAATAGGACCGCGTCGTTGCATTGGATTTGTAGGGGAATACGTAGCGAGAAAGATTCATCAGTCCGCCCGCGAGCTGATAGATCGCGTTGTCGGGGCGCGGTTCGGAGGAATGGCCGCCCTTGTTGGTCGTCTCCATCTTGAAGGTCATGTAGGTCTTCTGCGCGGTTTCGACTGCGAAACCGATGCGCTTGCCGTTCTTGATCAAACCGGAACCACCGTCGGGATTGATCACCAAACCCACATCGCCCACGAGATCCTTGCGGTGCTGCACGAGGAATTGAGGGCCGTCCTGCTCAAGGCCGACTTCTTCATCCGCAGTGAACGCAACGACGATGTCGCGGTCCGGAACATATCCTTCCTTCTTGAGACGAATGAGCGATGCGGCCACGGCAGCGACTTCGTCCTTCATGTCGGAAGTGCCGCGACCGTAGAAATAGCCGTCCTGCTCCGTGAACTTGTAGGGCGGCAAGGTCCAGTCCTGTGCGCGCGCATCCACCACGTCCATATGGCAGATCCACATCACGGGCTTGCCTTCGCCCTTGCCTTTGAGGCGGACGACGACGTTCACCTGGTGCGGGAAGCCGGTCTCCGGCGCAACCTGGATTTCGGCATCGGTGAAGCCGTTGTCCTTCAGGTATTTCACGATGACATCGGCGGTGCCCCGGGTACCGATGGCATGCACCGAGCGGATCTCGACCAGATCGCGAAACATGTCGCGTGCGATTTTCTGGTTGGCGGCGGGCGGTACCGGCCCCTGCAGCGACGGATTCGCCGGTGCGGCAACGCATAGGATGGAGGCGAACGCGAGAACTGAAATCGCCGGGACAACAGCACACAAAGTCTTCTTCACGCGTTTCCCCTGGAAGTCTCAATGCAGTGCCGGTCAGCGTACGCTCGCCGTAGCGCTGCGGCAATTGCAGTCGTTTCGCGCGCACTGTCTTGAAGCCGCGCGAGCAACGGGTCGGGGGTAGTCGAAGCGGAGTGAGGTGGGGAAACCGAAGTCAGGGTGCGCCTCGGTGGAAGGACGAAACAGGGCGGCAGTCCGAGGTTTCCCCACGGAATCTGTCGTCCAGTCACCCACGCACACGCATCATGATTGAACGATCAGAAACCGGAAACCCGGATGGCGAAACGCAAGTGAATGGTACACAAAGGGGCTGGGTTCAATTTAAAGTGAGAAAACTGCCTCAGGTTCACTTCCCGAGACTTGGCAGGTGAACCATGTCGGTACGACCCTGCAGCGAGTGGATTGATCAAATCCCGCCCAAGCGTACCCGCGTGCTGCTGCCGACGGCAAAGCGCGCGCTTCGGCTCGCACGTCGCGTCCCGACCGCGTCTGCTGCAAGACGGCGTGGGCGAGCTGGCCATCGGTGCATCGAACATGGTTGCAGGCTGGCACCGCCGCCCGCGGCAGACCCGGCGTTTTCGGACAGGGATGCAGGTGGCTGCTCAGCCGTTGCCTCGCGGCAGCGGACAATCCGCCCTTCGGCCAGCCTCAAACGCATCGACTGCCGCCTTGTCGGCCGGCTTGCCCTCGTCGCCAGCGTCGAACGCTACGCGCCAGACGCCGTCGCTGCCGCGCGCCCACGTCGTGGCGAAGTGGCCGGTGGTGTAGCGCGGCTGCGCATTTGGGGCGCGGTTTTCCACCAGGTATGGGCCGCTGGAATACGCCAGCGTGCCGCGGCCTGACACGACCACCTGGTGCGGATACCAGCGCAATTTCACCATCTTGCCGTCGAGCAGGCCTACCCAGTGCTGCACGATTGCCGCGCGCCCGCGCGTCGGGGTCGCGGTGGTCGCGTCGAATACCGCATCGTTCGCAAGGTGCGCCGCGAACGCCGCGCGATCGTGTTGCTGCACGCTGTGCGCAAACGACAGTTCGCGCTGCCAGACCTGGCACGCCGCCTCGGTCGCAACCGCGGGTTGTGCATTCGCCGCGGGTACACAGGTGGCCGCAAGCAACAGCAGGGGCAGGTCGTGGCGTTTCATCGTGGTGCTCCGGAGCTGGCGTCGGCGCAGAGTCCTGCAAGTCCTGCGGTATTTCCAGTGCCGTTCGTCAGACGTCAAGAGGATGGAGCCCGCCGAATTCGGGTACTTGCTTCCGTCCCGTTTTGATCAAAAGGATCTTTCCAGTACCTCGAGCGCCGCGTCCTGGCTGAAGATCGTCAGGCAACCGTGGCGGGCGCCTGGACGATGTATTGATGGCTGGTCCGTTCGGTATGGGTCGCGTGGTGAAGGTAACGTTCGATGTCCGAGCTGGCGACGCTGCTTTTATGGAAATCAAATCGATGGTCAAAAAGGCTTGCCTCCACCGGGTTGTCCCGAATGTGCCGCAACAGGCGGGGTAGACGCTCCCGACGGATGCGCGATGGTTCCAGAAGCAGCGGTACCACGGGATGGTCCGTTACCGTCGGGTGCGAACTCAGCGGTCCGATGACCTCAAACCCCAGCATGCGCACGTAGAAGTCAGCGTGGCGCGGGTGGACACCAATGACAATGTCCGACTGGGTGTGCAAGGCGCGATAGAAGGCCAGGCGCATGGTGCCAAATGCCTGCCCCACGCCTTGTCCGACGTCGCCCCGATCACCAGCCAGCAAGCCCGTTTCGACCAGGCGCCGGCCCTGGTGGCGCAGATTGGCCAGCAGCTGGGGATAGACCTTGTCCAGGGGAAGCCCATGGGGACCATCGGGTATGACGGTCAGGGTCGTATCGATCCGGCCGGCGGTCTTGCCGAAGACGACGGCCGTGTCGTGGTTCAGCGCCTGAGGCGTGGTGTGCATCGCGAACCGATTCGCATGAATCAGGTCTTTTTGCATGTAGCAGCGGTAAACCAGTCGCCAACAAGCCTGAACTTCCCCGCACGTGCGGGCGATGTGGAATTGGGCGGGTTCATGGTCCGCGGTCACGGATCCGGCAGACGGTTCCGGAACCGACAAGACGATTTGGCCGAATGCCATTTGCTCCCCCAGCCAAGACCGGTTAGATGGATGGTGTTGCGCTTTCTTCTGGCCCTGTTCGAGTCAGATCGGCGGCTCGCGGGAAAACTTTAGGGATATCGCCAGTCAGGCCAAGGGGAGGCCGAAACGCAAGGCATCTCCGCGGCAGGCGACCGCGCGTAACACGTCATGGGTCTGCTGATTACAAAGCAGGGGCCAAGCTCACCTCCTGAGACCTGGCAAGTGAATAGCCCTGGTCGACCCAGTCGCACAAGAGAGCTCTGCGGACCACTCCAGGTTACTTCGATGGTTTCGCCAAAGGGTTTCCGAGACCGTCGTGGACCGTGGTGGCTTGCGCAGCCGGAGACGCCATTCCCGTTGTTGCCGACAGCCCCGGAAGGGCGCACGATTTCCCGACCATTTGCCGTATGTCGCCAGGATCGGCGAAGGTGATGGCAGCGCAACGGATCGATCCATGACCTTCGAATCAAGATAGGGGATTACATGAAGCATCAAATTTTCGCTGCTGCCCTGGTCGTCTGTCTGGCGGTCACGGCATGTCCCGCCCGCGCTCACATGCCGCAGGTGCCCGCTGCGGCGAGCCATGTGATCAAGGCGCCCGCGGTCGCCAACCGCGCGTCGATGCAGACCATGCAGATCCCCAGCCACGGCGCGCTGATGAATGCGCTGGTCTACATCGCTGCGGGCCCCGGCCCACATCCGGCGGTGATCCTGCTGCACGGATTCCCCGGCAACGAGCGCAACCTCGATCTGGCGCAGGACATGCGTCGCGCCGGGTGGGATGTCCTGTACTTCAACTACCGTGGCTCGTGGGGCACGCCCGGTGAGTTTTCGTTCACTCACAGCATCGAGGACACCGCCGCGGCGATCGCGTACCTTCACCAGCCTGACGTGGCCAAGTCGTTGCGGCTCGACCCGAGCCGCATCGTGCTGATTGGCCACAGCATGGGCGGTTTCATGACCGTCGAGGCGGCCGCGGCCGACCCCGCCATCAAGGCGTTTGCCACCATTTCAGCCGCCGACATGGCCGGGCGAATGCAGGGCATCCTCAGCAAGGAAGCACGTCCGAAGGCCATCGCCGCCATGGCCGCAGGCCTGGCTGAGGAGGGCATGGCACCATTGGCCGGCTGCACGCCCCAGGGATTGGCCAGCGAACTGGCCGACCACGATGCAAACTGGCCATTCATGGGCAAGGTCGGCGCGCTCAAAAGCCGCACAGCGCTGATGGTCACCTCTGACGACGGACTGGCTGCCGACAACCAGGCCTTTGCCGCCGCGCTGCGCAAGGCCGGCGACCGCCACGTCACGACAGTGCACCTGGCTACCGACCACGCCTATTCCGACAGGCGCGTCGAACTGTCCGCAGCGGTGCTGCACTGGCTGGCGACGTTGCCAAAATAGCCGCGATAGCGAAAACGGAAAGCCGGAACGGAGGAGAACGAGGGAAGTCGCATTCCCTCGGGTCGAGTCTCTCCCAGTTGCCCAGTTGCCCAGTTGCCCAGCCGGCTCTGCTGTGCTGTCGCCGAGAGTTGAACAAGGCAGTGTCCGCATCAATGCCGGGCAGGCTCGGGAGTACGCGCATGGCGCCGACGTTCGTCCCGTCGAGAGAGCGCAGCCGAGCGGGAATCAGTGCGGCACCAACGTCAGACGTCTTGCGATTGCTCTCTCAGGAACACCGGCAAGTCCGTCGTCGGCGGAGCGACACCGCTCTGGTAAAGCATGCCCGCCACATGGCCGCGGTGGTAGCAGCCGTGATTGACCACGTGCAGCAAGATGGCCAAGCGCGACATGCGCCCCGACCCGCCGCCGATGAAGTCGAACGTCACCTTCTTGGCCAGGTCGATGTCGCTCATCTGGTCGGCATAGTGCACGTACCAGGCGTCCATTTCCCGCTGGCGTGTGGCCAGCTCCTCCAGCGCGGGACAGGGTTCCGGATTGCGCGTGGTCAAGCCGTGCGGCTGGCCCAATAGGTGGCAGCGCCAGACGTGATCCATCATGCAGACATGGTTGAGCGTGCGGATCAGGTTGCCAAAGATGATGGGCTGCGGCGTGGTCAATGCTTCGGTCGGAAGCGCCGAGATGGCCGACAGAAACACATCGTCGGCCCAAGCCTTGTAGCGTGTGTTGAGTTGTGCGTGATTCATTGCACTCTCGTTCGCCATGCGAAAAGATATCAGGAGTCATTTTTGCAAAACGGGGGTCACCGTGCACCTGTTTTACGTCGGTGCATTGTAAAATCGGCTCTGCTGGAGATGCGCGGTCTACGGGAGTTCACTGGGTCCGCGCCCGTGAATCTGGTAGTTTCCCGTCGGATGAGGTGTCGGATGAGGTCTCGCTTCTCATCTTTCGCATACGTCTGGCAGCGCCGGGGAGCATCCGATGGTCCGCCACGTCATTTTTGGCCCTGATGCAACGTGGACGCTGACCACGATGAGCTCGCCCGCACCGCGCAACGAGGACTTCATGGGTTTCGCTGGGGCGATCACTTGAACAAGCCAACCCACGACAGCGCGAAAGAACGAGCTTCCTGCGTTCGTTCGCGCTGCGAACGCGCCCGATGTTCCTGCGCTGGTTTGCGGTGTAGGATTCGGGCGAACAGGTCAGGGGAGTCGATACATCCGTGAATCCCGATCAGCATTTGCTTCGGGACATGTTCGTTTCGCTGCGCGGAATGAACGTGTTGGGGGCGTGTGGTTCGCTGATCCTGATCGTGCTGTTCCGCGATCAGGTTCACAGCACGCCACTCGCTGGCGCATGGTTGCTGACGATGTGGGTGCTGGTGCTGTCGCAGGAGTACATCCTGCGCCGGGTCGGTGACAACCAGGCACCCAGCGCACGCAGCCTGGATACCTGCCGCGCCCAGGCCGTGATGGCAGGACTGCTTTGGGGCATCGCCCCATTCATCGTCACGACGCAGGGATTCTGGCAGTCCACCGCGTTGGGCATCTTCATCGCCGCGGTTGCCTTGTTTCCCACCTATGCGATGGCCCCGATGGCGGGCACCTACGCCTGGGTCGTGCTGCTGTGCCTGGGTCCTTTCATCACCACGCGTCTGCTGATGCACGATGGATCCTTCCGCAACGAGCTGGTTGCAGGGATGATCGCCGCCGTGGCCGTGTTCGCCACCCGGCTGTCGTTCGTCCAGCGAAAACGCAGCATGGTGGCGGCGCTGGCGGACGAGCGCGCGCGTGTGGCGGAGATCGAACTGGCCTCGCAAGCCACTCAACTGCAGACGGCGCGCAGGCGGCTGGCGAATGCGCAGTGGCGCGATGGACTGACCGGGGTATCAACGCTGACTGCGCTGTGCGAAAAGCTGCGCGATCGGCGTGACTCGACACAGGTGTTTCATCTCGGCGCGGTCAACGTGGTCGGCTTCGCGGCAATCAACCTGGCTTACGGCTGGGAAGCGGGCAACTTTACGCTGGCGCTGATCGCCCGCCGACTGGCCGGGTTCATTGGCGATCCGCAATGCGTGGCGCGCGTGAGCGGCGATGAATTCGTGATGCGCCTGCCGGTGTCGGACGTGGGCCCCGAACAGCTCACGCGCGAACTTCGCAGCGCGCTGGAAGCTCCGGTGCAATGGGGTGGCACGCTTATCCCCATCACCGTGGCGATGGGTGTGGCC
This sequence comes from Rhodanobacter sp., assembly GCA_039922695.1. Classification (GTDB taxonomy): domain Bacteria; phylum Pseudomonadota; class Gammaproteobacteria; order Xanthomonadales; family Rhodanobacteraceae; genus Rhodanobacter. The sequence goes on along the minus strand of JBDTEG010000010.1, from coordinate 18,010 downwards.
AGTTTTCCCGCAGACGCCCACGACCCGGCCCAGTTGGCCGCCAACGCGCTGCTGGCCATGCGTCACGCGCAGAGCCGCGGGCCAACAGTGGAAGCCGCACGCTACGATCGCAGTTCCACCGAATTCGCGCGCCAGGCCTCCTCGCTGCGATGGGAAATGACCCGGGCCCTGGAACGTGAGGAATTCACGGTCTTCTACCAGCCGCAGGTGGATCTGGCGACGGGTGCGGTCAGCGGCGTCGAGGCACTGGTGCGCTGGCGCCATCCTGAGCGCGGCCTGATCGGACCGGATGACTTCATCGCCATCAGCGAGGATTGTGGCCTGATCGTGCCGCTGGGCGAGTGGGTGCTGCGCCGGACCTTGCGCGACGCTGCACGGATGAACCTGGCACCCCACTGCCGGATAGCGGTGAACGTTTCGTTCACTGAATTCACCCAGAGCAACCTGATCGAACGCGTTGGGTCGGCGCTCGCCGCATCCGGGTTTGATGCGCGCATGCTGCAGATCGAGCTGACCGAAAGCATCGTGATGGGCGATCCCAGGCATGTGATCCACACGCTGGAAGCGCTTCGCGACCTCGGTCTCAGCGTAGCGCTCGACGACTTCGGTACGGGCTATTCGTCGCTCAAGTACCTGCACGAATTGCCCATCGACAACCTCAAGCTCGATCGCAGCTTCATCCAGGACCTTCTCCGCGACAAACGCCGCATTGCCATCGCCAGCGCGGTCCTGCGCCTGGCGAACGACCTGCATATCCCGGTGACCGGCGAAGGCGTGGAACGGCAGGCCCAGTGGGACTGGCTGGAACGTCACGGCTGCAGCAGCGGCCAGGGCTACCTGATCGGACGGCCGATGCCGATCGAAGCGCTTTGCACATGGCTTCAGCGCACCGAGACGAAAACCAGGGCGACCCTGGGAGCGGGATTGCCGTCTGTCACGTGAGCGCGGCGGTTGCGCGGGCCACGCGCACGATGCACCCGAACTCGCGCCGCACCCGCAAGCAGAAGGCGTTCGTCGGACCGTGGCAGGGCGGCGCCCGGGTCGGCGCATTGGCGGCGACGCATACCATTTGTGTTACCGCGCCCAACCGCGACATTGCGGTGCGACTGTTGCGCGAAGCGGTGCCGCGGCTGCCATCTGATTGAACCGGGCACAGGACGGGGCCCGGATGCACTTTCCTTCAGGCCGTCGCGCGCCTTTTCGCAGAGTTACTGCAACGTTGCAAGATCGATGGCCGCAGCCATTGCCGCGTAGCCGGCGTCGTTTGGATGCAGGTCATCCCCGCTGTTGTAGACCGGATTGATCGTCAACGGGTCGGCCGGGCTCTGCATCAGTCGGTCGAAGTCGACCACGCCATCGATGTTCTTGTTGCTGCGGATCCACTGGTTGACCGCCTCCCGCTTTGCTTCACCCGCCGCGGAGTAGTAACTGGCACCCTTGTACGGCAACAGTGTGCCCATGAATACCTTGATCCCTTTTGCCTTCGCCGCTGAAATCGCCGTGCTCATCGATCGGGTGATTTGCGCGGCCGTCACGGGTTGGCTCGAAAAACCGATATCGTTGATGCCAAGCAGGATGATGGTACTGGTGACGCCGGCAACGTCGAGTACATCGCGTTTGAATCGGCTGGTGCCGCTTGGGCCCCAGACATCATGAAGCCAACGATTGCCCGAGATGCCCGCATTGACGATGCCGATCCGGGTGAATCCTGCAGCCTTGAGTCGATCGTCCAGCTGATCCGGGTAGCGTTTGGCAGCATCAATGGTCGAATGCTGCCCGTCGGTAATGGAATCTCCGAACAGGACGACCACCTTGCCCATTTCCTTGCTGGACGTCTCGACGAGGCCGAGGCCGTAGTAAGACTGGCGCTGATCGGCAACCGGCCCCGCGAGTGAAGCCGTCGAAAGTTGATTGCCTGCCGCGATGTAGGTGGTCTGCCGACTGAGTTCGTGAATGGTCGGCATCGGCGTAGCGTGCGCGAAGTACATGCTGATGGCGATCTTCGCAAGTGGCGCCACGGGCATTGCCACAGGATCGCTTGTGACCGCAGCGCCACCGGGCACGGTTACCGAGTCCTGGCCGCGGTTGAAAGTCACCGCGTGATCAGAGGCAAGATCGATGCCGGATTGACCCACGCTTTTCGCCACGTGCACGCCGGAGAACACCACGGGTTGGTGACCGAACAGGTTGGAGACCTTCACTTGCAGGGAGTCTCCTCCCAGCGACAGGCGCACGATCTGACGCACCGTCTGGTGGTTGAACGTCTCCGGCGGTACGCGATCGTGTCCGGGAAGGACCGAGTTCTCGTCCGACAGTGACCCGGCCCATGATGCGCAGGTGCAGGTTCTGCTCCGAGCGTTGCCATCATGGTTGACGCGCGCGTAGCCGGGCACGCTGATGGCAACCATTGCGCCCAGGGCAATGCATCCGAACCAGTGCAGTCGCGTGGAACGCATGGGTAGCTCATCCATCAACAAAGGCCAAGCAAGCGATCACCAATCAACGTTCAACAAACGGAATGAGGTGCCATCACGAAGCAGACACAGGGGTCCGCCAACAGGTGTCACAGTCGCCTCTCCAAACGCGTCAGCCTCAAGGAACGTGCACCGGACCTCACTTGCGCATCGTGTTGTTCCCCGATTTCGCGGCGCGCTTCGCACCCATGCGGCGCAACGTGGCCTTGTCGTCCTCGTCGATTTCCGGTTGCAGGTCGATGTCCGGTGGCGGATTCGGGTAAGCCGTGCGGTCGCCGATGACCTTTATCCACTTTGCGCAGAAACGGTTGTATACCGCCCAGGGCAGACCGTCGGATTCGACTGTGGCGCGCTCTGCGCGAAGTGCCAGTTGATGCGCGTCGCGGTACTGGAAGTGGAGGACGTGCTCGAACAGCATCTCCACGACCTCGTGCATCGTGATGTAGCGGTCGATGTCGTAGGTCTTGCCACGATGTTCCAGATGCGCAGGCAGTTGATAGTCGATGTACACACGTTTGCCGTCCTTGCTGCACGAGCCCACGTAGGGTACGTCGTGATCACGCACCACACGCACGGATTTCATCACTGCGGCGGCGGACTCGTCGAGGATGCCGCTGTTGACCAGCCACTCGCCCGGTTTGGGCCGATGTCCCCAGCTCATGTCACGTCTCCTTCTGATGAGATCGATGCACCGCGCCGCAGTCTAGCGCCGGACCCGGCAAATCGTCATGTGCGTAGGGTTCCGCGTCAACTGGAGTCAGAGCAGGGCAAGACGGGGGTCCGAGTGAGGGTCCCGCCTGGCAGGGCCTGGTCATTGCCACCGCAAGACGGCAAGAAAGGTTCAGCGTGCACTTTCCTTGAGACCGCCACTCCGCGAGGTCGACTCTGACACTCGAGTCGAAGTGTGTGCAGGTCCATGGCGTGCGGGACGATCCTGTCCATGCCTCTCGGGCCGAGAGCCACCTATTGTCACTGGCACCCATAGTTATACACGGGCCACTTTTTTCCGCGTCGACTGGGCTTGAAAACCAACTTGGCCATCGTGCCGCTTCCGTGCTCAGGCAAAATCTCTCCGCGTTCGAGAGCGAGATTTTGCCACTGCGGCGGGTCAGGTTCGTTTTTGAAATGCCCGTCGTGCCCGTGTCCAACTCCAGGCGCGTCCGCGGTCCATTCAGTTCCTCATGTTCACTTGATGAACTGGATGGGACCTATTCGAGTGCACGCGAATTGATTTGTCGAAACGGATTGAAGCGGTACCAGGGTGATGGTCACCCGTCCTCCCACCTCCAGCAGACCGTGGGTCGCCACAATGAACTTCCCGGGATGGTCCGGAGGAAACAAGCTGAAGCTTCCAAGATAACTTTTCTTGCCTTCCGGGGAGTGGAAATTCACCACGAAAGAGAGGGGTATGCGTTCCGGATTGATGACCCTGGTGATCCCGATCTCGACAAAAGACCGTCTTGACGGCGTAACTAGATCAGGATCGATGGGCTGTCCCATCATTGGCGCCGACAGGCACAAATCGTGTGTGGAATCGGCGTGGTTCCCACAGCTGCACTCACTTGCCATGACCTCCATGCCTGCGACGCAGAGGCAAAGAACCACGATGGAGCAAAGACGCCCTGCCACGGACAAGCGTTGGCGTATATCAGCCGTCACGTGGACAACGAACCCAAGTGGGTCATGCGGTGTTTGCCCTCACATGGACAGGTGCGACGATGAAATCGACGTTCTTCAACATCAGCTGCATTCCCGGCCGCTGGAACGTGCCCGCAACCGGTACTGCAACGAGCTGCACCGCCACAGGCTCTTCGGTTCGAATCAGCCCACTTCGGTGCAGCCTCTTCAGCGTCTCCGTCGCATCAACGATGAAGTCGGTCTTGTGGTGATGGGACTCAATCGACGCGGAATGAGTCCCGAAGAATGCGTAGCTTCCGGCGTAATGGATATCGCTTGTTGATGTATGCGCGTTGGCATCCGGCAGATTGATGAACACGCGTACGAAGAAATCATTGGTCTCTGGCAACTGAGCGTAATCGACATTCACGAACACGCGGTCCTGCCGCTCGTCGGACTCCAGCAGGGAAGCGAAGTCTGCGGTTGTCAGGCGAGTTTGCCTGGAGATCGAGCGATCGAGGCGGAGCGGGACATTGCTTGCAATCGGGATACGGCGCTTGACGTCGAAGCGCACCTCCGCACCTTTGCGGATGCGCGCTTCGATCATTTTGACCTGTTGGGCGCTCAGTTTGAGCATGTCCAGCGGCGTCGCATAGTTTCCCACCGTGCTGGACTCGTATCGGTAGCTGAGCAGAGGCATCAGTGGGGTGATGCCGGCGATGACGCTGACCGGGTTTCCGCTTCCGTCGACGAAATAGTCCCATTTCGTATTGAACCAGGTCGGATCGTTCGGGTTGTCGTTGTGCAACTCAATGTTCCACTTGGCCCAGCAGTAGTCCACCATGCAGTGATGCGCCCAGAAGATCGGATCCTGGGGCGAGCCGCCCGTACCCATGTCCTTGCCCACAATGACATGCGCGGTGTTGTGCGGGGTGCCTTCGAGTTGAGAGCTGAAGGTAAAGAAGTTCGTGTCCGAGAGAATGGTGGTCATGCTCGGATCACCGAACGCTGCGTTCGATCCGAGCGTGGTGCTGTTTCGCGGGTGATTGAGGGCACTGCCGGCGGCTGTGAAAGCCGGGTGCATCGCGGGCTGCTGGTTCCAGTTCCAATACGGGAGGCCGAAGCTCTTTTCTCCAGTCAATGTCTGGCAGATTCGTTCGAAATAGAGCAGGTAAGCGCGATGCCACGAAAAGAAATGTGGCGTGCCGTGCTGGCAGAGATTGAAGCCGCCAGCGACAGTTCCGTGCAGCGCGGCCTGCGCATTCCAGCTGCGCGGATCCGAGTTCGGGAGCGCCTTCATCTTGATGACGGCATCTTGATATATGTCGAGAGTGTGCTGGACTTCAGGCGATCCGGTGCGCAGGTAACGGCGTACGGGTCGATTCTGGATGTCCTTGATCAGTTGCTCGCATCCGCCAAGCATCGCAGAAGATATCAGGCTCAGGCTCACGAAGCCCAGACCCTTCACGAATACTCGCCTGCTCATGTTGCCGGGTTGGTCGTGGTAATTCATCAGCGGGTTCCTCCCTGCTCGTTGGGTAGATCGCGTCGCAGAACGGCTTCCACGGTGCAGACCCGGCTCGAAAACCCGCGTAAACCCGGGTCCACGAAAACCCGGAACGCTGGTCGGAGCGCACGTTCCATTTGAGGCCGTCGCTCCGGAAAGTCGACTCCGACCAGGGTTTGTGGCGGGCCCCACGGGTCCACCTTTCCTTCCGTTCTAATCCTTGCAATACAGCACTTGCCGGCTCTGCGTTCCGGTCACGTAATGCCGCGTCACCCAGGTCATGTTCAGGCTGTAGGCGCACACCGGGTCGGCAGAGATGTCGACCGCGTTCGATGGCGCCGCAACGGTGCCGCTCGCCCCGCCGCGGAAGAAGTAGTTCGACTGGGGAGGCGGTGCGCTGAATGCACCGCTTGGCATCGCCGGAGGTGCGTGCACCGTCCCGTTGTTGTTGCTGATCGTCAACTCGAAGCTGCGCAGGTGCGGATGGTCGAGCGTGTACAGCGCATGGATTTCGGCCAGACCCATGATCGGGTTACAGGCATCGGCCATCAGCTCGGTGATATTGAGCAACGCTATTGAAGGCGTGTTGTCGAGGATGATGGAGTCCAGAGTATCGGTGAAGATGGCCGTGTCGGTGTTCACGTCGCGAACCTCCAGGATCACGCGGTAGCGGCGGATCGGCTCGCTCTCGGCCGCCGTGGGCGCGCGGCCGGCCTGCGCCTTGTCGTTGCCCCATGCCGGGAAGCGCGGTGCGTGCGCCGAGGTGATGGCCGCGGTGTCCATGTAGCCAAGCAGGCCGGAACGCAAGAAGTCGTTGCTGGAGACCGTGAGCGTTGTCGTCCCACCACCGGACATCGGCGCATTGATGACGAAGAGCGGATCAATGAGTTTGATGAAGCCGGAGGCGTCGGGAGCGGGCCGCACCGGCACGCTGGCCAGCGGATTGACGCCGTCGTTGTAGTAGATGTCGCCGAGCGGCAATGCACCGTTGGTCGTCGGCATGATCTTCCAGACCGCGTTCGGCGCCAGTGGCGAGGGGGGCGCCGCGGGCGGCACGGCGGGCATCACGCTGGCGGTGCCGTCGCCGCCACCGCTCCATTGCCATTCGGCGATGAGGAAGCGGTACTTCAACGGATTGGATGGCGCCGCCGCGTTGAACAGAGGACAGTTGCCGAACAGCGCCGCCGCGCCGCCAAAGACGAACGACTGGCTCGCCAGGCCGGCGTATCCCTCAGGAAGGAAGTTGGTCGCCGGGTCGAACAGCGAGGGATGGACGTTGAAGGCTTCGACTCGCGTCCAGTGCGGGTCGGCTTCGGGAGTCGAGGTCGGGACGTTGTCGGTACACAATGTCACGCACAGGCAGTGGCCGACGTTCTCGCGCCCGGGAGTTCGCCCCTTCGACGGCACCTCGACCAGGATAGGGGCGCCGGCGGCTTCGACACGGAAGTACACGTCAGGGCCGCCGGTCCATTCGACATTGATAAGCGGCGAGAAGATCGTGCGATCGAACTGGGCTCGCGTGTAGTAGATCGTGAAACGTCCGTTTGCGTCGGTGAGCGCCGAGCCGAGCGCGTCATCCTGCAGCCAGTCAACGTCGAAGGCCTTCACCGTCGCGCCGTGGATCGGCAGGATCGGCTTGGAGCAGGTGGTCAGCCGGCCGCAGATGATCCACAGGCCGAGGCGTGCCAGCACGGCACACCAGTAACGCGCCGACAGGCAGTATTCGAAGGCGGCCTGTGCCAATCCATCGCCTTCGCGCCACATAGGCTGCAGCGTGGTTGCGGTGAACTGGACATTCGGATGCGGGGGCGCGGGTCCACCCTTGAAGGGCATGGTGCCGCAGTAGATGTCGACCTCGAACGCTTCGCCTGCGTAAGACTGTTTTTCACCCAGGATCACGCGGAATGAGCCGTCATCCTCGATCACCACTTCTGCAAGCAGGCGCGCCTTCTTCTGGGCAATTTGCTCATCGTCCAGAATGGCAAAGGTGTCCTTGGGATGGGCCACGGCCAGGGCCGTGGTGTTGCCCGCAGGAATGATCCCGTACAACCTGAGAGTGGCGCCTGCCAACGGTGTCTGGCAGTCGTCGCAGAAGTAGCCGCATAGGCGGCCCCGGAGTTCGAATTTGGTCGATGCCATGGTTGGTCTCCTTTGATCGTTGATGCAATGGCGCAAGGAATGCTGAAGGTTGTCGTGGCGGGTGTGAGTTCCTGCCATGTTGTCGGCGCGTCGAAAACCCGCGTCCGTCGGAAACCCGGGTCAGAGTGCACTCTCTCTGAGACCGTCGCCCTGGAAAGTCGACTCTGACGCGGGTTTCGGACCCGGGTTTCGAGTGCACCCTCCGAGCGCAAACGATGCCAGCTGCATCGAGGCGAGCTTGCAAGGCGACATGGGCGAAACCTCCTGTCGGAATCGCGCCAATGGCTGGCAATTGCGGTCGGTCTTGTTTTGGCGTGTGACGACGAAGGTATATTCCGCCGGCACGCGTCTGCCAATACAGTGGACGGCGTAAGCCGAAAGGTGTAACGCAGGTGAGCGGCGGGCGCACAGCGCGTTTACGGACGATGGGACGGGTCGACCGCCGCTGATTTGCTTGCGCCGGTCGGTGGAAAGCTTTGCCCGGCGCCGGCAGATGGCACTATGCTCCGGCCATCGAATCCCGGGGTTTGATGCCATGAAATGCTGGATGTGGTGGATTGCGTCGGTCTTGGCGACGCCGGTCGCGGCGCAAGCGCAGGTCCGGCCCGCCATGCACGAGCATGCCGCAGTGGAGCGGTTGGGCAGTGTCCACTTCGTGACGTCGTGCAACAGCGCAGCGCAACCGCGTTTCGATCGCGCGGTTGCACTGATGCATTCGTTCCAGTTCGGACGCGCGATCGATGGCTATCACTCCGCACTCGCGGTCGATCCCGGTTGCGCCATGGCTTACTGGGGCATCGCGCTCAGCAGCTGGAGCAACCCGTTCGCCGGCTTCAAATCGCCCGCCCAGCTTGCGCAGGGGCTGCAGGCAGTGAACCAGGCACGCGCGGCGGCGGCAAAGACGGCACGGGAGCGGGCCTACATCGAAGCAGTCGCCCAGCTCTACACCGATTCGCAGCGCCGCGATCAACCCACGCGCGCTCTTGCGTACGAAGTCGCCATGGAGCGGGTTGCCGAGGCGTATCCCGAAGACACGGAGGCAAGCATTTTCTACGCCCTCTCCCTCGCCGCGGCGGCGGACCCTGCTGACAAGACGTATGCGAAGCAGCTCAAGGCCGGGGCGATCCTCGAACGCCTCTTTGCCAGGTATCCCGATCACCCAGGGCTCGCGCATTACATCATCCACGCCTACGACGAACCTGCGCTGGCCTCGCGAGCTACCGAGGCTGCGCGACGCTATGGTCAAATTGCGCCGTCCACGCCGCATGCCTTGCACATGCCGTCCCACACCTTCACCCGGATCGGCGAGTGGCAAGCGTCCATCGATAGCAATCTCGCCTCGGCCTCCGCGGCCCGCGCGGCAGCTCAGCCGGCGGACGAACTGCATGCAAGCGACTACATGGTTTACGCCTATCTGCAGACGGGGCAGGACCTTGCTGCGAAGCACTGGGTAGACAAGGCGTCCGAGGCGTTTTCCCGCTTCGATCCCACTAGGGCGAGCGGCGCGGCGCCCGCCTCGGCCGCTTATTTCGCGCGTGCAGCGATCCCGGCTCGCTACTGTCTGGAGCGTCGGGACTGGGCGTGCGCCGCCAAGCTTGTCGTGGTGCCGAGCCAGTTTCCGTTTGCCGACGCCATCACCTGGTTCGCCCGGGGACTCGGTGCGGCTCACGCAGGAGACACAGTCGGCACGCGCAGGGCGATTGCTTCGTTGGACCAGCTTCACGACAAGCTCGGCGGACTGCGCGAGGACTACTGGGCGGGTCAGATTGATATCCAGCGGCGTGCGGTTGTCGCCACGCTGGCCTTTGCACAGGGCAAGGCGGCCGACGCGCTGGCCGGCATGCGCGCCGCGGCCGACCTGGAAGACAAGACCGAGCGGAGTTCCGTCACGCCCGGACCGTTGCTGCCGGCACGGGAAATGTTGGGCGGCATGCTGCTGAGCCTGAAGCAACCAGGGGATGCATTGAAAGAGTTCCAGGCCTCGCTGGCACAAGCGCCCAATCGCTTCTGGTCGCTTTACGGAGCTGCGCAAGCTGCACGGATGTCCGGCGACTCGCGGGCCGCGCGCAGCTATTTCCAGAAGTTGCTCCTGATAGCCCGGCGCGCCGATCGGCCGGGACGGCGGGAACTTGCCGAGGCGGATGAAGAAAGCCGGCCGTGACGGCAAAGGCGTCACGGGCAACTAGAGTTATCCGAACGGGAGGACGTTTGCTGCGACTCGGTGGCTGGCCAGCCAAAAGCCGTCACTTGCGTCAGAGATAGCCGAGCCACCAGTCCTTGCGTCTTCGTTTCACGCCGGCGTACCAGCGGCACAGCGGATAGAGCGAAACGACAACGACTGCCCACAACAGATAGATGACCGGCAGGCTGGCGGCCCAGCCGGGTGGTGCAGTGAACGGGAAATGCCCCAGATCCGGCGACTGGAACATGCCGCTTGCGCTGTTGTAACGGAGATAGCAGGCGGCGACGGCGAGCAGGTGGATCAGATAGAAATGCAGGACATAGAAGAACAGCGGGACCTTGCCGATGATCAGGGCGGGATGCAGCCAGCGTGGAACGCCGCGATCGAAAATACGCAACAGCAGCAGCGCCGGCCCCAGCGTCATCAACAGAAACAGCAGCGACGGCGGGTACTTGTTGGTATTGAGAAACGACAACAGCGTCCACAGCGGTGATTCCTGCACCGACCACGCGACCGGATCGCCATACACGTTCAGCAGCCGCAGCAATACGAAGCACACACTGAGTCCCAGGCCCAGTCGAAGCAGGAATGCGCGACGACGTGCGTCGTGCCAGTGATACGCCTGACCCAGCGTGTAACCCAGGGCTGTGACGCCTAGCCAGGGGATCAGTGGATAGGCTATGAAAACGACATGTCGCGGGGTATTGACGAGAAAGCCTGGCGCATGCAGCACCGACCACAGCGGCGCGAGGCTGCCCAAGGCGCTCCCCGGCACGCCATCCAGCAGGTTGTGGCCTGCGACCAGGACGACACCGAAGGCCACGATCAGCCAGTCCCGCAAATGAATCAATCCGGCCAGCACGATCATCGACCAGCCCAGCGCCCACAGCACGGTGATGATGGTCACCCGATAGTCGAGGTTGAACTGCAAGGCAAAGCGCATGACGACCACTTCGAGGAAGATCAGCCAGAGGCCACGCGTGAGCAGGAAGCGCGACAGTTCGCTCTTGGAGAAGCGCTGAAGCGCCAGGCGCGCACCTGTACCGGTGAGCAGGAAGAACACCGGGGCACAGAAGTGGGTGATCCAGCGGGTAAGGAAGAGCGGTGCCGTCGTGGTGGCGAGGTTGGTCGGATTTGCATCGAGGGCGCCAAAGAAGTCGTGGACATGATCCAGCGCCATGATGACGATGATGATCCCGCGCAGCAGGTCCACCGACTCGATGCGCAGACGGCTGGGCAAGTCCTTGTCCACCAATATCTTCGAATACGCGGTCTGGGTCGTTGCGGTTTCCGGGGTCATGCCAAGCCTGCCCTTGAGAGTTCCGAGCCATGGGAAAACGGAGCGCAGCGCACAGCAGTCATCGTCAGAAAATGCGCCGGGAATAATTTGCCACAAAAGGGACCAGGTTGAAGCCTGGCAGTTGCCGAACGGGCGCGCTGGTGTTCTCGCGGTTACTTGTTGCGCAGCGCGGGTGCGGCGATTTGCCAATGAGCTGGCCCCTCAGGGAGCCGTCACCTGGATCCAGGTGGGCGCGTGATCGCTGGACTTCGGTTGAAGCCGGACCCATCGGTCGACGCCGGCGCCCTTGAGCGCTTTCGCCATGGCGGGATTGAGCAGGAGGTGATCGATGCGCAGGCCGCGATCGCGTTCGGCGTGCTGCCGGAAGTAGTCCCAGTATGTATATATGCGGTTCTCGCCGAACACCTGACGCAGCGAATCAGTCCACCCCTGATCCAGCAGCTGTTCGTACGCCTGCCTTGATTCGGGTTGCAGCAAGGCGTCTTTCCGAAAGGATTTGGGGTCGTATACATCCTCGTCCGTGGGGATCACGTTGAAATCGCCCATCAAGACCACGGGGTGGGGCAAGTCCACCAGGGCTTTGGCATGCCGCTTCAGCCGCTCCATCCATGCCAGCTTGTAGTCGAACTTAGGCCCCGGTTGCGGGTTCCCGTTGGGCAGGTACAGTCCACCGACAACGACGCCGTGGATGGCAGCCTCAAGATACCGGCTCTGCTTGTCTGCGTGATCTCCCGGTAGCCCGCGCTGGCTCTCCACCGGAGCAATATCCCGCCCCAGCAGCGCCACCCCGTTCCACGATGGCTGACCGTGCCAGATGGATCCGTAGCCCGCTTGTGCCAGCGCATCCGCCGGGAATGCCTGATCCGCGGCTTTCAGTTCCTGCAGAGCCACGATGTCGGGCTTCTCCCTGGCCAGCCATTCCAGCAAGTTGGGCAGCCGGCTGTTGATTCCGTTGACGTTGAACGTGGCCAGTTTCAGGGTTTTTTTGCGGGGCATCAGAGGGCGTCCTTCGGGTGCGAAGCTACGCAGGTTGGAAGGCAAGTCGAGCCTTCCGTGAAGCAGCGAAACCGCTTGAGTTGGAACGGAGGAAGTCCATCCTGCCTCGCCAAGTCACGGGAAGCGTAAAGCGTCAGGATCGCTTCGTCAGCTGGCGACGATTCGGCGGCATCGCTGTGACGATTGCCGATCAAGCTGAAAAGACGTGAAGATTGGCGACCATGAAGCTGGTTGCCAGCAAGGTCAGGGCGATGGCGGTCGCGGTATCGAGCCAGACGCTGCGTGCGCGCAGCGCAAGGGCGCCGATCACCACGGCGAGCATGGCGAATGTTGACGTGCCGAGCCACTCATCGAAGCTTCGCGCCCGGTGGGCAAGAAGGAGTAGCGCCAGGGCGGCGAACACCAGCTGCAACAGTTTGTAACGCCGGCCTTCGCGGGCGTGGTAGTCGCGAAGGTCCACGAACTCATGTTCGGCGGCTTTTTCGGGCATGACCAGATCACAGAACGCATACAGGCAGCTGACGAAGACCAACGGGATAAGTACGTCGAGCACGCTCCACGATTGTACGTTGCGGGACAGCCACAACGCGGCCCAGTTGCCGATCAGCACCATGAACGCGGTGGCGACCCAGAGCCCGTGGCGCCACGACAGTCGTACCCGTTCGGCGTGGCGGTACAAGGTGACGCCGCCGCCGAGCATCTGTGTGAGCGCCAGTGAGGTGATGACCGAAATCAGCCCGAAGACAAATTCGAAACTGGTCATGGCGTGCGTCCCTGCGTGACGGATGCGTGCACGGTAGCGTCAATTTTGCCGAGGCGCGATGCTTTTCCGACTGACAGGACAAAGAACGCCCAATCGCCTGGCCCCTGCTGTCGAACACGCGGTCGGTTTCATTTGCTTCGGTAATTGAATGAAGCCGACCTCTTTCCCTGGAGCCAGTTCCAGACTTCCAGGCCGTTGGCTTCGGGTACGTACGGTGCGGGCCTGTAGGTCGAGCCTCAGCTGGCTTTGCAAGTGTTGCTGGCCCGGCATCTTGCCACGCCACCGCAGGATGGTTGTCGTAACACCACCTAGACATCGAATGAGCCAGCGTGCGCCCCAGGGCTGATCACTGAACCAGGGCCGGGCGCGTCGATCCAGGTGCGTCCGGACATCCCACATGTTTTCCCGGAGACCACCGCTCATGAGCTACATTGTCGATCCCCACCGCTCCGTGGTGGCCAATGCCCTCTATGGCCTGCTCAATCCGATTTCGTTCGGCTTTTTTGTCGCCGGGCTGATCTTCGACATCATCTATGCCAACACGGCGGTGGTGATGTGGGGCAAGGGTGCCGACTGGTTGATTACCCTGGGCTTGCTGTTTGCGGTGATCCCGCGGCTGATCAACCTGGTGCAGGTGTGGATCACCTCGCGTCGCTTCGCCACACGCGCGGACAGGCTCGATTTCTGGCTCAACCTGGTCGCCATTGTCGCGGCGATCTTCAATGCCTTCGTGCATACGCGCGACGCCTATGAGGTGGTGCCGACCAGCGTCTGGCTGTCATTGTGCACGGTGATCCTGTTGTCGGTCGCGCACATCCTCATGGCCGTGCGTCCCATCACCATCGCGGGTTACGTCCATGAGTAAGCTCATCGTCCACGGCGCGCTGGTGCTGGCCTTCCTGGCCGGCCTGGGTGGCTGCAATGAGAAGGCGTCTTTCAGCCCCGCGCAGCAGGCGGGCAGCAACCCGACCCTGCCGGCGCCGCAGCGTTTCCTCAAACCGCCAATGCAAGTTCCCAGGAAGGCCGATTGGAAACAAGGCCAGACGCCCAAGGTGGCGGCCGGCATGCAGATCGAGCGAATCGCCAGCGGCCTCAAGCACCCGCGCCAGCTCTACGTGCTCCCCAACGACGACGTGCTGGTGGTGGAAGCCAACAGCCCGGATACCGAGCCGGTCACCACGCCCAAGCAACTGATCGCCAGCCTGGTCACGGCGCGTTCGGGCAAAAGCGCCAAAGGCGGCAATCGCATCACACTGCTGCGCCGGACCGCCGGGGCAAGCGGCGAATGGGAGAAGCACGTCTTCCTCCAGGACTTGAACTCGCCGTTCGGCGTGCAACTGATCGGTGATTCGCTCTACGTGGCCGATACCGACCGCATTCTGAAGTTCCCTTACGTCACCGGGGAAACGCAGATCACCGCGCCCGGCGTCGAGTTCGCGGACTTGCCGGGAACCATCAACCACCATTGGACCAAGCCGCTGCTTGCCAGTCCGGATGGCAAGAAGCTGTATGTCGGCGTCGGCTCCAACAGCAATATCACCGAGAACGGGCTGGCCGTGGAGTACCGCCGCGCGGACGTGCTCGAGGTCGACGTCGCCACGCGCGGAAGCCGCATCTACGCGTCGGGCCTGCGCAATCCCACCGGGCTGCAGTGGGAACCGACCACAGGCAAACTGTGGGTGGTGGCGAACGAACGTGACGAGATCGGCCCGGACCTGGTGCCCGATTACCTGACCTCGGTGCAGGACGGCGGCTTCTATGGCTGGCCCTACAGCTATTACGGCCAGCACGTGGACCATCGCGTCATGCCGCCGCGCCCGGACCTGGTCAAGCGGGCGATCAAGCCCGACTACGCACTCGGCTCGCACGTGGCGCCGCTGGGCTTGCTGATGACCAGCAGCAATGGCTTGCCCGCGAAGTACCACAACGGCGCCTTCATCAGCGAACACGGAAGTTGGGATCGCTCGCCGCTGAGCGGCTATCAGGTGGTGTTCGTGGCGTTCTCGCAGGGCAGGCCGGTCGGACTTCCCGAGCCGGTCGTCACCGGCTTCTACTCGGCCGACCAGAAGCACTTGTATGGCGCACCCGTGGGGCTGGTGCAGGACAGGGAGGGCGCGCTGATCGTCGCGGACGATGTCGGCAACTCGGTCTGGCGGGTGACCTCGGCGGCTCACTGAGGGCGGTGGTGGACGGGAAAAGTTGCGAGGAAAAGATCTATGAGGAACAGATCCTTTGGGTCGCTCACCAAGCGCTGGAGTGTCTGCAACATCAGTCTTTCGATCACGATCTACCGCTTGAGCCTGCTGCGCGCTCTCTCGACGTCCGCACTGGTCTGTTCGAGTTCCTCCCTCGACAGATCAACCATGACGCACCGGTCGCTGATGACCTGAAGCCCACTGCTGCCGACGCATTGCCCGGCTGCGACCGAGGGCAACGCACATCCGATTTCAGGGTTCCAGTTGCTCACGGATTCCGCGCACAGGTGCTCTGTCATCTTGCATCGGCCAGTATCGGCGAGCCACTGGCTCTGGGCGGCATGGCACGTCCATGCCGCGTCCAGAACCGGGGCGTAAAGCTCGGCCAGCATGCATTGGCCGTTCACCGTGGCGAACCCGGTTGGCGTGGGCGCGACAGAGGAGAACGGAGGCACTTGATCGAAATCAAGTTCCTCCGTTCCTTCATCGCATTCCTGCGACCGTCACCTCAGTGCTTGCGCTGGCGATGGATCTTCCTGCTGTTGCGGTTTTCTGCATGGTTCAAACTCTTGTCTTCACGCTTGGTCAGATGACCGTTGTGCATGGCTTCGTCAGCGCTCGCTCGCTGGGCGATGTTGGCGTCCCGCTTCTCATCATTCGCTGCCTGCTTGCCGGTGATGGTGCCGTTGGCAAGGCCCTTGGTGGTGCGGGTCTGCTGATTGTTGATGCGATTGTTGACTTCATTGACACGTGAGTGGCCCGGTACCGTGGTGTCTTGCGCGGTGGTCTGCGCCATGGCCTGGGCACCGAAAAATGCGGAGCAGGCAAGCAGGCCGATCAGGCCGAGACGTATGGTCGATGATCTCTTCATGGTGATCTCTCTCCAGATGGGTGAAATGCTGGTGCTGGTTGTCACGCAGCCGATGACGCTCAGGTGCCGGTAGCGGTCACTCAGTTGTCGCCGACATGCAGGAGACAGAAACGGCGCTCACCCACGTCCGTTGACGTGGGGCTGAGGTTGGCGTTCAGGCAAGATGCCTGCACGCCAGGGCGGACACGACGCACGATGTGCTCCCCGACGGAGAATGCAGGAACTTCCTGCTGCCAAACGCACGATTGATCGCGCTGTTGCCGCGGGCGCGGCGACCTCTGCGAGGATCACGTTCGGGGCATTCCGAGAGCGATGCCGGAGAGCGGGGCTATCGCGCGCAGTGGATGCTCGGGTCCGGAACGTAACCCGCAAGCGCACGCTGTGGCAGCGGGATACAGGTCGCGATCATATCGGGTCGGGACGGAGGCGGAAGATTGATATCGTTGCACAGCACCGGCCCCGAGGCACGCAGGCTTGCAAATGGACGTCCATCTTCACTCCACTGCACCCAGTACAGGCCGACGCGTGCGGGTAGTTCAGCGACTACACCAGTGCCGACGGTCTTGACGGTCGATGCGAATTCCTCCCGAGACCACAGATTCAATCGGAGGTCGTAGCGGCACACCCCATCAACCTCGAACTTGACCGGGGTACCCTCCGCAAACAGGTGCAGTGTTCCTGCTGGGCCGTGGCGCAGAACTTTGCCGTGCGGGACACTGCTCGCCGCAGCGCCCAGCGCCGTCGACGCCGCCAACAGGCTAGCAAGGAGCCTCGGGAAAAATGCGTCTGCAGCTCTCATTTGCTGTCCTGGATTTGATCCACCTTGACTGCAGCGGCACGACGGGAAGTCGGAGTAGAAATTCCGACACCTGCTTTGCCGAGTGTACGCCGCGCTTGAGGCACCGGGTCATGGCCCCCTTGCTGCCCTGGGACATGCTTGTCCTATGGCGCCGCAGCGGCTTTGGCGCCGAGGTCGAACTCGGTATTTGCCGAGCCGCATGCTCGCCGGTGAATACCGTCCACTGAACGCATGACGCAATTGTCGAATAGTTGATTCCGGCCCTCGGCGCGCTGCGGCGCTGACAGTTGCCACCATCAATCACGGAGCGCCGCCTCGATCGCCGCGATGTCGATCCTGGTCATCTCCATCATGGCGTCGAACGCGCGCTTGGCGGAGCCGGGATCCGGGTCGGCGATGGCAGCGGTCAAGGCGCGTGGGGTGATCTGCCACGACAGACCCCATCGGTCCTTGCACCAACCGCAGGCGCTTGCCCGGCCGCCGTTGCCTATGATGGCATTCCACAGACGGTCGGTTTCGGCCTGGTCGTCCGTGGCCACCCGGAACGAGAACGCTTCGTTGTGCTGGACGGCGGGCCCGCCGTTCAATCCCAGGCAAGGGATGCCCATCACGGTGAACTCGACTGTCAGGACATCATCCTGTTTGCCGGCGGGATAGTCGCCGGGCGCACGATGGATGGCGCCGAGCGTGCTATCGGGGAATGTCTCGGCGTAGAACGTCGCCGCATCCAGGGCGGTACCGTCATACCAGAGGCAGATCGTGTTCTTGCTGACCATGAGGCTTCTCCTGATCATGGTGGTGAGGACGTCGCTCTCTCCTGTTCGACGAAGGGCGGACCTGCAAATCGACATGGGTACGGCGAGCGAAAAATGAATCAGGTACCCATCCGGGCACGTCTGTGTAGCCAATTGCCTGATTAGCCGATACCGAGTTTTCGAGGGTTTTGCTACGATGACCAAGCCGGCTGCCGCCTTTTGCCCCAGCGACGTTTGCTTTGTTTCTGGTGGGAACCGATGAATTCAGCCCGCATCCTGTGCTCAGTCAGTCTGGCCCTGGCGAGTCTGTCCCTTTCGGCGCAAACCGATCTGCCCGAGGTCAAGGTCACGGCGCCAGCGTATTCGTCGTATCACGGCGGCTACCTGATCTCCGGCGACTTCAAGGTCGACC
>JBDTEG010000009.1:0-29968 GCA_039922695.1 Rhodanobacter sp. | reverse complement strand
TGATCGCATCGCGCCGATCGGTCTTGACCCGATCGCCCGGCTTGCGCGGCGTGAGCGATGGCGCGCACACCATGCAGGCAAAACCTTTCTTCCTGAGCAACCGGTACAACCCGTAGCCGGTGGGGCCAGCCTCGTAGACGAACGACACAGGCGAACCCTTGCTCTGCATCCGCGTGCACAGCTTCGTGATATCGCGCTCCAGAACGCCGATGTTACCCAGGTTCTGGACCTCGCCCAACCCGACCGAATACGCCGCAACGATCGAGTCCTTGTGCACGTCCAGAGCGACATGGACCGTGGTGGTGGTATCGTTTTGCATGCTGACCTCCGCGTAGGAAACCCACGATGAGCGTAGCTCTTGCACACTCAGGCGGCTCTGGCCTCTGGCTAACCCGCGACTATGGTCTCGCGGAGGTCAGCTCTGGCCTCGAAAGTCATACTGTCTAGGCGGACTATGATCCAGATTCGCTCTGGCGACCTTCTTGAAGTCAGTTTCGAAGGCCGCGATGTAGTATTCGCAGTCCTCACCAAGAAAGTTTTGTTTGGCGGGAATTGGTGCTACGTTTTCCAGGAAACGCTTCGCCCTGAGCTCTCCGCGTGTCCCGGCTTCAACGCCTTCATAGACTTCATCGGTCCCAAACGAGAGGGGCGGGTAGCTCGCGTGTCCAGCCAAAACAACTTTTCGAATCTAGGCGGGCCTAGCCTGCTCAAGCAGCAGCCCACTCGGGGTGAGTCCACCTACGCCATATACCGCTGGTCGAATTTCAAAGTGGACAGTGTCGTCCACGTGCGCACTACGTCCTCGCCTACAAAAGATGAGTTATCCGCGCCCGAGTATGCCTGCCTTCCCGCGGACTTTGCGTGCGAGCTGGCGCTCCGTCAGTGGCGGCCGCAAGATCGCATGTGGTCCGCCTAACCACTCCGTAAGAGACTTCCCGTCAATCCCAGCCGCATGAGGTTTTTGCCCTGAGCTTTGGGGCCGCTGCTGGAGATCGTGTTGTCCGTATGGTGCGTGCTGCATGTCAGTGCTACGCGGGTACAACGAGTGTCAGGCTGCATTTCCGTAACCGGTCTTGTTGAGTCGATGCCGCCAACTCGGACCTCTGTATAAACCGCACCCGAAGACCTCATTCATTCATCGGACTGTCCGGTGCCCAGGGATCAGCCGGCACACCGTGTGGACGTCCATCTGGTTAGTCAGGTTCTCTCCGGGTCGGCTTGGACCGTTGTCTACCGCTTCGCGCTGACGATGAAGCGAAACCGGTTGCTACGCGGCGTTGGCCGTGTGGCTGTTCAGGGACAATCTCCGAGAGGGGTTGGTTCTCGTGCTGTTGCCGTAGATCCTGATCTTGCACTTCATATCCCTTGTGAGGCGGTGAGTCGTGGATGACTGGCCCGCAGGGGAGTCGACAGGAGGTCGATTCCTTTTTGCCAGCACATGGAGGTGCTGTCGAAAAGCCCGGCCGCGGCTCACGGACTTGTCGGGCGCAGCCGCGCAAGCGCCCAGGAGGGTGGGCTCTCTTTTGGTCACTTTTCTCTGGCCACGCAGAGAAAAGCCACTGGCCCTCCGCAGGAGGACAAAACGCTTGAAATGCAGAGTTCAAAACCGGGGCCAGAGTCGACTTGCAACTCTACCGCTTCGAAAAGCGCACTCTGCCCCGGGTTCGCGGTCGATGGCGCTATTTGCTCATACGGCGGCACGCCCGCCACGCGTGCGTTTCGCCTTCATGTCCCTCGAGATAGCGTGGTCTTCTCGCACCAGCATCGTTGGCGCCACGCCGAACATTCGGCGGCAGGTACGGCTCAAGTGGGCCGAGTCGGCAAAGCCGGCCTGCTGGGAAGCCTCCGTCCACGAGCCACCTGCCATGCCGCGGGCCACCGCGTAGCCGACGCGCGCCCACAGCAGGTAGGCCCGGAACGAAATATTCGTCTGCTCAACGAAAAGATGTCGGAAGCGACTCGGCGACAGGTGCGACGCGGCAGCCGCCTGCGTGAGGTTCAGTTCCTCACCGGGCGAGTCGCGCATGCGTTCCAGCACGCTGGCAATGCGCGGGTCGACCGCCGTCGCGCCAAACGATGCGCCGGAAAGGTGCTCGACGATCTGCTGGGCGGCAGCAATCAGGGCCGCATCAGGCCCACGCCCGTCGAATACGGCATGCAAGGCCGCCGAGTATGCATCGAGTCGGCGATCGGACAGCAGCGATACGTCTTGCAGCCCATGGCGGCTGGTCAGCGCGCGGCCGGCCAAAGTCTCCGGCTCGACGAACACGGTCGCCACCGCGTATCCGCAGCCGTCGAACTGGTGAGGACGATCGGGCATGACGATGGCCGAAAATGTCTCGTTCCAGGCTGCATCTTTGCCGCCACGAAGATGCACGGGATGGGTCGAGGCCAGCGTTATCTGGATGGCGTGGTGGCTATGCCATTGCCCCTGGCCGGCCTTGCGCCCGATCCACACACTGCCCCCATTCCACACCAGCACACGACCGATGCCGGCAAGGACGCGGGCAGACTTTTCGGCGTCGGCTGTCGCTGGCAGGTGCATGGCGGCATCCACGGCAGGAGGTGCTGTCTGGCCAACGAAGATTAGCCGTTCGATTCAAGCATCCGACAGTGCCCCTGCGGACAATCGCTCCACGGATCAAGAATCCGTCCAACCCCAAACCGAGGATCTGTCATGAATAGCAACGACGTCGTCATTACCTGCCATTGCAGCAAATGCCAAGGGGCTGCCTGCAACTGTGGTTTCCAGGCCGCTTCGGCCGGACTTTCAGCATTGCCCTGTGCCTGCGGTTGCAGCGCTGGACAACCGTGTCACTGCGGCGAAGCTGGCGATTGATTCTGTAATCCATCCATCAGAAAGAAAGGCAGGAATCAGCCTCGGAGCACCAGCGCTCACGGCCGACCGATGTTGAATCGGTCGGCCATTCCGAGGTTCGCCGCAGCAACAAGCCTGACCCCACTCATCGACGGTCAACGTCCGTGCTTCCATCCATAGGTGATTCGAATGAACAAAATAGTGTTGATTGGGGCATGGGCCATGGCGTTGGCGATGGTGTTTGCGGCGCCGTCTCACGCTGACGAGGTGCAGGTGGACCGCGAGGCTTACTCCCTGCAGGCGCAGAGGCAGGGCCACGGACCCATCGTCGTCGTGTTCGAATCCGGCTTTGGGCAAGGCCTGGATGTATGGGCCAAGGTCATCACGGAGCTCGGGACCGAGTGCCAATGCATTGCGTATGCACGCGCAGGGCTGGGGAAATCCGGAACCGACGGGAATCCGAAAACCATCGCGGAACACCTGGACGACCTGGCGGCAGTCATGAACGCACTGACACCGAATCGGAAGGTGGTGCTGGTCGGGCATTCCTACGGTGGCCTGCTGGCCACGGAGTTCGCGCGCCTTCACCCGGACCGACTTCAGGGCCTGGTGCTGGTTGACCCGGCGACGCTGGGCCAACGCCACGCATTCAAGAAAGCACACCGTGAGCGGGTGCTTGCCGATGACAAGGCGTTGCTCGCGATGCTGCCTCCCGAGATGGTGGAAGACTACAAGCTGCTGATCGTCCAGTTGGACAGCGAAACGGCTGCGCTACCGCAGCAGCAGCCCGACTTGCCTGTAGCTCTGCTCACCGCGACCAAGGTCTCTGCCAGGCCATTCGTGTTCGAGGAGACTGCCGAGGGCAAGGCCATCTGGAAGCGCCAGCATGCGGCGTTGTTCGCGGGATTCTCGCGCGGCACCCATCAGTATTTTGCCACCGGCCACAATATTCATCGCGAGATCCCGAAGGCGGTCGCCGATGCCATTCGGGCCGTCGCAGGAATGACGGCGGATGGGGGAGGTTGAACGGGGCAACGGTGTGGGGGAAAAACGAGGTCAGGTTCATTTAGCGTCGTAGCCAAGACACATTGATTGCAAACAAAGGTCGAAGACTCTCCGGTCGCGCACGTTTCGGCATGAGGACTCTGTCCCTTGCCGGCGCGACGATGGAGTTGGCCAATGTCCGTCAGCGTGACCTTTCAACTTCAGCGCGCGTAGCGCGCACGCGGTTCATTGACGCGCTTTTGGGCGTCGAGGCCAATATGCTCGCGTAGCCAAACGGCGAATTCGGCCTCTGGCAGGCTGCCTTCGGCGAGTGCCACGTAGAGTGGATACAGTTCGAGATCATCGGCATTCAAGGCAGCGCTGTTGAGCATGATGAAGACTTCGCAAGCCACGGCCGCCGTGCGCTTGTTGCCATCGACAAAGGGATGGTTGCGCGCCAGGCCGAAGGCGAGGCTGGCTGCAAGATCAGCGATATCGGGCGGTGGATTGCCGTAGGCATGAAATTGTTGTGGGCGTGCGAGTGCGGAATCCAGCAGGCTCTCGTCGCGCACGCCAGTGCCGCCGCCGTGTTCAGCCAACTGGCGCTCGTGGATGGCGGTGACGAGCGGTCTTTCGATCCAGATGATCATGTCGTTACCTACTGCGCCAGCTTGTGCAGCAAGGTGCGCCGTTTGCGCATGACTTCGTCGGCCACTTCCATCTGCTTGGCGAGGATGGGGTCATAGGTGGTGAGGCGGATGCCGTCGGGAGTTTCCAGGGCGAACAGTTCGTCGCCTTTCTCGAGGCGCAGACGGGCCAGCAGATCGCGCGGCAGGATGACGCCGGCCGAGTTGCCGATGGTGGTGATCTTCAGTTTCATCGCGGCTTCCGCACAGGTTATAACGCATGTTATACCCTGAGGATTGCGTGAGCGCGATGGCTTGGCAAAAAAAGGCAGGAAGCGGCCAAGACATTGATTTGTCTGGGCTCACGCAACCTTGAACAAAAGAAGCCCAACCCGGGTCAGAGTGAACTTTGAACCACTTGCGCGCACATGACTGTCAGGGAGAGGTATTCGGCGGCCCCGCCGGAATGACTCGCGCCACGCCACGTCCACGCGGATCGGCGACCGCTTCGGGCGTGTTGCCGTTGACCTTGATGGCCTGGATATCGCCGCTGAAGTCCTGCCCCTCCAACACATAGCTCCTGGCTTGGAGCTGTCGGGCCAGTTCACCCGCGATGGGTTGGTACGGTTCCCAGAAAATCGTGTTCGCCGGCAGCAGCTGGTGGTGGAAACGCATGGCCGCCACCGCCTTGGGCAAGGGCATGTGGAAGTCGTAGATGTTGTTGATCACCTGGAAGATCGACGTGAAGATACGCGAGCCTCCCGGCGTGCCGATCACCAGCGACACCTTGCCATCCCTGGTCAGGATGGTCGGAGTCATCGACGATAGCGGGCGCTTTCCCGGCTCGATCGCATTCGCGTCGCCACCGACCACGCCGAAGGTATTGGGGACGCCAGGCTGCGCAGAGAAGTCGTCCATTTCGTCGTTGAGCAGGAAGCCGGCGCCATCGACCACCACGCCCGAGCCGAACCAGCCGTTGAGCGTGTATGTGTTCGACACGGCGTTGCCCCACTTGTCGATCACCGAGAAATGCGTCGTCTCGGCTCTTTCCGGCATGGACGTGCCCAGGCCTGGCCGCACGTTCTTCGTATCCGAGGGCAACTTCACGTTCACCTCGGCGGCGCGCCTGGCGAGATACGTATCGTCGATCAGTTGCGCGACCGGAACCTTGTAGAAGTCGGGGTCGCCAAGATATTGCGCGCGGTCGGCAAACACACGCTTTTCGATTTCGGCGATCAGGTGCACGTACTGGGCCGAATTGAGTGGCACGCCCTTGAAATCGGCGGCGAGGTCAGCCTTCATCTTCAGCAGTTGCACGAGGCCAATGCCGCCGGAGCTTGGTGGTGGCGCGGTAATCACGCGATAGCCATTCCAGCTGGCCTCGACCGGCTGACGCCACACGGCCTTGTACTCCTGCAGGTCGCGTTTCGTGATCAGTCCGTGACCGCGCATCGACGCGACGATCAGCTCGGCCGTCTTTCCGTTGTAAAAGTCCTTTGCACCCTCGTTCGCCAGACGCGCCAGCACCACGGCAAGATCGGGTTGCCTGAAGTTGACGCCCTGGTTCAAATGGCCGAAATAGACGCCGAAGCCGGGTTCGCCGGCGAAGCTTTTCGCGACCTCGTCGCGACGCTGCTGCAGCTGCTCGCTGACTTCAAAGCCGTCGCGCGCATATTTGATGGACGGCGCCAGCACCTGCTTCCATGTCAGCCGACCGAAGCGATGCTGCGCCTGCCACATGCCAGCTACCGTACCCGGTACACCTACCGCGCGATAGCCGATCAGGCTCATGTCCTTGATGACTTGGCCCTGGTCATCGAGAAACATGTTCCTGCTCGCCGCCAGCGGCGCGCGCTCGCGGTAGTCGAGGAAGTACGGTTTGCCATCGACATAGAGCGTCATGAAGCCGCCGCCACCGATATTGCCTGCTTCCGGATAAGTCACTGCGAGCGTGAACGCGATCGCGACGGCGGCATCGACCGCATTGCCGCCTTCCTTGAAGATCTGCTCGGCTGCCGCAGCGCTGTATTTGTCGGCTGTGGCGATGGCTGAGGCGCTCAGGGTAGCCGGGGGCTGCTGAGCGGGTCCCTTTGCATGAACCGGGGTCGTACCGAGAACGCCAGCGGCAACCAAAAGGAATGCCGCCAGCGCAAAGCCGGCCATGAAAGGTTTTGTCCTGATACCTGACTTCACTGGAGATCCCCTGGGCGGTCGCGCCTGTTGGCAGCAACTAGAGTCCGCCATGAAGTAGCTGGCGTCAAACGACTTCCAAGCCAACCGGACCGGCACAATCCGGTCAGTGACCCTTGTAAGAGCCCCTTGAACATACGGCAAAGCTTGGGGAACGCACGGTCAGAGTGCGCTTTCGAACCGAGTCACCGGGAAGTCGATATTCCGGCCTGTGTTTCCGGACGAAAGATGGCAGGTATTCGCGGTGCAGAAGAATTCCTGCCGAATGGACGGATTGTCACCGGACGCACCCAGTCAGCGTTCAACCTCAACCATCACTTCGTTGCGTCGCATGAACCACAAGGTCCATGGCGGATTGTACTGGGCCAGCGATACCAGACCGATCGGGTGCAGGTCATGCGACTTCACCAGCGCCTGCAGTTCCCTGGATTTTGCTTCGACATCACCGGCCTGGGCAAGACCGGAAAAGCGCAGGACGGCGAAACGGGCGGGCTCGGTGTTGCGCAACTTGACCTGGGGGTCGTCGGGTACCGGAAGCGTCTGCATCGACCAACGGCTCGGCATGGTGAAGCGGACCACCCACGTGCCTGCCGCCCCTTGGGTCTGCGCGACCGGTGCAGTCATCGCAATCTTTTCGCTGGCCGCTTGCTGCGCCACGGGCGCGGTCATGGCGATGCTTTGGCGTTTCCGGTTGCCACCGAAGATATAGCCAGCGAGGAGGCGGAAGCCTTTTTGAGATGCTTCTTTCTGGTCGCCGTCCACCGTGACCTCTGCAACCACCAGTGCGGGGTAGTCGCGCACTTCGAAGTCAACGTCGTGAAGTACCAGCTTGTATGGAGGCGTTTCAACGGCCATCGCGCTGCTCCCCACCGACGCGGCGATCATCAGCGCGGCCAATGCCCATCGTTTCACGGCCATCGGATACTCCAGACTGATTCATCGTTTGATCCCGCCATGCGCTGGCCGTCCTCGACAGGCGCGGCTCAAATGATGTCTTACAGGCGCGGCCATGAGCGAGGCGTGATCACGCGGTGGCGAAAGAGGTGCACGGAAGCAGGCATCATGGTGCCGTTCTCCTGGTGGTCGAGGCGAAGTTCGGCGGTGTGAGGACAGCAATGGAAGAGGGACCGCACAGATGCGCAGACCGGCCCGCCAGGTTCGACAGACGCCC
Organism: Rhodanobacter sp.; assembly: GCA_039922695.1. Classification (GTDB taxonomy): domain Bacteria; phylum Pseudomonadota; class Gammaproteobacteria; order Xanthomonadales; family Rhodanobacteraceae; genus Rhodanobacter. The sequence continues at coordinate 22,179 of JBDTEG010000009.1, read as the reverse complement.
TGGCACCAGTTTGAACGATCCTGCGTCCTGAAGCGTGGCGAAGCGGATCGGGCCAAGGCCAAGCCAGCCTGCAGTGCAATCCGTGCCACTCGCCCGGCATGTCAACCAGCCGCGGCGCGACGCGGCCAGGACCACCGGCTCCGCCCTTGGCTGCCTGAGTGACGTCCGCGGTGAATCGCGTCATAATCCCGCGCTGCTGAACTGTCTGGTAGAGAATTCCCGATGATGACTTTGCTGGTGCGCGGCATGGGCGCGACGTTTCTGGTGCTCATCGTCGGCGCATGCAGCCATTCGGCTCCGCCGGCATCGCTGCCTCCCCAGGTCGAGGTGCTGACGGCCCGCGCCACCGAGGTCCCGGTCACCCGCAACTATCCTGGCCGTCTCGCCGCGACGCTTACGGCCCAGGTACGTGCACGCGTGACCGGCATCGTGCTGAAGCGCGTGTACAAGGAGGGCAGCGACGTCAAGGAAGGCGACGTCCTGTTCCGGATCGATCCGGCCCCGCTCGAAGCCACCCTGCGCGCCGCGCAGGGGCAACTCGCGCAAGCGCAAGCGACCGCGGACAACGCCAAGCTCAAGGCTGCCCGCAGCAAGCAGATCGGCGCCAAGGGCCTGCTGGCGAAGCAAGATGTCGACGACGCGGTCGCGGCCGCCGCCCAGGCGGTTGCCGCCGTCGAGTCGGCCCGGGCCAACGTCGCGAACGCCAGGATAAGCCTCGGCTACGCCACGGTCACCGCACCGATCAGCGGTCGTGCGGGAGTCGCCAACGTGACCCAGGGTGCGCTGGTGTCGCCCACGGACACCAACCCGCTGACGACCGTGCAGGTGATCGATCCGATCTACGCCAACTTCAGCGAACCGATGGCGGAAATGGAACGGCTGCGCAAGGCGGAAAAATCCGGCGGCCTGGAACTGACCGCGCCGGACCAGGCGCAAGTACGGATCGTGTTACCCGACGGCAGTGTGTACGCGCACACGGGGTCGCTCGACTTCACCGCCCTCGCGGTGGATCCGACCACCGGGGCGGTCGACCTGCGCGGGCTGATCCCGAACCCGGACCACACCCTGCTGCCCGGCATGTTCGTGACGATCCGCCTGAAGCTCGCTACGCTGCACAACGCGTTCCTGCTGCCGCAGCGTGCGATCCAGCGCGGCAACCAGGGGGCTTACGTGTACGTGGTTGGCACGGACAACAAACTGGTCCGCAACCCGGTCGATCTCGGTGACCAGCACGGCGACGACTGGATCGTGCAAGGTGGCATCGACGCCGGCGCCAAAGTCGTGGTCTCCGGCATCCAGAAAGCCCAGCCCGGCGAAAAAGTGGAACCCATGCCGTACCCTGCCGCTGCCACCACCGCTGCCGACGCCGACGCCGACGCCGGGCCGGCGGGCTCGAGCGCACGCTGAGCCGACGCCGATGCCGCAGTTTTTCATCGACCGTCCGGTTTTCGCCTGGATCCTCGCGATCCTGATCACGCTGGGCGGCACCATTGCGATCCTCAACCTTTCGGTGGAGGCGTACCCGGAAATCGCGCCGCCCAGCGTGCAGGTGCGCGCCAGCTATCCGGGCGCGAACGCGCAGGTCGTCCAGAGCACCGTCACCCAGGTCATCGAGCAGAATCTCTCCGGCATCGACAACCTGCTGTACTTCACCTCGTCATCCAACTCGAGCGGCTCGGCCAACGTCACGCTGTACTTCACGGCTGGCACCAACCTCGACACCGCCGCCGTGCAGACCCAGAACGCGGTTTCAGCGGCTGAGCCGAACCTGCCGGCGGAGGTGAACGCGCTCGGCGTGACCGTACGCAAGTCCAACTCCGGTTCGCTGATGGGGATTTCGCTGCAGGACACAACCGGGCGCCTCGACCCCGCTGCGCTCAGCAACCTGATCGCGGCGCAGTTGATCGATCCGATCTCGCGACTCAACGGCGTCGGCAGTACCAACCAGTTCGGTGCACCCTATGCCATGCGGATCTGGCTGGATCCGCTGAAGCTGCAAGGCTACGGGCTCACCGCCACCGACGTGCTGCAAGCGGTGCAAGCGCAGAATGTCATGTTCGCGGCAGGCTCGGTGGGGGCGCAGCCTACGCTTCCTGGCCAGGGAATTACCGCGACGGTGTCCGCCGAATCGAGTTTCTCCACGCCACAGGAGTTTCGAAGCATCATCCTGCGCACCAACGCGGATGGCACCACGGTGACGCTGGGCGATGTCGCACGGGTTGAACTCGGCTCGGACAACTACAACAGCTTCTCGCGCCTGAATGGCCAGCCGGTAGCCTCGTTCAGCATCCAGCTTGTTCCCGGCGCGAACGCGCTGGCGGTCGCCAACGCCGTTCAGGCGAGGATGAAGGAACTGGCGAAGAACCTGCCCCCCGGGGTCATCTGGAGTATCCCGTTCGAAAGCTACACCTTCGTCAAGGTATCGATCGACGAGGTGGTGAAAACCCTGGCCGAGGCGGTCGTGCTGGTGTTTTTCGTGATGCTGCTGTTCCTGCAGAACCTGCGCGCCACGCTGATTCCGATGCTGGTGGTGCCGGTCGCGCTGACCGGCGCCTTCCTCGGACTGTACGCGTTCGGGTTCTCCATCAACGTGCTCACCTTGTTCGGGCTGGTGCTGGCAATCGGCATCGTGGTCGATGACGCGATCGTCGTGGTCGAGAACGTCGAGCGCATCATGCGCGAGGAAGGTCTGCCCGCCAAGGAAGCCACCCGCAAGGGCATGACCCAGATCACCGGCGCCATCATCGCCGTCACCACCGTGCTGGCCTCGGTCTTCGTACCCGCCGCGCTGATGCCGGGCAGCGTCGGCGCGATTTACCGACAGTTCTCGGTGACCATCGCGGTCTCGATGCTGCTTTCGGCACTGATGGCGCTGACCTTCACGCCTGCACTGTGCGCCAGCATCCTGCGCCCGGAACATGAGCACGCCAACCGCTTCCTGCGCGCCTTCAACAACGGCTACGAAAGCGTGGCGGGCCGCTATCTCGCGCGGCTCGGCACGGCGGTGCGCCACACACCGCGCTGGATGATCGGCTACGGCCTGGCGGTGGTGTTGGCCGGCTTGCTGCTGGCGCACTTGCCATCGAGCTTCGTGCCGGAGGAAGACCAGGGCGAGGTGTTCGCCACGATTCAGCTTCCGCCAGGCGCCACGGCCACTCGCACGCTTGCGGTGATGAAGCAAGTCGAGCACATCGTGGGAAAGAGCCCCGCGGTGAAAAACATTTTTGCCATGGGCGGCTTCAGTTTCGTCGGCAACGGTGAAAACGTCGCCATGGCATTCATTCACCTGAAAGACTGGAGCACGCGTTCCCAGAATGCCAACGACCTCATCAGCGAGTTCAACCGGGAATTCGCGCACATCCGGGACGCTCAGGTCATTGCGCTGAATCGGCCGGTGATCCGGGGGCTGGGACAGTTCTCCGGCTTCGATTTCGAACTGGAGGATCGCGGCGGTCTCGGACACCAGGCGCTGGTCGATGCCAAGGACAAGTTGATCGCCGCGGCGCGCCATGACAAGCGCCTGGCCAACGTGCACATCAACGGCATCGAGGATGCACCCACGGTGGACATGAAAGTGAACCGTGTCGAGGCCCAATCGATGGGGCTGTCGGTGTCCGACGTGTACAACGCCATCAAGCTGATGCTCGCGCCGGTATTCGTCAATGACTTCTACTCCAGCGGCCGCGTGCTGCGCGTCGAGATGCAGGCCGATGCACAGTTCCGGCTGAACCCTGCCGCCATCGGCGATTTCTATACGAAGTCGTCGACCGGCGCGATGGTTCCGCTGTCCAGCGTGGTCAGCACCCATTGGTCGCTGGCACCGCCGGGGCTGGACCGATACAACGGCGCCGGCTCGATCGCGATCACCGGCACCCCCGCGCCCGGTTACAGCTCGGGCGACGCGATTGCCGCCATGCAGGAACTGGTCGCCAGGAACCTGCCGACGAGTTTCGGCTACGAATGGTCGGGCCAGTCACTGCAGGAAATCATGTCCGGCGCACAGGCGCCCATGTTGTTCGGCCTTTCGCTCCTCGTGGTGTTCCTGTGCCTGTGCGCACTTTATGAAAGCTGGACGATTCCCGTGGCGGTGATGCTGGTGATTCCGCTGGGCGTGCTCGGCTCGGTCGTGCTCACCAGCATCCGCGGCCTCGAGGACGACGTGTATTTCAAGATCGGATTGATCGCGATCATCGGGTTGTCGGTGAAGAATGCGATTCTGATCGTGCAATTCGCCGTGGATCTGCAGAAGGAAGGGGAGGGGTTGATCAGGGCTACGCTGGAAGCCTGCCGCATCCGCCTGCGGCCGATCCTGATGACCTCGATTGCCTTCATCCTCGGCGTGCTGCCGCTGGCGATTTCCACTGGCGCGGGCGCCAACAGCCGCCGCGCGATCGGCACCGGCGTGGTCGGCGGCATGCTGGGGGCCACCATCCTGGGGCTCATGCTGGTGCCGCTGTTCTACGTAGTAGTGAAGCGCCTGCTGGGTGACAAGAGCGACGGTACGGAAATCCCGCCTCCGCTTGAACCGCCCGCGCACGACGCACCGGGTGGCGACACACGCGGCTGATGCGGCGACTGGCTCGCTCCCGCCAGTGTCAGCGGCGGTTTTCGGGCAACGTGATCGAGGCTTCGATTGGCTGGTCTTGCGTCGTGCTGACGGACGAGTCGATGCGCACGAAAAGCCCGTGCATCACCCTTACCGCAGTAGATGAATCCGGCGCAGAATCTCGCTGCAATCCCACGCGCAACTGGTCGCTGTCACCGACCCGTTATTGGCCCAGGCCGCCCGGAGCCCAGGCAACGCCGAACCTGCCTCCCCAGGATCCCTGATTCGAGCCGCCCGTCGTCTCCCCGAAAAGTAGTTGATCAAAAAGTCCGATCTCATGTCGATTTGGGCAAATCCCGTTCGACGTATCAGTAGAAAGAGAGCACGACAGCGAGCAACAACGCTCCAGCTGCGCTCTCAATCCGAGTGGGTTCACCTGCTGGCCAGAAAATGGCCAAACCCAACAAGTCAGCCAGCCATCGCTCAACCTGAAGGAGACACCCCATGCGATTCATGGTCATCGTCAAAGCCACCGCAGAGTCAGATAAGGAAGGCGCACTTCCCGACCCACAGCTCATGGCCGACATGGGCAAGTTAAACGAAGAGCTCATCAAGGCCGGCGTCGTGCTCGCCATGGATGGCCTCCAACCCAGCTGCAAAGGCGCACGCGTCAAATTTTCCGGCAAGTCCCGTACCGTCGTCGACGGGCCCTTCACCGAGGCCAAGGAGCTCGTCGCGGGCTTCTGGATCTGGCAGGTCGAGTCTCTCGCGCAGGCCATCGAGTGGGTCAAGCGCTGCCCCAATCCCCACCATGTCGACTCCGAAATCGAAATCCGCCAGATTTTCGAGATGGAAGATTTTGCCCCCATCCTGTCCGAAGAAGAGATCCAGTACAAAGTAAGCCGCCGCGCTGAGCTGCCAAATCAGACCGCGAACACCTAGCCGAACTTGCGCTCGCCATTTGAGCTGGCGTGATCGGTAGCCGTCTCCGCGACCGATCACCACCGCCGTTCAACTGCGGCTTGTTTCTGGTCCGGGATCTGGCGAGCGACAAGCCGACGCTGCGACATGTGTATGACTTCGGTTACCGCATGTGCGAAGTGCCCGTGGTCGCGGGCGACTTTCTGGTGGAAACCATGCAGAGCGGGCACGCCGTCGTCAGTCTGGACGTACGCGATCCGGAGCATCCGCACGAAGCCAGCCGCATCCTCCTGGCACCCGATGAATACCCGCATTGGCTGGCGCTCGAACCGGGTGGAGAACGTCTGGCCATCACGGGTTATGGCGCGCTCGACACCAAGGTCCGCTTCGCCACGATTGATCGCCGCACCGGCAAACTGGTGCTCGAGCCGGATACGATCAATTTCACGCGCACGTGGCCGGATGGCTGGCAGGGAAGCGCGATGCCGCACGGCGCCGTTTTCAGCAACCCCTGAGACAGCGCGGCGGCAACCACTCCGACCCCATGGTGGATCCACCGACTGCACACCTGAGAATGTGCCGCTGACATGGGTCGGGAATTGCTTGTCGCAATCCGCCAGCGTCGCGTCGTTCGACGGGTAGAGCTGGATGATGCCGCCGTTCCAGCGTATTTCAGGGAAAAGCCACAAGATTGACAGCAGCCGGGCCGATATTGCACGCACGATGCTCGGTACGGGTTCCCCCCCACTTCTGCTTTGTACGAACAACATTGGCCGCGCGCCAAAAGGGATAGCTGTCATGAAACTGTGGTTCATTGCCCTGGGGCTGCTGGTGATCGGTGCAAGCGTGAATGCGAAGTCTGCGGGCTGGCAGCCGTCCGGCGGGCATGCGCAGATACCGATATGGCCGGGCGTGGCGCCTGATTCGAAGCCGGTGCCGGGGCCGGAGACGGTCACGCGGAACACGAAGAATCTGATTGGCGGTTTGCCGGTGACGGCAGTGACCAACGTGACGCAGCCCACGATGACGGTGTATGCGCCCACTGGAAAGAACACGGGCGCCGTGGTCGTCGTGATTCCGGGTGGCGGGTTCCAGATTCTTGCCATCGATCTGGAAGGCACGGATATGTGTGATTGGCTGACCGCCAAAGGCATTACCTGTGTGCTGTTGAAGTATCGCGTGCCAAGCATTCCTTATGTATGGCAATGCGACTGCCGCCCGCACGACTTTGCGTTGTCGGTGCCGTCGCTGCAGGACGTGCAGCGGACGATGCGGCTGGTGCGCTTTCATGCGGCGCAGTGGCATGTCGATCCACACAAGGTGGGCGTGCTCGGCTTCTCGGCCGGCGGCTTCCTGGTGGCGGAGATCAGCACGAACTTCGATCGGCACCTGTATGCGCCGGTAGATGCGGCCGACAAGGAGAGTGCCCGCCCGGATTTCGCCATGCCGATCTATCCGGGTCATCTGGCCACCGATGACGCCAAGTTGAATCCCGAGGTGCGGATCACCAGCAAGACGCCGCCCACATTTCTGGTGCAGGCGGAGGACGACTACGTCGATGGGGTGAACCAGTCGCTGGTCTACTACTCCGCGCTGGCGAAGGCGCACGTGCCGGCGGAAATGCATCTGTACGCCCATGGCGGCCATGCATTCGGTCTGCGGCCCGCAAAGTTCCCGATCACGGGCTGGCCAGCGCTGGCTGAAGTCTGGCTTCGGACCATTGACATGGTCAAGAACTGAGTGCTGTAACAACAGCACGTCTGATGATGCGCTTTCGAAGCCCCGCGATACGGAAGAATTGACGTTGGCATGAACGCAGGAATGGCAACCTCCGTCGCGGCGTCAAAGGTTCCGACGGCGACGCCGCTTCCATCGTATCCAGCGGCGTTCGCTCCAGATCAGTGCTCGTCGAAGTGGACGACGCAGGAAGGGAATGTCCTGCGCCAGCAGGATCATGCCCAGGGGCAGCATCCACAGACCCAGCAACGGCAAGATGCTGAACACGCCACCCAGCACCAGCAACGCGCCTACGGGAATGCGAAGCCACGCGGCTTTGGGCTCGCGTAGCCAGCGCAGCGCCCGATGCAGCCACCTCGGCAGGTTTTGTTCGAGGCGGTCGAGCTGATGATTGAGGCGGTGTTCGTCTCTGGTCAAGGCAACTCCAGCACAAGTTCGGGAAAATCCGTCGCCTGACGTCATCGGCCGGCATAGCGAAGGCGTGACAGCGCCTTCAGGTTGCCCGCCTGGTAATAGTGCTCGGCCCAGCCATCGTCGACTGAAAGCGGCCGTACCTTTTTCAGCTTGAGCAGCTTGGCGTAGTAGCGGAACCGGTAGTGCTCGTAGAAGCGCAGCAGTTCCAGCCCATAGCGGTCGGCCAAGTCCGTGTTTCCTCGAATGATGAGGAAGTTCTCATCGTTGCCGTTGCTTGCCGGAACGCTGAGGTTGTGGCTGCCACTGAGAATGACCGGTGAGTCCGTCGTGAAGTTCGCGACGATGGCCTTGAGGTGTATCACCAGATTGCCGCGCTGGCCTTTGAGGCCTTCCTTGACCCAGCCCTCCAGCCCCGTGGACAGCATGGCGGTGGCGGTGAATTCGGCGGTGCGGTCGGCATGGAACCCGGTAATCCGGCTGGCGGTATTCTGGATTCCGTAGCGCAATACGTCGTCGTGCTCGGCGCCGAGCAGGGCGTCGAGGATATTGGCGGGCAGGCTGAAGGCCGTAGCGAACAAAAGGTCCTTGTCGGCGGCACGGATGATATTGATGAATTCGGCCAGGTCAGCACCACCGGCCCGTGGCGAGAATCCCGCAAACAGCGGTGCGCCCGTGGGAATGGGATTGTTCGCGGTGATCCACTTGCGCGCAACGCTCACGTCAGCAGGAGCTTCCCATACCACGTCGAACGTCTGAAGATAACTGGCGGCCAGTGTCTTGTCGTCCGTGGCGTGCACCACGTTGGCCTGTCGGTAAACGCCGTTCTCGGTGAAGTTCGTGCTGCCGCAGAGCACCGCCTGCGGTATGCGTCGCGCTGCAGGGTCGACTTTGCTCAGGACGATGAACTTGTCGTGGAAGATCCTGGAGGTGACGCGTCCGCGTTTGCCCGAAGCGGGAATCTTCTTCAGACTGGCTCCATTCTGGCTGGTCTGTGGATCACCCTTCCTGGCGTGGTAAAGGACACGCACGAGCACGCCCCGCTTGTGCGCGGCGCTCACCGCATCGACTATGGCCTTGAGTTCGTACTCGTAAATCGCCACGTCCAGCGCCCACCTGGCGTTCTTCGCGCGTGCAATGAAGCCGAGGATCTGGTCGAGCAATCCGTGTTGCAGCCAGTCTCTTGGTTTGGCCGGCCATGCCTCGATGGGCAGTTCCTTGTTTTTCGTGAGCAGTTCGTCGATCTCGGGGAAGTGGCGACTGAAGGCCTGGCTGGCCGCTACCGCGCGATTGAAGATCACGTGATCGCCCGCCGGCTTGCCGTTGTCGGTGGTGATGGACAACTGCAGGGACTCACCCAGCTCGGGGGCATCCGCCGATCCGTAGACCAGGTAGACCCGATAGGTGCGCGTGGTGCGTGGCTCGATGGTGTAGTCAGCCCAGCGGAATTTCTGGATGGGTGCGATATTGCTCGGGGTGGCGTTCCATGTCGGCAAGGTGTGCGCCCTGTCGGGGAAGGTGAGGCTGTTCAGCAGCCACTGCCAGCGCTTTCGCCCTTCCTTGTACTTGATGGCAAACCCCAGCAGGCCTGGTCGACGCGCCTCGGCGAGATCGAAGGCCAGCAGAACGCCATTGGTGCCTGCGTATGCCTTGACCCGAAAATCGTCTTGAGCGTTCTTCTTCAACTTGCGCATGATGCATGTCTCCAGGGCTCGTCTGTCCGCAACCAGGGATGGGACCCAACAACAGCAAAGCGACGGTCTGGACGCGATCCAGTCTACGCGAGAGCAGCTGGTGCCAGTGCCAGCTCGTGAATTTTTCCCCCGGGAAAAACCGCGCTTCGGCATGAAAGCAGCAATCCGCGCATGATGCGCCATCCATCAAGGAATCAAGGAGGGCAAGGCCAGGTCATTGGAGTTTCGCAGGCAGGCTCAGCACGCGTGGCCTGCTGGCGCGGCCAGGTGACGAATCCTGCTCCTGGCAGATTGCCATCGTCAGGATCCATCATGGCGGCGTACGTGTCCTCGCCGCTCGCGTCCAGGTCGACGCGCTTGCGTGTGAGGAAGACGAAATCACAGGCGTGGGCGTTGCGGTTGTTGCCTTCGAAAGACAATGGTCGCGCGAGAAGTCGAAGGCAACGCTGACAGCCAGGTCAGCGAGATCACCGGGTGGATCGCCGCAGGAGTGCAACTGTTGCAATGGCGCCAATGCTGATCGCTGCAGTGGCGACCGATACCCGGACGGTCGCGGAACGAGTAGTCGGGAAGAAACAGACCCGGCCATCAGCTCCCGGTATCGGAGCACGCCGTGCCTTCCCATGGTTGTGTCACGCTACGGCACCGGATCAGGTGCGAAATCCGCCAGCTGGTCTCGCAGGGCTTTCTGAAAGGCGGGACGCGCCGCGCAACGTCCGCAGTACGCCTTGAGCGCGGGATGCTGCGCGACCAGGTCGGTGTGCTGCAGATTGCGCAGCACGTCGGACATGAGCAGGTCGGCGGCGGTGAAGCGACTCTCGAGATATTCGTTCGCGCCCAGCCACGCCGAGAGCGCTCCAAGTCGACTCTTGACGAACGCCTCCACCTGCGGACGGCGTTGCACGACCCACGCTTCGCCTTGATGGAACAGGTCGATCTCCGCCAGCTGTTGCACGGCCGGCTCGATCGAATTGAGCGCTGCGATCAACCAGGTCTGCACGCGTGCCCGGCCGGCGGCATCTTGAGGCATCAAAACCTCCGAATGCTCGGCGATATGCAGCACGATGGCGCCTGACTCGAACATCTTCACGCCGTCCTGTTCGTACGCAGGGACCTGGCCGAACGGTTGCCATTTGCGGTACTTCATGCTGGCCTGCTGCTCCGGACCTATGAGCTCGACGCGATACGGCACGTTGGCCTCTTCGAGCGCCCAGCGCACGCGCAAGTCGCGCACGAACCCGCGCGCAAACGTGGGGACCCAGCGGAAGGCGGTAACGGTTGCGGAGTTCATCGGGATTTCCATCGTGGGTCCGTTGTCAGGTGTGTGAGGTTCAGGCCAGGAACAGGTGCTGCAGCAGATCGAGCGCGGCGGTCCAGCCCCACTCGTGCGACAGCGCGGCCTCCTGGTCAGGCATGCGCTCGTGGGTGAGCACGATGTCGGTGCCGTCCAGGGAGGCAAGGAAGTCCACGGTCACCAGGGTCTCCATGTGATGCGTCGCATCGGAGATCCAGGTGAACACCAGCTTGCGGTTGCGTTCGATCACGCGGTACTCGCCGTAGTGACGATTCGGACCGTCGGGATAGTGCATCACCACCTCGAACATGCCACCCACGCGCGCGTCCACGGTTGCCGAGCTGCGCAACTCGGTGCCGGGGTGCATCCAGCGAGCGAGGCTGTCCGGATCCAGCCACGCGTGGAACAACTCGTCCACCGTGACATGGAAATTGCGCTTCACCACGATCGAACCGGGTGTGAGTCGTTCGCACGCTGTCGCGGCGACCTTTGTGTCTGAAGCTCGTGCCTGCGTCATTGTGTGTTTCCGCGGTTTGACGGGTTGCGCCTGCTGACCAGGAAATCTTCCAGGGCAGCCAGGCGATCAGTCCAGAACTGACGATAGAAGTCCAACCACTCCGCGGCATCCGCCATCGGGCCGGCGTTGAGTGACAGCACGTGCTCGCGTCCCTGCACCGAGCGTGTGACCAGTCCAGCGCGTTCGAGCACGCGGATGTGCTTGGAGGTGGAGTTGAGCGAGATCGTGAACGCGTTCGCCAACTCGGTCACTCGGGCATCGGACTGTGCCAGCCGTGCCAGGATCGCGCGACGGGTGGCGTCCGACATGGCGCCGAACAAGACATCAAGATCACTGGACTCATGTTCAACCATATGGGTGAATATAGATTGGAGCCCAAGCGTAGTCAAGCGATCGCCACTGAAGAGGGGCAGTGAAGAAAGCGCGAGGGCCTACCAGATCTTTACTCGATCCTTGGGCGCGAGATACAACTTCTCGCCCGGCTTGACCTTGAACGCGGGGTACCACTGGTCCATGTTGCGCACGGTCTGGGCCCGAAATTGCGGGGGTGCATGCACATCGGTGGCGAGGCGCTGGCGCAGGGCATCATCGCGCATCTTGGAGCGCCAGGCCTGGCCGAAGGCAAGGAAGAAGCGCTGGTCGCCGCTGAGACCGTCGATCACTGGAGCGGGCTTGCCCTCGAGGGACTTGTGGTAGGCGAGGTAGGAAATGGTGAGGCCGGAGATGTCGGCGATGTCTTCACCCAGGGTCTGCTCGCCGCTGACATGCAGACCGGGCAGGGCCTCGTACTGGTCGAACTGCTCGGCCAGTTTTGCGGTGGCTGCCTTGAAGTGGGCCAGGTCGGCCGGGATCCACCAGTTCTTCAGCTTGCCCTGCGCGTCGAACTCGGCGCCAGTGTTGTCGAAGCTGTGGCTGATTTCGTGGCCGATGATCGCGCCGATGGCACCGTAGTTCGCCGCCGCGTCGGACTTGGGGTCGAACAATGGCGGCTGCAGCATGGCGGCGGGGAAATTCAGCGCGTTCTGCAGCGGCAGGTTCACCGCGTTGACGGTCTGCGGAGTCATCCACCATTCGCCGCGGTCGACAGGCTGGCCCAGCTTGGCCCGTTGGTGTTCGTACTCGAATTTCTCGGCGCGCAGATGGTTGCCGAGGGCATCATCGGGGCGGATATCCAGCGACGTGTAGTCGCGCCATTTGTCGGGATAGCCCACGCCGACTTTCAGTGTGGTGAGCTTGGCCTTGGCCTTCTCGCGGGTCGATGGCGTCATCCAGGCGAGATCATCGATGCGCTGGCTGAATGCCGCGATCAGGTTCTGCACCAACTGCTCGACCGCGGCCCTGGACGAGGCCGGAAAGTATCGCCTGACGTAGATCTGCCCGACCGCGTCGCCGAGGTCGGTACTGGTGGCAGCTACGGCGAGCTTCCAGCGCGGCTGCTGCTGCGGCGTGCCCAGCAGCGCATGGCTGTAGAAATCGAAATGCAGGTCGGCGAATGCCGTGGGCAACAGGTCGGCGCTGTGGTCGATGGTGTGGAACAGCAGCAGCTCTTTCCACGCCTGCAGCGGTTCGCTGGCGACCAGGGCGGACAGGCCGGTGATGGCCGCTGGTTGCCACACGTCAATCTGCCGTTGGCTATCCAGGCCCGCGGCCTTGAAGTACGCAGGCCAGTCGAGCCCAGGTGCCTTCGACGGGAAGTCGCCCAGGTTCCACAGGTTGTTGGCCTTGTGCACGTCCTGGCTGTCGAGCAGGCTTTCCTGCACCTTGGCGATCTTCGTTTCCAGCGCCACGATGGTCTTCGCCCTGGCCTCGCTGTCGGTCATGCCGGCCTGTTGCAGCAGTGCGGCGACATACGTGACGTACTTCGTGCGGAACGCGACCATGTGCGGGTCGGGGGACAGGTAATACTCGCGGCTGGGCATCCCCAGGCCGCCTTGCAACAGATAGGCGACGTGTTGCGAAGGATCCGCCAGGCCCTGGGTGACGAACAGGCCGAACAGGTGCGCGGTGTGGAAATGAGTGTTGTTGATCGGGTCGACGTCGGCGCGCAGGCGGCTGCCCAGAACGTGGGCGAGATCCCCACGCGAAGCGATCGCATCGATCTGCGCCAGCTCCGGCTTCAGCGGTGCGAGGCCACGCTTCTCGATCGTGGCGGTATCCATCCACGCGGCATAGTAAGCGGCGATCCTGGCTTCGTTGCTCCCGTGTGCCGGATGACTTGCACCCGCGTGGCGGATCAGGTCGGCGGTGTGCTTTTCCGTCGTCTTGTAGACTTCGTAGAAGCTGCCGATGCTGGAGCGGTCGGCGGGAATCGTGGCGGTTTTCAGCCAGTCGCCGTTGGCGTATCGGAAGAAATCATCACCCGGTCGCACATCGCGGTCGATGCCCTTGAGATCGATGCCAAGGTCAGGCGCCGCAGGTGTGGCGGCGAAGCTGCTGGTGCCGCACAGCACGGCGGCGGTCAAAATCCAGCGGATGCGATGCATGGGCGTGTCCGGGAGAAGGGGTACCTTTCACGATAGCGCACCTTGACTGGCTTCCGGGAGATGACTGATGGGCTAAGCGCCCGCCTGGACATCGGCAATGGCGGCGTCAAGCGTGGCCAGCACCTGCGCTTCGGCCACGCCCGCCACGATCTCGGCGCGTCCGATGCCGCGCCACAGGATCAGCCGCAACTGGCCGGCGGTATTCTTCTTGTCCAGCCGCATCAGTTCCATCAGTTTCTGAGCATCCATGCTGGTCGGAATGGCCATTGGCAATCCCAGTTTGCGTAGCAGCTGTCCCAGTCGTGCCGTGTCGCCGGGCTCGCTCATGCCAAGGCGCTCGGACAACTGCGCGGCCAGCTGCATGCCGATCGCCACGCCTTCCCCGTGCAGCAGGGCGGTGTAATGACCTGCAGTTTCCAGCGCATGGCCGAAGGTGTGGCCGAAGTTGAGCAGTGCGCGCTCGCCTTGTTCGGTTTCGTCGCGGGAGACCACGCCGGCCTTGTATTGCACCTTGCGCGCGATTGCCTCCAGAACGGTATCGACATCGCGAGCACCCAGTGCGTCGGCGTTCTGCTCCAGCCAGGCGAACAACGCCTCGTCGCCGATGGCGGCGCCCTTGACGACCTCGGCCAGGCCGGCCCGGTATTCGCGCTCGGGCAAGGTCGCCAGCGTGTCGATGTCGGCAATGACGGCGCGGGGCTGGTGGAACGCGCCGGCCAGATTCTTGCCCACCGGCAGGTTCACGCCGGTCTTGCCACCGACCGAGGAATCCACCATCGCCAGCAAGGTGGTCGGCATCTGGATGAAGTCGATGCCGCGCATCCAGCAGGCCGCGCTGAAACCGGCAAGATCGCCAACCACGCCGCCGCCCAGCGCAATCACGCAGGCGTCGCGGGTGGCACCGAGCTGGCCCAACGCGTCGAGCACGCGGCCCACGTTGGCGAAGCTCTTGTGAGCTTCGCCGTCCTCCAGTACAAACGATGACCAGTGCAAGCCGTCCAGCCCGGCCTCGATGCGCGGAAGGTACAGCGGCGCCACCGTGGTGTTGCTGACCACCAGCGCGTGCCGGCCCCGCAGCAACGGGCGCCAGCGCGATGGATCGCCAAGCAGCCCGGAGCCGATCCAGACCGGGTAGCTGCGCAGGCCGAGCGCGACGTTGAGACTGTGCAGTGCGGGCTTGTTCATGGGTGATGCAACGAAGTCGAAATGGGGGCGCGTTGCCAGTGCTGGTCGAGCAGCGCGATGCAACGTTCGCCGGCGGCACTGACGCTGCCATGGTGGCCGGGTACCGCCAGGTCGGCAAGCTCCACATAGAACGGTTCGCGCGTGGCGGCCATCGCCTCCAGCCGGGCGCGGCGATCGGGCACGGCCAGCAGGGGGCGCGCCTTGTCACGCTCGAGTCGCTCGAGCTGTTGCTCGACGCTGGCCTGCAGCCACACGACGTAGCCGCGTTGCCTCAGCCGCTGGCGATTGGTTTGGTTCAGTACCGCGCCGGCGCCGGTGGCCAGCAGCACGCCACTGAGCTGGCTCGAGGTATCCAGCAGGGCGCTCTCGCGCAGGCGGAATCCTGCCTCACCCTCGATCTCGAACACCGTGCTCACTTCCACTCCGCAATGCTCCTGGATCTGCTGGTCGAGATCGATCAGCGACAGTCCATAATGGTCGGCGAGCCGTCGCCCGATCGAGGTCTTGCCAGCGCCGGTCGGGCCGATGATGAAGAGATTGCACGACGGATTCATGGCCGAATGCTAGCAGGCGCGAATCACCGAACGGCGAGGGAGCCAGCGTGAACGAGAAGGTGTTGTTGGCTGGATGTGGCGATCTGGGTCTGCGCGTGGCGCAACGGCTGCGTCGGCGCGGGGATGAGGTGTGCGCGCTGCGTCGACATCCACCCGAACCGGGCCAGGACGGCATCGAATGGCTGCGTGCCGACCTGACCCGCCCGCAGTCGCTGGGCGAGCTGCCCGCCGGGATTACCCAACTGGTATATCTGCCCACGCCGGACCGGCGGGACGTCGAGGCGTATCGCGCCACCTTCGTCGACGGGTTGCGCCACCTGCTTGCCGCCTTGGGCGCGCAGACCCTGCGTCGGGTGCTGTTTGTCTCTTCCAGCGCGGTGTATGGCGACCATGCTGGCGGCTGGGTCAATGAGGACACGCCGGTGGCGCCGCCGGGATTCAACGGCGCAGTCCTGCTGGAGGCCGAGCAAGGGTTGGCAAGCCAGCCGGTGCGCTCGATCGTATTGCGACTGGCCGGACTGTACGGGCCTGGTCGGGTACACCTGCTTGATCGCCTGCGTGCCGGCACGGCGCAGGTACCGCGTGACCCGCCACACTGGGCCAACCGCATCCACGTCGATGACGCCGCCGCGGCGATCGTGCACCTGCTGCAGGTGGCAGATCCGCAAGCCTGCTATCTCGGGGTGGACAGCACGCCGCTGCCGCTGCACGTGTTGTATGACGAACTCGCACGGCTCATCAACGCGCCGCCACCGCGCAGCGGCCCGCCACCGGTCGCAGTCGGCAGCAAGCGGCTCAGCAATGCGCGGTTGCTGGACAGCGGTTTCGTGCCGCGCTGGCCGGATGCGCGTGACGGCTATGCGGCATTGATCCAGGCCTGATGTCCAGGCGCACCAGATTCATCAACGAAGGAGAACGTCATGACCACAAAGATTTCGCACCAGCAGGTCAGTACCGGCAATGAGATCCCCGGCTGCCGCGTCGTGCGATCGTTCGGCATCGTGCGCGGCATCACCGTGCGCTCGCGCAGCGTGGTCGGCAACATCGGCGCCGCGCTGCAGTCGCTGGTCGGCGGCAACATTTCGATCTACACCGAACTGTGCGAGAAAGCGCGTGAAGATGCGTTCGAACTGATGTTGCAGCACGCGGCCGCGATGGGCGCCAACGCGGTGATCGCGATGCGCTACGACGCCAACAGCGTGGCCGAGGGCATCACCGAAGTGCTCGCCTACGGCACGGCGGTGCAGGTGGAGCCCGCGTGACTCGACGGCGCGTGCAACTCGCCCCGCCGCACCGCTGTCGTGCTCACATCCTGCCGTAATGCAGAAGAGCCGGCGGGCACGGCCCCCCGGCTTTTGCGGCGGAAGCACCCTGAACCATGGCTCGCCCCACCGTGTGGCCGGGCTCGACCGAACACCGCTCCTACTCACCCATGCTCCAGTCCCGTCACATGCCGATCATCGTCGTACTCCACCACCGTGTCTGCGTGCGCGGACAAGGTGGCCAACGCATGGCGGCTGAGTCGCTCGAAATGCATCAGGAAACGCCTCATGGTGGTGGCGTCCATCGCCAGCGGGGCGTGGCGCGCCACCAGTTCCTGTTCCTGCTCGCCGCGCCAGCGGCGCACGATTTCCCAGCTGGGAGCCTGCAACACGATCAAGGCGTCGAACTTGCGCCAGAGTGGCTGGTAGCCGCGAAGCTGCTTGTTGACCCAGCGCCGCCACTCGGCATCAGGATCTTCATTGCGTTCCAGTTCGTTGATCGGCTGCGCCAGCGCGGAGAGCGGTTGCGGCCGGATGCCGAGCGCCCATCCTTCCACGATCACCAGCTTCGGCCTCTTGGAGATGCGCGGCCAGCGCGACGGTGGCAGGCGGGTGTCGCGGCCCTTGTCAAAGCGAGGATGGGTGACCGCCAACCGATCCGATGCCTGGGGCGTGGCGGCAATGACCGAAAGCAGCAGCTCGATCTCATGCGTCCCGGGCACGCCACGGGTGCGCAGCAGCGGATGGATATCGCGCGCCAGCGCCTCACGCTCGCTGCGGGCGTAATAGAAATCGTCCAGCGAAAGCACCTCGGTGGCCCAGCCGCGCGCCTTGGCCTGGGCCTTCATGACCCGTGCAAGCGTGCTCTTGCCGCTGCCCTGCAGTCCCGACAGACCCAGGATGTACGGGCGCCGGGAGCGGGCGATGCGCCCTGCGTACTGGTCTAGCAGATGCCCGGCCAGTGCCTCGTTCTGCCGTTCGCCGGGCGTCATCATCGACCGCGATCCCGGATGCCGGGCGGAACGCCAACGACCCATGGGCCCCACCCGTGCCGAGGCGGGAGCCCATTCGTCTTGTGGCCGTTTTCACAAGACATGCGGAACAATCGAGCCGTCACCGGCGTTGAGGTGATACGGGCTGCAGGGGTCATTGCACTATTATCGTTCAGGTTGACTCGCTCCATGATGGCGCGAACAGGCCACGGTACAAAAGGGAAGTTTCACACATCATGCTCAAACCCGAAATCCTGGATACGTTTCTGCGCCTGCTGGACGAGGCCAAGGCCAGCGGAGATCGCGAACCGACGGCGATGAATCTGGCCACGGTCGACGGCGGCGGGCGGGTGGCTTCGCGCATCGTCTTGCTCAAGGGCGCTGACGAACGCGGCTTCCGCTTCCACACCAATTACGAGAGCGACAAGGGCAGCCAGCTCGAGGCGCACCCGCAGGTGGCGCTGTGCTTCCACTGGAAGCTGCTGCGAAATGGCGTGCAGGTGCGGGTGGAAGGTGCCGCGCGCAAATTGCAGGAAGAAGAGTCCGATGCGTATTTTGCAACGCGCAAACGCGGCAGCCAGATCGGCGCGTGGGCCTCGCTGCAGTCCCAGACCCTGCCTGATCGGGAAACCTTCGAGCAGCGCGTGGCGCGCTACGAGGAAGAGTTCGAAGGGCGGGACGTGGCGAGGCCCCCGCACTGGGGCGGCTTCCTGGTGGAACCGGACGTGCTGGAGTTCTGGTATGGCGCCGAGTTCCGCCTGCACGAACGCGTGCGCTGGAGTCGCCACGGCCAGACCTGGACCAGCCGGCTGCTGTATCCGTGACCAGCTCGATGCCCGCCGCACGTGCCGCGCAAGCCGACTTCACGGTGAACACCGGTGGTCGCGGATTCCGTGACATCACCCGCGGCGTGGCGGACCTGGTGGCGCAAAGCCAGGTCGATACCGGCATCGCCAACATCTTCGCCACGCACACCAGCTGCTCGCTGCTGCTCGGCGAGAACGCCGACCCCACCGTGCGCGACGATCTGGAGCGCTGGTTTGCGCGCATCGTGCCGGATGGCGATCCGATCTTCCGCCATGATGCGGAAGGCCCGGACGACATGCCCGCGCACGTCCGCTCCATCCTCACCGGCGTCAGCCTCAGCGTGCCCGTGCGTGAGGGCAAACTTCTTCTCGGTACCTGGCAAGGCGTCTATCTGTGGGAACATCGCCTGCACCCGCACCAGCGCAAGGTCGTCGTGACCGTCATGGGGTGTTGATCGCGGGGGCCGGCAAGCCATGAGTGATGCATTTCCACAGCGCATCGTCTGTCTCACCGAAGAGCCCACCGAAGTGCTTTACGCGCTGGGCGAGGATCACCGCATCGTCGGCATCTCCGGGTTCACGGTGCGTCCGGCGCGGGCGCGCAAGGAGAAGCCCAAGGTTTCCGCCTTCACCAGCGCGAAGATCGGCGAGATCATGAAGCTCGAACCGGATCTTGCGATCGGCTTCTCCGATATCCAGGCGGACATCGCACGCGAACTGATCAAGTGCGGCGTCGAAGTGTGGATCAGCAACCACCGCAGCGTCGCCGGGATCCTTGCCTACATTCGCCGGCTCGGCGCGACGGTCGGTGCACATGAAAAGGGCGAGGCCTACGCGCAGCGCGCCGAGCAGCACATCGCCGACATTCGTGCCGCCGCCGCGCAGTTGCCCCGGCGCCCGAAGGTCTACTTCGAGGAATGGGACGATCCGATCATCACCGGCATCCGCTGGGTGGCCGAACTCATCGCCATCGCCGGTGGTGACGACTGCTTCCCCGAACTCGCCCGCGAGCCACTGGCGAAACAGCGTATCCTGGCCCATGGCGAGGAGGTCGTGCAGCGCGCGCCCGACATCATTCTGGGTTCGTGGTGCGGCAAGCGCTTTCGACCCGAAAAGGTGGCTGCACGGCCGGGTTGGGACACGATTCCGGCGGTGCGCGACGGCCAGCTGTTCGAGATCAAGTCACCGATCATCCTGCAGCCCGGACCGGCGGCGCTGTTTGACGGCCTGGACGCGATCCATCGGATCATCGCGGAGTGGGTGCGGCGCTGAGCGTCAGATTTTCTTCCTCTCGCCGCCAGTGGCGGAGAGAGAAGCCCGGGTGAGGGCGCACCCCTTTTTCGAGCTCGTGAAAAGCAGAGCTTCTCCAGCCCGCCGCTGCAGCAGCGCACCCTGTGCGCGATGCTCTTGCTCGCGACACGTTCTTTTGCGTGGCCTGAAAAGCAGAGCTTTGACCGGTCAGCGGCCGTCGCTCGGCCGTCGTTGTTCGATCGGACGGATGACGTTGGTCGATAGTCGCTGTGTGACACGTACCGGCCGGTCGCCATTGTCCGGTTTCGGGAAGACTGATGAGGTAAACGCTCCATGACGGGCTGCCTTCCGCGAATCGACCAGTGGACTGCTTATAAGAGCCCCTTCGGCAAGACCTTCGCCCGGACTGCATGAATAGGCACTGCAGTGGCAGCTGATGCTTCAGTCAAACCTATGACCAGGAACCATCTCCAACCCTGGCCACGACGGATCGGAACCAGGGTTCAAAAGCCCTCATCGGTCCGAGGACGAGACTGAGAGCTTAGGGAAGCACCGTGCCAGCCGCTGCACAAATTTCCTCGCGGACTTCGTCGAGCCTTGCTGGCATAGCCTTTTCCCCTGTTTCTACCTGCTGGTCCGGAGCGGTCGTAGCAGGGTCCTGGTCGCGAAAGCGGGATGCGATTTGCAAAATCTCTGCTTCGATCGCGAAGAATGCGTCCAGTACCAACGGGTCGAAAGTCGTGCCTCGCATCTCGCGCATCATTGCCTTCGCGCGATCATGAGGGAACGGATCCTTGTAACAGCGCCGGCTGATCAATGCGTCGTAGATGTCGGCAACCGCCATGATGCGGCCGCTAAGCGGGATGGCGTGGCCACGCAAGCCGTCTGGGTAGCCGGTTCCGTCCCACTTTTCGTGATGGGTGGCGGCGATCTCCCCGGCGATCAGGAGGAAGTTGTCGCCTTCGATGAAATTGGCCGTGCTGAGAATGATCTGCCGACCAAACTCCGCATGGCGCCGCATGATCGTCAGCTCCTCGGCGGTCAGCGGCCCGCGCTTGAGCAGGATGTGGTCCGGCACGCCGACCTTGCCAACATCATGGAGGGGTGCGGAGAGAAACAAGAGGTGGATGTATTCCTTGGTCAAGATCTGCGTGTGGTAACCACTCCTTTGCAATCGCTTGGCAACGGCGCGAACGTAGTGTTGGGTCCGCTTGATATGCGCGCCAGTCTCGGGGTCGCGGGTCTCGGCGACTGCGGCCATCGACTCGATGGTCACCTGGCGCGCGTTCTCCAGTTGTCGGCGCCAGCGCTGCGCGCGATGCTGGTTGACGGTAAAGCGGATCGCGAACGAGGGCACCAGTAGCGTAGCCAGGACGAGTAAAGGCACACCCACGGGAATGAAGAGGCCAGCGCGAATAAACACCACCGCCACCATCGTCACCAGGGCGGCCCCGAACGAGGCGCAAAGCGCGGCGAGGAACACCAGGCCGCGGCCGGCGATGAACGTCGCTGAGAAGGCAAATGCAAAGAGCAGGCCGAGCAGTAACGCAGCCCTGTTACCCCATACGGGAATACGCACCACATGGTCGCCCAGGATGTTTTGTGCCATCACCGACTGGATTTTCAAGCCGGAAAATTCCCGGTCGACCGCCGTTGCATACATGTCATGAAGGCCAATTGCTGACGAGCCGATGAATACGATCTTGCCACGCAGGTCTGCGGCTCGCCCTCGCCCGCTCAGCATGTCCACGGCAGGGATGCTGGCATAACGTTCGGAGGGCCCATTGAAGCGCAAGAGCGCGTACCCTGCGCGGTCCACGGGAATGCGGTGTGCCCCGACAAGTATCGACAATCCGTCAGCGTCTGACTCTACCTGCCCCGCGCCGACGCCCAGGGCGCGCATAGTCGCTGCCAGCGCGAGGCTCGCGTGCACCACGCCGTCGTGTTCGATCAGCAGGGGCAGCCGCCGCAACACGCCGTCGGGGTCGAGACGACTGTTGATGAACCCGCTGACGCGGGTCTGCGAGGCGATGGCATCGACACTGTTCAGGACGCCGGGTGCGCGGTCCAGGGACAGCAGGTCGACGCGACCCGCAAGGCCGACCCCGGGACGCACAATTTGGTCTGATCGCGTGACATGGTCGAAGTAGAAATAGCGGGCGCCGACGACATCGGCACGTGCCATTTCCTGGCCCAGGTAGCCGTCGTTGTCGAGCAGGCCGGAGGGTACGCCGTTGAACGAGATGTCGACGCCGAAGTCGCGCCTGAAGGTGCGCTGGATGTCGGCCAGCGAGGTCCGGTCGGGTTCGGGGAACACGATGTCCATCGCGATCGCAGAAGGATGCGCGGCAGAGATCCGCTCGATGAGTTCGGCCATGCGGTAGCGCGGCCATGGCCATTGGCCGACGGCAGCCAGACTGACGTCATCGATATCAACCACTACCGTATCACTCGCGGGTGCGCCCGAGGCGGTGCGTACCAGTAGAGTGTCCAGCATGAATCGATCCAGGCTAGCGACCGGCGCAA
>JBDTEG010000008.1:0-26639 GCA_039922695.1 Rhodanobacter sp. | reverse complement strand
GACCAGCACCTGGCCGATCTGATAGCTGTCGTCCAGCCCGATGTGCGACCAGTGCTTGCCTGCGTCGGTGCTCTTGTACATGCCGTTGCCGTGGGCGATGTCCGAGCGCATGTCCGCCTCGCCGCTGCCCACATAGATGATCTTCGGGTCCGACGGCGCCAGCGCCAGCGCACCGATCGAGCCGACCGGCTCGCTGTCGAAGATCGGCTGCCAGGTGCGCCCCGCATCGGCGGTCGCCCACACGCCACCGTCCACGGCGCCGAAGTAAAAGTGTCGTGCATCGCCCGGAATCCCCGCGACCGTCAGTACGCGACCACCGCGGAACGGTCCGATCGAGCGCCAGCTCAGACCCTGGTACAGCGACGGGTCCACGCTGGCTTGGGCGGTGAGGGTAGTGGCAAGACCGAGGGCGAGCACGGCAAGGCAGCGACGCAGACGCATGAGAAGCTTCCTGGTGTGGGGTCTGGGCAAGAGGTGCAGTTTAGGCCCGTCCGGGGCGGGGCGCTCATGGGCCGGAAGTCATGGCTGGCCGAGTAGGGGAAAGGCTGTTTGTCGCGGCGGATTCAACTGATCGACACCTCAGCGGACTTGCCCGAAAGCGGCCGCTCAACCAGGAACACCAGCGCCGCATTCGTCAGGTGGCCCTTGTGTGTGCGACGCGCCGAAGCGCTCAAATGCTGTAGTCGCCGCCCTTGGCAGCATGCGATCACGATCTTGTGGCGAACAGTCTCCGCGATTTGTGGTGACGCCGTCTTTTGGTTCAAACGCTGTACGCCGCCAATCCGTCGGCACGTGAGACCTTGCCCACATAGCCCAGATCGCGGCGGGCCGCCGCATCGTTGGTCGTCATCTCCCGGCCGATCATTCGAACCATGGAGCGCGTCAGCGGCGGATCGTTATCGGATCGAACCAGGGTGGCGCCTATTTCCATGAGCCGACCGAGGGTGAACGCAAGCCGGTAGGGTATCGAGCGCACCTTTTCGATGGACAGGCCCTGCAATTGCGCCAGCTTTGCGATGAAATCGCGAAAGGTCGTCGTCTCGCGGTCGTTGATGAAGTAGGCGCGCCCGCCTGTTCCGTGGTCGATTGCCAGGCGTACCGCTTCGACCACATTGTCGACATGGCAGGTGGAGAAGCGATAATCGCCCCGGTTGACGAAGGCGAAGCGGCCCGAGCCGACTGCGTCCGGAATCTCGCGGCTGAACGAATCGCCCGGTCCCCAGATGGCCGACGGACGCAGCGCGATCGTGCGGAACCCGGGTTTGTCCGCCGCGAGCACCGCCGCTTCCCCCTGTGTCTTGCTTGCGAGGTATCCGGAAAAGCTGTCCGGACGTGTCAGAGCAGTCTCATCGGCGTCGCGGATGGGCGACCCGCGATCATCCATGATGACGCCGGCTGCACTCACATACACAAATGTTTTCGCTCCGCTGGCATATGACGCGTCCAGCAGCACTCTGGTGCCGGTCACGTTCGTGCGGAAATAGGGTTCGCGCGGGCCGGCAAAGCGAAAGCGGGCCGCGGCGTGAATGACAGCATCGATCGCCGGGAGCGCTAGCCGTTCGGGATTTTCCAGGTCGCCCCGCACCGACGTTGCACCCAGTGCCCTCACCTTCTCATCGGACGCGGCCGATCGCGCCAGAGCGAATACCTCGTGTCCATCCTTGACGAGTTCGTGCAGCAGGCGCGAGCCGAGAAAACCGGAGCCTCCGGTCACGAGAATTTTCATGGTCTTTTCTTCTTCTTTACGGGTAAGCAGATCAGTTGCATGGCGCGGTCGCGCAGGGCGGCGACGACGGCGGGATCGGGCGCATGCATCTGCTCCGCGACCCGCAAGGATGCGGTCACGTAAAGCAGGGCGGCGGCGTTCGCGGAGGCCCAGGCAAGTTGGGCTGCTGCGTCTTTCGCTACGGCGAGTCGCCCTGCGCTCGAGATGGCACCGATCTTCTCCAGGAGCAGCGCATAGGCCTGCCCGGCGGCCGGAATGTCTGCCCCGTGCAGAACGCGCGCCATCATTGCGGCATAGAGGCGCGGGCGCTCTGCGGCGAAGCGAACGTAATCGTCCCAACCCTCGGCAAGCACCAGAACCGGATCGAGCGACTGACTGGCCGCCTTCTTCGACGCCAGAAACTGTTCGAAGGCTTCCGTGATCGCCGCACTCAACAGTCGGTCGACGCTCCCGAAGTGATGATAAAGCGTGGGCGCCTTGACCTGCGCCAGGGCGCAGACCGAGCGGGTCGAAAACTGCGCCTCGCCCCGCTTCTCGAGAACCTTCAGGGCGGCCGCGATCAAGGTTTCCCGCATAGCCATGAGCATGACTATAGCGATGCTATACAAAGAAGTCTATAGCAACGCTATATAGCGTTATCCCGTTGCAATGGGTGAACCTCGACTTTCGCGTGTGCAGTTCGCTCCGACTGCTTGGACGTGGTACTTGCTCGATGGTGATACTCCGCATGGATTGAACATCACGATGATCGAATCCACTGAGACGTGCTTCCGGCAATTTCCACCAATTTTTGTATGTGACCTCGCTGGTCACGAGGCTTTCTGAAAGCGGACCGTCGCGACCGTCGCTTTGGGGTCGAACTGCGACCATTGACGATATCGTTCGCTCGACTGAACAACGTCTGGCCATCGAAGGTCGCTGACCGGCCAGGAGCGGACGTTGAATAGTGCACTCCGACTCATGGTTTTAAGTTCCTTGGTCTGTTCTATCTCGAATCAGATTGACCCAGGATGCTAGCAAGCGCCAACGCCTTTTCGAGCACCGGATCGCGTAGATGCACGTGGTCGTCGAAAGTAAATGGCACCCTCACGTCGGGATCAAACGATGTGACGTGCGTGGGAAATAGCAGGACAACCCAAAAGCAGCCGCGCTGACCCCAGCATGGTTTGGAATAGTCATGGTAACCGGTGGCGTAACCGAGCCAGAGTTTGGAATTGGGTAGCTGCAGCTCGCCGCCTTCGGCCCAGATGCGAACACGATCGCCTGCTGGCTCACCAAGCACGGTGACCTTGTCCCCACCATGCTCCTTTACCAGTGCCAGACTGACGTTGCCAGCGGAGAACGTCCACGCGCCGGTCAATACGTACACGTGCTGGATCGAATCCGTGAGTGTTGAGATGCGCTTCATCAGTGAGGCAGTGGTCGTGAAATCGCCACCTTGATCCAAACGCAAATCGAGCACGATGAAACGCGGATTGTGCGCGACAATCTCACGCTCGACGCGCTCGATGAACGGTCGGATCGGATGTCCAGGCTCGTCCATGTTGCTGCGAAATTGCACGTAGTAGGTGGACTTGTCCGGCAACCAGGCAGCGTGGAACGGATTGTCGTAATCGCTAAGAAACTGCGGCAACGCAGCGTTGGATGGCAACAGGGACGTCCAATCCGCGCTTTCGTCGTCGATGTGCCGCGGCGACAGGTAAGAGTCGGAAAATACGCGCGGATCATTCGCATTCGGCGGATCGGCGGATATCGTCACCTCATGCTCGTTGCCATCACGCATTTGTACCCGCAGACGCAATCGATCTGCTTGCGCCGCCAGTCCCGCCGCGTGCAGCAAATCCGGAGATTCCAGGAAGAACGGTGAGTCGTTCTGGTCGAAGTGATTGCGCGGGCCGAGCCTGTAGGCGTACATGCGATCGACCAAGGCATTGACGGGCATCCCGTCGACGGCCAGCAGTTTTGCACCGAGTAACGCCTCGCACTCAGGCCGTGCACGGATCACGTAATAGCCGTCAGAGAAGCGATAAAGCCGGCAGGGAATGCGGTTGTTGCTGCGCGACAGAGGACCCAAGAATACTTTCGAGTGCCCGTTGTCGGACAGTGCGACCATGCGCATGATCACCAGATCGAACGCAGCAGCAGAATACGTGCCGGCATTCGCCTTCGCGTTGAGGTACAGGGCCTTCGCCTGCGTGAGGGCTTCGGGAGAATAAGCGCGATTCAGGGTGAAGTAGTGTTGGAAGTAATCCAGATCCTGCTGCTGCGCTGTAGCGAGATCGTGTGCCTGCGGGTAGTCAGCCTTGGGGGGCGATGGATAGAAGGTATGTAAGAACATGAGCGTCAGCACACCCAGCACCGCCGACAATCCAAACACGCAACCACCGATCCACCAACCGATCTTGTGCCCGATTTTCATAAAAAGTCATCTCCGGAGGCCGCCAACGCCACCAGTGGAAAATACACAACCATACAGAGTACATAGTGTTTAATGAAGAGGCATTAGGAGATGATAATCTTGGCTCACTTTGAGTGAGCGCTACGGGTCGCACAGCGACCTTCGCCCAACACTCGGGGATCGGCCAAGCAACAATCGTCGGCCCACCGTTGCTGTTCGACCAGTACCCGCCGGTCGAACCCCGCATCCAAATACTCCCGAAGTGGTTGTGTCCAAGTTCTGATAGCCTTCCTGACGAACCGCGCTTTCCGACGGTTCCGGCTGAGCCTTTGGCTTTTGTTCTTGGGTGGGTCGTCTCAAAGGACGGGATCACAATGGAAACAACACGCAAATATCGCGGCGCCTGCATCGTTGCCGCCGTCTCCGGCATCTTTGCTGCATCGCTCTTTATCACGCCGGCGCTTGCGAATGACGCGCCGAAAATTCAAGTTGTCCAAGTCAAGGGGAGTGGCACGGATTTGCTGAACAGCGCAGTCGTGCACTCGAAGAAAACGACACCCACGGGCGAGGTCCAGCGCAGCACCGAGATCGTCGAGCTCCGGGGTGACCTCAACGGCAAGATCCTTTATCACGTCACGACGGTGATCGACACAAGGAAGGGGACATTGGTCAACACCGGTGATCAGGTCTTCTCCGGCACAATCGCGGGCTCGGAGCCGGTGATGCTTCATGATTCCAGATTCCGCTTTGAGGTAAATTTCGCCAGCGGCGTGGAAACCGGATCGGTGTACCTGTTCGACCATATTGCGGGGCCACATGTGCGTTGCGAACTCAAGGTGAACGGCACCGGCAAAAGTGCAGACGGCAACCCGACGTTCGCGTACACCGGTACTTGCAAGTTCGGCTCCCGCAAGTAGTTGATGACCGTGGCGTCATTGGCACTCCTCCGGTGCCTCAGCGCAAGCTTCGGAACCCTCCGCCTGAGAGTTGCGCGGCCCGCAGGGAACCACCGGAACCAACTAGCGCAGTGCGCGCGGCACCGTGACGTAACTACGCGCCGCGCGAACGCAATTTGACTGTCAAGGTGTACGCGATACCGGCGGCCGCTCTTGCGGATTTCAATGACAGCTGTGGACGTCCACGAGTGACCGGGTTGGGTCGCGAAACGACTATCGACCAACGTCAGCCGCCCGACCGAACAACGACTGGCGATCAACGGTCGCTGTTTGGCCAGAAACGAGACGTTCGGCGCGTGAGTCGCGTCGCCTCATAGCGGTCGTTCGATGCACGCTTCGACGCAGAGGCGCTGGACCTGCGCAAAGTCAAGCATCCGCTGTCACGGTTTACGCGATGCGGCGTAGGCTGCGACCGCGATCATGTCGCGAACGCTGAACAGCGAAGCTTCCAGCCGCATCGGCGCGGCTCCGGGATTGGTCCGCTTGCCCGTCTGGAACAGGATCAGTTCGCGCACGATGTACGTGGGCGAACGCCCCGCCAGCGGCGGAATGTTGCCGACACCCTCCAGAGCAGCACCGTGACAGGACTCACAGGCTGGTGCCGTGCCAACCCCATTTGCCGCAATGACGGCGCCTCGCGCGATGCTGCCGAGCGGAACGTAGGCGACAAAACCGGCACGCTCATCGCCCAAGTCGTTAAGCGCCTGATCGTTGGACACCTCGATGATGCGTTCACCGATGGGCTCGCGCGCGCCGTTTATGTTGGGTGCAAGCACGAAACCGTCCCAGTGCGTCCTGGGTACGCTGGAAGTCTCCACCACCCGTGTTGCCATCTGAAGCTTCAGGCTGGAAAAATAATCGGCCGCCTGTTGCAACTCGGTGTCACTGAGGTTGCGGGCTTCCTCGGCCATCATTGTCGCCGACACAGGCTGGGCCCTGCCGCGGTCGCCAGCGCGGAACGCCGCAACCTGCTCCAGGATATATGCGCTGGGCAAGCCCGCCAGCGCAGGGGAGGTGGTGTCGCCCGCACCATTCGGGAAATGGCAGGCGCCGCAGGCCCATGCCGGCTTGCGCCCGTGCAAAACATTTTGCGGCGGTGCTGGATGATCCTGCGGAAACCAGTCCGCCGCATTGAAGAGGGTATCTAGATAGGCCAGTGTGTACGTGCGCAAACTTCCCGGTACATGGACCGTCTTGTGTGGATCGGGTTTCGGCGCCTGCGAGGGCTCCGGCACGCTCGGATCCAGCGTTTGCTCCATCGGAAATGCCCACGCTTCAGCCGCGCGGATCGCGGCGTCCTGCGGGGTTCCCGAACCGATTGTCGTGCTGGTACTCGCACACGCGACACCCATGACCAGCAGTACTGTCGCCAAAACGTGTGTCATCTCTTTCAGACTGCGACGCATGTCGAACCTTCGGTTGGGTGGAACGAATAGCGCCCGAACACCGCCTTCATTTCGCACACGCCGCACGCCGGAGATACGTTTTTCGGCACGCGTGGCAAACCCATCTTCTTCACCACCGCCTTCAAGCGTGGATCGTCGCGGATAACGTCGAAAGTGAAAGAACGCCTCCGCTTTCAAGCGATCGTCCCTGGTTGGAATCCGTGAACCTCGATGCTGGCCAGTGTACTGCCGCAGGCGTCTGAGCAAGCCTTCGGCAGCGGGCTGTGAACACCTGCAGGACCTCCGCCGCTGTCCAATGTGGGTGCGCCAATGATGTCGACGTTCGCGGATCAACAGCTTTCTTGAAAGCGGACCTTCGTGACCGGCCGCAACGGGCCGACAACAGCCATCTGTCGGCCAACGTCGCTGACCGGCGAGCTCCGGGCATCCACCCTTTCAACCAGCCCGCCGCAAACAGCCGGTCACGAACGAAAACAATGGGTCGAACTGCGACCATCGGCTAACGTGAACCGACTTCCCACACTTGGCTCACGGCCGACGGTCACTGACCGGCGAGGAGCTGTCCGTCGTCGTCGCTATTGAGCTGCCCCGTAGCGGTCACAGCAGGGCGCATGACATTTGTCAGTGCATTCAACTGGAAACATTCACTGCCAGTATTCTTTTCGTGGCTCACATAATGACGGCATGGCGATCCGAGCTACAGGCGCGCTGCCGCTTCAAGACTTCGACACTCGGGGCGCGATGCATAACCGGGCTCCCGGGTCCGACTGCCTTGGGTTACCGCAAAACGAGGTGTTGATATGAAATCAGTGACTAAACCAAGCTCAAAACAGATCATGCGAGGCCGCGGGATCGGAGCACTAGTCGGAACACTGATTGGTGCCGGCTGGATGGCATATGGTTTGCGGCCGTTTCCTGACATTGCTCGAGACTTGGGCGGGTTGGCAGGGTCAGTGGCTGCGGCCTGGCTGCTTGTCGACTCCCTAAAATCAATCGCGTCCGCCAAGCGATTGCCAGCGCCAAACGCCGCCTCGCAATCGGCCAACCACCGCATCTGGACGTTGTTCTGGATCAACTTCGCGGCGGAGATCGTACTGCTCAACGTTGCCATCAATTTTCTCGCGCAGCCCGCGCTTCACATCTATTGGATTTCCGCTATTTCGTTGGTGGTCGGGCTGCACTTTCTGCCCATGGCAATCTTTTTCAGGGAGCCATCTTATTGGCATTGCGGGGCAGCGATGATCGGCATGGCGGGTGCGACAACTCTCGTTCTCAGGTCTGGCGTCGCCTCGCCGGAGCTTTACACCGCGGGGGAGGCCCTGGTCAATGCAGTGATTCTCGGGTCGGTGGCCGCATGGGGCATCCAGCCCGCGCGCCTACCCCGGCGATTCACCTGACTGGCCAGCGCTTCGCTAAGGACGGCAGATGGGCGTCGGCGTTTCAGCCTTCCCCAGAGCAGACAGTCACGATCGGCAGGAAAGGGTCGGAAGCGACCTTGGCCAAGCGTGTCGACTAGTTGCGCTTGGGTCGCTCGAACTTCCAGAAGAACACAACGAAGAAGAGGATCGTTAGTCCGATCCACGCTATTCGAACACCGCGATCGCCCAACTGCGGGCCAAAGTATGTCGGCAACGTCATCATCAACAGGGCGTAGATGAGCACGGTGAGCCATCCCTGCCAACTCCGTGGTCCAAAGCCCCATCCGAGGCGTTTACGTCCAAACCAACCTTGACTGCGCACGGTCATGTTGCACACCTGTGCCGGGAAGCAGTGAAAGCTCTTCGGCCGGCTAAAAAAGTGGCAAGTCGGAGTCGATGGCTACCCTGCGGATCGACATCAGATCGCAAGCAGTCAGCAGGTTGCAGCACGGTTGATCCAATAGTCGCCCGCATTGCGACGTGCTCAAGGTTTCACGAACCGCAACGTCATCCGGTCCGATTCACCGACCTTTTCCAACTTCGCGTGCTCGCTTTCAGGACCGGCCAGGTTCGGCGGCAGGCGATGCACGTTGATGTCTTCGGGGTCGTTCGGATTCGCATTGATCTCGGACACGCCGTCAAGGCGGAAGCCCGACTTGAGCCCCAGTGCGATCAGGTAGTCCTCGGGAATGCGGTGCAGCTTCTTGGCCGATTCCACCGCATCGGAGAATGGTTTGGCGCGGTGCTCGACAACGCCGAACACGCCGCCGGGCTTGAGCACGTCGAACGCCGACTTGAACACTGCGGCCAGCGTGGCGGGACTGTTGTTGAGCCAGTCGTGGGTGTTGCGAAATGTCAGCACCATATCCACGGAGTTCGGCGCTCCCAGGTTCACCTGCATCGGAGGTGCGAATGGCACGACTTTCCCGATATGGCCGAAGACCGCCGGGTTGGCCTTGATCTTGTCGGCGAACTTGGGCGAGCCCGCTTCGATCAGGTGGCCATGGTCGGCCAGGAACGGCGCGAGGATTTCGGTGTACCAGCCGCCGGCGGGATCGAGCTCAATCACCGTCATATCCGGCTTGATGCCGAAGAACTGCAAGGTCTGGACCGGGTGTCGATAGGTGTCGCGCGCCTTGTTCGCGGCGGAGCGCCACGCGCCGTCGGCAGCCTTTTGCAATTGTGGAGTGACGTTGGCGACCGGAGCCGTGGCGGCGCAGGCGAGGCCGGGCAGCAGGCTGGCGGCAAGCAAAAGCAGGAGTTTGCAGGTCGGATGGGACATGGTTGGAGCCTCCCGGGTGAGGCCTTCAAGCCTACTCCAGCACGCGCGCTCCGGGTTGAAGCTTGGGGTTCGTCGCGAAAATCGCCACTTCACCCTGGCCCCCCTACCGGCGGGCGAGGGGCCCTGCTTGAGGCCGTCAGTCGCGATCGAGGCCGCGCAACAGGGCTTCGAGGCCTTCCTTTCCGCCGCTGGAATCTCCGGCTTTTTCGGGGGTATGGGTCGGGACGGCGATTTCCTTGAGCTGACGGGCTTTCAGCTCGGCGTTGGTCGTCGCCAGCGGCCCATCCTGGAACGCGGTGAAGGCTTTCTGCACGTCGCCGAGTTCGCGGGTCAGGGTATCGAGATAGGCCAGCTGATAGTCGGTAGGGCGACCATCCCAGGACATGATCGCGCCGTACAACTCGTCGGTGTGTTCGCGCAGGCGTTCCTCGCCGGTGATCGCGCCGCCTTCGGTGGTGGCCACGATCTTCTGGCGGATCGCGTTGGCCTGTTGGCTGAGGCTGGTCAGCTGTTGGCGGGTAGCATCGGCCGCCGGCAGGTCCGCTGCCTCGGCGTCGGCGGCGCCACGCACGGCGTTGATCCGCGCGACCAGGTCGCTCATGTTGCCGAACAGCGTCCTGACCCGGCTCGCCGCATCAAACTGGGCCTGCCGGTCGACGAGGCTGTAGCTGGCGCGGCGATCCAGTACCACCGTCAGTTTCGTCTCGAAAACATCCTTGCCCTTGGTCATGCGCACCGTGTACACCCCCGGCACCACGCGCGGACCAACGATGGAGTTGCCCGCGATCTGCGCCGCCGGCGGTACCTGTGGCGGTTTGGTGCGCATCGACCAGGTGACCCGGCTGATGCCGCGACGCACGTTGGCAGGCAGCGTGTCCATCACGTCGCCCTTGCTGTCGAGCACGTCAATCTTCAACTTGCCGAACAGGTGGCGACTGCGCTGGTAATAGGTGATCACCGCGCCGTCGGTGGGGTTGGGTCCGACGAAGGCAGCATCGCCGCCAGGCCAGCCACCGTAGCCTTCGATGCGTTGCTGCACCGGCTGCGAGGGCAGGAAGTTCGCCTCGCTGTTCAGCACCTTCGCATCCAGCGCGCGCAGCGGGGTGACGTCGTCGACGATCCAGATGCCGCGGCCGTGGGTGGCCAGCACCAGCGCGGCATCGCGATTCTGGAAGGCGATGTCGCGCACCGCCACGGCCGGGAAGCGGGCGCCCTTGAACTGCGCCCAGTGGCCGCCGTCGTCGATCGAGATCCACAGCCCGAACTCGGTACCGGCGTACAGCAGATCCGGTTTCACCGGATCCTGCTTGATCACGTGCACATAGCCGCGCAGACCTTTGGCATTGTTCGGCGTCACCAGTGCGGTCCACGACTTGCCGTAGTCGCGGGTCTGATAGATGTACGGTGCCATGTCGCCGAAGCTGTGGCGGTCGAACGCGACCAGTGCGGTGCCGGCGTCGAAGTTGCTGGCCTGCACCCACGACACCCACTCGCCCTTGGGCAGGCCGTGGATATTGCCGGCCACGTTGCTCCAGTGCTTGCCGTGGTCGCGGGTCAGCTGCAGGTTGCCGTCGTCGGTGCCGACCCAGATCAGCCCGGCCTGCTTCGGCGATTCGCTGATGGAGTAGATCGTGGTGTAGGTCTCGGCGTAGGAGTTGTCCACGGTGACGCCGCCGGATTTTTCCTGCTGCTGTTTCTTCGGATCGTTGGTGCTCAGGTCGGGCGAGATGCGATCCCAGCTCTGGCCGTGGTCGCGCGAGCGGAACAGGAACTGCGCGCCCATGTAGATCGTGCCTTTTTCGTTGGGGCTCAGCGCGATCGGCGTGTTCCAGTTCCAGCGCAGCTTCTCGTTGTATTTCGGCTTGGGCTGGATGTCGCGCGCCTCGTGCGTGTGCCGATTCACGCGGGTGATCGTGCCGCCCTGGGTTTCCATGTAGATGTAGTTGGGGTCGGCCGGATCGTCGAACATCCAGAAGCCATCACCGCCGCAAAAATTTGCCCATTGCGAGTTCGCGATGCCGCCGGGAAAGGCCGACTCGCCGACCCAGCAGGCGTTGTCCTGCAGGCCGCCGTAGACGCGGTACGGGTCGGCGCTATCCACGCTCACGTGATAGAACTGCGACACCGGCAGGTTGTTCGCCTTCCACCAGTTGTTGCCGCCGTCCTTCGAATACCACAGGCCGCCGTCGTCGCCGACGATGACGTTTTCGGTATTGCGCGGGTCGATCCACACCACATGCGAATCGCCGTGGGTACCGCCGCCGACGTTGGCGAAACTCTTGCCACCATCCACGCTCTGGATCAGGTTGAGGTCGGGCTTGAACACGCGGTCCGGATTGTGCGGATCGATGATCAGGTTGGCGAAGTAGAACGGCCGCCACACCATCAGCTGGCTCTTGTCGCGCTGGTGCCAGGTCTTGCCGCCATCATCGGAGCGGTACAGCGCCGAATGCGGCGACTCGACCAGGCTGTAGACGACGGAAGGATTCGACGGCGCGACCGCCACCGCGATGCGGCCATACGGCTTCTCCGGGAAACCCTTGTTCCTCTTGTTGGTGATCTCGATCCACGACTTGCCGCCGTCGGCGGAACGGAACAGTCCGCTATCCGACGGCGCGGTGGGCGACTGGCCACCGGAGCGGAAATTCCAGCCCTCGCGGCGGAAGTCCCACATGCCGGCAAACAGCACGTCCGGATTTTTCGGGTCCATCGCCAGCGAGGAACAGCCGGTGGACAGGTTGCGGCCCTTCAGCACCAGCGTCCACGACTTTCCACCGTCGCGGGTCTTGTACAGGCCGCGGTCGGCCGAGTCGCTCCAAAGCTTGCCAGGGGCGCAGGCGTAGACCGTGTTGCTGTCCTGCGGATCGATCACGATCCTGGAGATCCGCTCGGAGCTTTTCAGCCCCATGTTGGTCCAGCTCTCGCCGCCGTCGGTGGACTTGTATATGCCGTCGCCGATCGATACCGAGTTGCGCGTCCATGACTCGCCGGTGCCGACCCATACGGTGTCGTGATGCTGCGGGTCGATCTCGATGTCGCCGATCGACTGCACCGGCTGCTTGTCGAACACGGGCGTGTAGGTGGTGCCGCCGTCGGTGGACTTCCACACGCCGCCGCTGGCGGAGCCGACGTAGATCAGCAGCTTGCCGTCCTTTTCCGGCGCGGCGGCCAGCGCGGCGATGCGCCCGCTCATCGCGGCCGAGCCGATGTTGCGCGCGCCCAGACCGGAGATCGCGCCAGCGTCGAAACGGGACATTCCGTCGCTGCTGGCAGGTGCGGCGACGGCGAGGGCGCTGGTCAGTGACAAGGCCACCGCGAGCGTGGAAGAGACCAGTTGTGTGTGCAGGAGGGTGTTCATCACTTCTCTTCCTTGCTGGCGCTGATCGGGAACGCGAACAGGCTGTCCGCCATCGGCACGTTCGCGCTGGCCTTCAGCACGGTGAGCTGCTGGCTTCCGCGTTCGCCACCGCCGCTGCTGGTGGTCGACGAGAACGGGAAGTACACGCCGTTGACCCGCTCGTAGTCGCCATAGTCGGTCGTCGATTTCACCATGGTGCCGCGCACCGTCATCTGGCTGACCGTGCGGATGGTCAGGAAATAATCCGGGTCGAGATAGACATATTCGATGTCGCCGTTCTTCAGCGTGACCTTGAGCTTGTGCGCCTGGGTGCCGTCGATGTCTTCGGTGCCGAGGTAGGCGACGGTGCTGCCCCGAGCCTTCCAGTTGACCAGCGGACCGCCGATCGAGGCATCGTCGGACAGCCCCTTGGCGTCGTCGCCGGACATCCGCTCCGGATCGAGGCGGCCCTGGAACGGCGAGATCTGCCAGGCGTCCTTGCCGTCCCAGGCCATGATCTGGGTCAGGCCCTGGATGGTGCCTTCCATCCGGGTGGAGTCCGGTGCCTTCTGGTAGGAAGTGAACCCGAGTTCGAACTGCCCGGCGATGCGCAGCTTGCCGCTGAGCTTGAGCGTGGTGATCGCGTGGATCTTGTCCATTCCGCCGCGAGCGACGAGGTTCCTGGCGACCAGTTCGTCTGCCGTCATCGCGGACGCTGACGTGGCGATCAGCAGCAATAGTGCACAGCACAGCATCGGTATACGCATGGAACCAGACCTCCCTCTGGTGGCGCCCGCGGGCGCGAACAGCGACAGACCGCACGGCGGGCGGCCAGAAGCAAGACGCATGTCTCTCTCGCGCAACGTCGGAGACCATGCGACAAGCCCTCAGCTTACGCCCGCGAAGAGCATCAGGCGATGAGTCGGCGGGTAAACCTCTGGCCTACGGCGCCCACTCGCGTGGCGGGTGATAACGTGCGGCTGGAGTTCGTTTTGAGGTGACTGAAGTCGATGCCGTCATGAGCGACGGGGGATGGCCATCGAGGAGGTCGCACGTCTTGCGCAGGTGTCCGGTTTCGGGTAACGCAACGAGGGGTCGGCCGCCGCCAGCACTTCTCCATCAACTCCGTTGGTGCCAGCATGCAACGTGCAGCCCACACCGCCGCTTGAACCGGCCATCATGCTGTTGGCTGCACTGAACGCCGACCCTGAACCAGCCAAACCTCAAGGAGCAAGCCCATGAAAGCCCACACCGGAATCGCCGCCCTGCTGCTGTTTGCCTTGCCCATGTTTGCGCATGCGTCGTGCGACAGCGTGAAGGCCAGCATCGACGCCAAGATCAAGGCCAACGGCGTCTCGTCCTACACGCTCGAGGTGGTGGCGGCAGACAAGGCCGATGCGGCGGGCAAAGTGGTCGGTCAATGCGAAGGCGACAAGAAGATCGTCTACACGCGGGGTAGCGCCGCCGCGGCTGCCGACAAGCGTGCCGCCCCGGCACAGCCGGCGTCGTCGAGTACCAGCGGCGGTTGAACGACTACCGTACCGGCCGCGCGAGGTCCGCCTGAGTCCGGCGACCGCCGCACCGCTACGCTACCGTTCAACCCGCGAAAGGATTCACCATGCCCGCCATGGGCGGACATGGTGAATCACGTCTGGCGCGGATCAGTGTTGATGGTCATCGCGCTTGTCATCATGCCTGGCCGGTGCGGCACGACCGCGCGACGCAGCAGCATGCTCCGCTGCTGGCCGTCCATTCGCAGGCCGGGAAGGACCACGTGCATGGTCGGGTGCTGGACGGTAAGCCTGCGGCTGGTAGGGCCGCGCCTGCCCGCTTTGCGGCCGAAACGCCGCGCCGCGATTGCCAGCAGTCGAAAGCTCGTTCCCGCGACCTTGGGCCGGTTGCGCATAACCACGCTGCTGTGCCGATGGCGTGTAGCGGTCCGTGTGGGCCGAACCCATCGATTGGCTCGCATGCGGCGCAAAGCTGGCGGAACGCATCGCCCGGTTGCCGCGCGTCGCAGTGTCGGCCGGACGCATCGCGTTGCTGCTGTTCGCTGTCCTCACTCGCGAGCTACCGCTCGCCTCGCGCGCGTCTCGTGCCGCCATGGCGGGCGACGCACCGCGTGCCATCGCCACGCCATGACCGCTGAAGGCGCCGGCGCGCGGCGTGGCGGCGATCGGCGGAGCGCCGTGGTTCACTGACGCGCGCAGTGCCGGCACATGGCTGGCCATGTCGCGTTGCCGCAACTGCGCCGCGACGGGGGCGGTGTGCTGCTCACGGCTCCAGGCCGCCTGCTGCGGCGTGGCGCGTGCGGCGATGCCGCGGGGGCCACCGTTGAAGCTGACGCGGTTGTTGATGATCGTGGTGTTGTTGGTCACCGTGCGGTTGTAGACGTTGCGGATATTGCCGCCGACACGGTTCACGCTGCGGTTGTAATGGAAGCCGCCGCCGCGCCAGTAGCCGCCCTCATAGCCATGACCACCGTAGCCATAGCCGTAGTTGATGCCGCCGTAGAAGCCCACGTGCCGGCCCCAATAGCCGCGATGGAAGAGATAGACGCCGCCACCCCAACCCCAGTAACCGGGAGTCCACAGCGCGCCCACGTAGGGCGGCAGCACCCAGGTGCCGGGCACCCAGTAATAGCCGTCGCCGCTCCAGGCCCAGTAACCCGGCGTCCAGATATAACCGTCGCCGGGAATGATCGGTTGCTCGTAGACCGGCAGGATCGGGGGCGCGATGTTGACCGAGACATACACTCCCGCGTGCGCCGGGGTGGGAATCGCGGTGACCGCGCCGATGGCCAGCAGGGCGGCTGCAGCGCGCACCAGCCAGCTGCGTCGCAACGAAAAGACAAAGATGGTGACTGGAGTTTGCATGTCGGCTTCCTGGGCATGGTCGTGCGTATCAATAACGCACGATGGGTTGTCGCGGAGACATCGCGTTGGCGGGGAGTTGGGTCGGGTTCAGTCCGGAGACATCGCAAGTTCATGCGTGACTGCGATGGGAATGGCCGCGGAGTATCGTCACGACCTTCTGCTGCGTGCACCTACCGGGGGTCTCATGCCACTTCGCCATGCGCTTCGTCCAGTCATCCTTGCCAGCGCCTTGCTGCTTGGCGCGACCAGCCAGCTTGCCGCCGCCGCGGCACCGATGCCGACCGGCGTCGCCGGCGCACTGGAATGGCGCCAGCTCGGTCCGTTCCGTGGCGGCTGGGCGACCCTGGCGGCAGGCGACCCGTCGAAACCCGAAACCTTCTATATCGGCACCGCCGGCGGCGGCGTGTGGAAGACCGATGATGTCGGCCGCACCTGGCATTCCCTGCTCGACCAGCAGCCGGCTTCGTCGATCGGTGCGTTGGCGCTGGCGCCGTCCGACCCGAACGTCATCTACGTCGGCAGTGGCCAGGTGGCCGCGCGCTACGACATCGGAGCCGGCAATGGCGTGTATCGCTCTGCCGATGGCGGCAAGAGCTGGCAACACATGGGTCTGGATGACACGCGCCACATCGGTCGCATCCTCGTTGATCCGCAGCATCCGGATACCGTGCTGGTCGGCGCGCTCGGCCACTATTTCGGCCCGAACCACGAGCGCGGCGTGTTCCGCTCCACCGACGGCGGCAAGCACTGGCAGCAGACGCTGACCATCAACGACGACACCGGCATCGTCGATCTGGCTGCGGACCCCGCCAACCCTGCGGTCGTCTATGCGGCGGCATGGCAGGTGCGCAACTATCCCTGGCTGTCCTACTTCCAGCCCAACGCGGGGCCGAGTAGTGGGCTGTATCGCTCCAGCGACGGCGGCGTGACCTGGAAAAGACTCGGAGGTGATGGGTGGCCGACCGGCGAGCTGGGGCGCATCGGCATCGCCACCGCGCGCGGTGGTCGGGTCTATGCGGTGATCAATGACGCCGGCGTACCCGCGCAGAGCGGCCTGTACCGTTCCGACGACGGCGGCGCCCACTGGCAGGCCATGAGTCACGCCGAGTGGCTGCCCAACGACTATTTCAGCCGCATCACGGTCGACCCCAACGATCCGGATCGCATCTATTCGGCGGGCCAGTCGATCCGCGTTTCCAATGATGGCGGCAAGAACTGGCATGTGTTCAAGGGCGCACCAGGCGGCGACGACTACCATTTCGTGTGGATCGATCCGCAGAACAGCCAGCGCATGATCACCGCCAGCGACCAGGGCGCGGTGATCACCGTCAACGGCGGACAGAGCTGGAGCAGCTGGTATAACCAGCCGACCGGCCAGTTCTATCACCTCGCCGCCGACAACCGCTTCCCGTACTGGATCTATTCCGGCCAGCAGGATTCCGGCACCGTCGGCATCGCCAGCCGCAGCGACTACGGCGCGATCAGCTTCCGCGACTGGCGTCCAGTCGGCGGTGACGAGCGTGATTACGACGTGCCCGATCCGGCCGATGCCAACGTCGTGTTCGGCTCCGGCCTCGGCGGTCGCGTTTCGCGCTGGAACCGCCAGACCGGGGTGGTACAGAACGTCACGCCATGGCCAGTCAACAGCTACGGCCAGCGTCCCACCGATTTCAAATATCACTACACCTGGATCACCCCGATCGCGTTTGCGGCCAAGCCGCCGTACCCGTTGTACATGGGTGCGCAGGTGCTGTTTCGCAGCACCGACCAAGGCGAGCACTGGTCGGTGATCAGCCCCGACTTGAACGGCAGGCACGCCGGTGCCACGAACTGCGATGGCGACCCGACCTCGGCGCAGGCGCTGGACTGTGGTTACGGCGTGGTCTATTCGATTGCACCTTCGCCGCGCAGCAACGACGAGATCTGGGTCGGCACCGACGACGGCCTGATCCAGCGCACCGCCGACGGCGGCAAGAGCTGGCAAAACGTCACCCCGAAAGGTATCAAGGCGTGGGAGCGGATCGACTCGCTCGATGTCTCCGCCGTGCAGGCAGGCACCGCCTACGCTGCGGTCGACGGTCATCGGCAGGACGATTTCAGCCCGCACCTGTGGCGCACGCATGACAACGGCGCCAGCTGGACCGACATCTCCGCGGGCCTGCCGAAGACCAGCTTCACCACCGTGCTGCGTGCCGACCTGGTGCGTGCCGGCTTGCTCTACGCGGGCACCGACCAGGGCGTGTTCGTCTCCTTCGACGATGGCAGCCACTGGCAGTCGCTGCAGCGCAACCTGCCCACGGCGTGGGTGCGCGACTTGCTGGTGCACGGCAATGACCTGATCGCGGCGACCCAGGGTCGCGCGATCTGGGTGCTCGACGACGTGACGCCGTTGCGCCAGGCCAGCGCCGCGATCGCCAACGCGCCGGCGCACCTCTACACGCCGGCAACGGCCGTGCGCGTGCGTGCCAACGAAAACCGCGACACCCCGCTGCCGCCGGAGACGCCGCTGGGCAAGAACCCACCGGCGGGCGCGGTGATCGACTACCACCTTGCGCACGCCGCGAACGGCCCGGTGACGCTGGAGATCCGCGACAGCGCCGGCCAGCTGGTGCGGCGTTTCTCCAGCGCCGACAAGCCCGCCGAACTCGATGCCGACCGCTACTTTGCCAAGGGCTGGCTGCGCCCCGGCGCCCCGCTTTCGCCGAGTGCCGGCGCGCATCGCTTCGTTTGGGGTCTGCGTTACGCCCGCCCGCAGGCGCTCCAGTACGGATACAGCATCTCCACCAGCTGGGATTCCGATACACCGGTGACGCCGGAAGGGCCGATGGCCTTGCCCGGCACTTATCAACTGGTGCTGCAGGTCGATGGCAAGTCGTACCAGGCGCCGCTGAAGATCGTGATGGATCCGCGCGAGACGGCGGTCACTCAAGCTGATCTGGCCGCGGGCCTGGCCTTCTCGCAGGAGATCGGCAAGCAACTGCTCGGGGTGTGGCAAAGCTACGGTCAGGTGCAGGCCGTGCGCAAACAGTTGACTGCGCTTGACGGCAAGCTGGCCGGTGATGCCGCACACGCCACGCAACGCGGGTCAGTCGAAGCGCTGCTAAAGCAGACCGCGCCGCTGGTCAGCGGCAGCGGCGAGGACAGCATGAATCTGCGCGCGACCAACGACGGGCTCACCGATATCGCGACCGATGTGGAAGGCGCGGATCGCGCGCCGACTGAGGGTCAGCGGCAGGTGGTGGCGGCGAGCGAGGTGCGCTTTGGCAAGGCGCAGGCGTTATGGAAGCAGATACGCGATGGGGATCTATCGAAGTTTGATGGCGAGTTGCAAAAGGCCGGGCTGGCGGCGATCGAGGTGCCGGCGCTTGGGCAGGTTCGACAGGAGAATTCGGAGGAGTCGGAGAATATGCCGTGAGTTGGACGCCTGATTGCCAAGCACAGCGCGCGGCGGAGGCTGGTTGCCTCCGCCCCGTTTTGCCCGTTTTGCCAAAGAGCAGGCGTACCATCGCGTTTCACCTTGTACATGGGAGCGCTTTCAGATGAATCTGATCGGCAAGTGGCTCGTTTCAACAGGGATGGTCCTGGCAGCATCCTTCGTCTTGAGCCCCGTGGCGTTGCCTTCCTTCGCCCATGCAGCGGACACACCGGCTGACCAGCAGGCAGAAGTCGCTGTTCGGCAGGCGAGCGCACAGGAGGTCAAGGCGTTCATGGACAAGGACGCCGGCGAACTGGCGAGGCTCTGGTCCGACGACCTGGTTGTCACCAATCCGTTGAACAAGTTCGTCAGTAAACGTCAGGTGTTGGGCATGGTCCGGTCCGGCATGCTGACGTTCACTGCCAACGACCGGGTGATCGATTACGCGCACGTGTACGGAGACACTGTCATTCTGGCTGGCCGTGAAACCGTGACTTGGGGTAGCAAGATGCCTCACGCAGGGAAAACCGAGCATTTGTTGTTCACTGCCGTGTGGATGAAGCGCGCCGGGC
Organism: Rhodanobacter sp.; assembly: GCA_039922695.1. GTDB lineage: Bacteria > Pseudomonadota > Gammaproteobacteria > Xanthomonadales > Rhodanobacteraceae > Rhodanobacter. The sequence goes on along the minus strand of JBDTEG010000008.1, from coordinate 7,253 downwards.
ATTGGCAGGAAGTTGCGCGACACGCCAACGTCGTGCCGCCAGCGGCCATGTAGCGTGAACAAGCCAAGGGGATCAGATTCACTTGCCGCTGGTTTTTTGGTGGCTTGGTGACCTTCCGCGAGGCCTGATCCTGGCCGACCGTTGAGTCAGTGCTTCGATTTGCTGCGGAAAGCGTTCGCTTGGTTCTCAGCGGCTTTTGACAGGGGCGCGACGGGGCACCCAAGCCGGCGTTCCCTTCTCAAACGGTTCGTCGGTCAGCGCGTGCACCTCGGAGCCATCAGCCCGCATGACGTAGATTTCGCCATAGGGCTGCGGGTTGGCCGGGTGCAGCATGGCCTCATCCTTGAAGCCGCCCCTGGCGCTCGTGAAGGCGATCCATTTTCCGTCGGGTGACCAGGCGTTGTGGGCATCGTTGCCGGGCGAGCGGGTCAGGCGCGTCAACTTGGAGCCATCGGCGCGGATCGAATAAATCTCGTAATCGCCGTCGATATCGGCGGTGAAGGCGACGATGTCGTCGGTCGGCGACCAACTCGGGAAATTATAGTGTGCCGGGCCGCTCACCAGGACGCGATCATTGCCGGTGTCGACGTCGATGATCCGGAGTGCATTGGTGGCGCCAGTCTCGCGGTATACGATATGGCGGCCGTCGCCCGACCAGTCCGGAAAGCCGAAATTCCCGCTACCGTGCGTCAACATCTTGAGGCCGCCGCCGTTGGTGTCGATGACCGCGATAGCGGCCTGTGCCGGCCCTTTGATGGTCTGAAAGAACTGGCCGAGGCCGAAGGCGATCCGATCGCCCTGTCGCGACCAGCTGGGAGCCAGCGCGCTCTTCTCCGGGTCGCTCCACAGGACGGTTGGATGCGACCCGTCAGCGTTCATCATCAGAATGCTGTTGTGCAGGATCCCGGCCGTCTTGTCGTTGCTGACCCGCCGGTCACCCGAAGGCGAATAGGAAGGAAAGATCCCGACCCGCTTCAGCGCGAACCGGGGATCCAGCGACACCCAGCGGCGATCGGGTGGCCACGCATGGTCCACCTCCCGATGGAACACCATCCGTCGACCGTCCGGTGACCAGCTGGGACTGTTGAACTCGCCCCGCGCGCCGGCGCCGCCGGTGGACATCTCCACGCCGCCCTCAGGGCCGCCGCTGACGTAGCCAATGCGGTCGCCCGTCAGCCAGTGAGGCGACCACTTTTCACCGGGACCCGACGTCATGACCTGGCGGACGCCGGTGGCCAGGTCGACTGTCTCGATCTGGCTTACGCCTCGCACATGCAGTGGGCCGGTGATCTTGTGGACCTGAAGCAGCGTTGTGGCGTAAAAAGCCAGTTTCGATCCGTCGGGCGACCACGAAGGGCTGCCGCCGTACTCGCCGTCGCGCGTGACCCGCCGCAGGCCTGAGCCGTTGAGCTTCACGATATAGATCTCGGTGGAATGAACGATCGTGAAAGCGGCCTTGGGGATCCTCGGATGTTTCGAATCTCGATCCGAGGAGAAGGCCAGCCACGTGCCGTCCGGCGACCATGATGGCCGGAAGTCGCCAGCAGGATCGTTCGTCAGGTTGCGCAGCCCCCCTGGTGGCGAGGTCCATGATCCAGATGTCGGCATGGCCGGTGCGGCTGGAAACAAAGGCGAGTGACCGGCCGTTCGGCGACAAGGCAGCCTGATCGTCGTAGGCGGGAGACCCGACCAGGCGTTCAAGTCCAGAGCCGTCGAGGTGTGCGCGGTAGATGTCCGAATTGCCACCACGTCGCGAGGTGAAGATCACCCACGTGCCGTCGCTGGAAAAGCTCGCGTTCGAGTCGAGTTCCGGATTGGCGAGGAAGGGCTTGGCGTTGCTTCCATCTGCATCGGCGATGAATATGTCGCTGTTCAACGGCGCGAAACTGGCGAAGGCGATCTCATAGGCCGGTTGCACTGCAGCGGCATGACGGGCCGACACGGCACCGCTCCAAGCCAGGATGACGACGATCGGGAGCGCCAAAGGCTTCATTGAAAATCTCCAACGATCAGCAGAAGAATTCGACTTCGATGAAACGGCGATGAACCTGGGACTGAGGAGGTTGAATGGGTTAGCCCAACTTCTTCCGTCCCGGTTTACTCCTTCGCTGAGGTTTGATGTTCTGGTTCAGTGCAAACAGGTTGGAAGGATCGTACTTTTGCTTGAGTGCCGCGAGTCGTGGGTAGTTCTGTATCGTCGCCACGCGCCGTGCGGCTTGACGACCCCGTTTCAGTTCAACGATTTCAGATGCCTCAGCTTGGCCGCGTAGATGGCGTGCGATTCCGGAGTGGTGCTGTTCTTCTCCGCCAGTTCCAGTTCCCTGCGTGCGCGCCGCATGTCGCCAAGGTGCGACGCGGCTATCGCCAACTCGAAGTGCGACTGAACATCGTAGGGGCGCTGCGACAGCGATTTACCGAACAGCAGCGCCGCCTCCTTGAATTGACCCGCCTGCATCGCCTTCACTCCGCGGTCGTAGAAATAGAACGGCGGATGGCGCTGCACCTCGGCCAGCCTTTTCGTCAGTAACTGTGCTTCTGTGGTGCGGCCTTCCATCTCGAGTATCCGCGACAGGTTGGAGAGTGCCGGGATGTTGTCGGGTTCGCGTTGCAGCGCGTAACGCACCGCGCGTTCGGCTGGCTCCAGATGGTGCCGCTGGAGGTAGATGACGCCGAGCGTATTGGCGGCATTCGCAAATCCGGGGTCGGCCTTGAGCGCGGTGCGGGCAAACCAGTAGGCGCGATCGATGTCGCCGCGGACCATCACTTCGGCCGCGCGGTTGTTCATGTACATCGCGACGACGGTCTGCTCCGAGACCGCTCGCGACGCGGCATCTGCCACCTGTTGTGACGGCAGAAAGTCCACGATCATGGGTCTGGCTTCACTCGGGAAGAACCGGACGCTTGGCGCGCGCGGACCAAGCACCAGATTCACGTGCTGGCTGAGGATGGTGAATCCGGCATCGCGCGACCAGGTGTCAAAGTCATACACCTCCTGGTAGGTCACCTGGATGCCGAGTTGCCTGGCCAGCGCAGCCGCCATGATCACCAGTGACAGACAATTGCCTTTGCGCGCCGCAAAGGTCTGCGACGCGGTACGGGTCATCTCCGAGTCGTAGTCGATCGAGAGTTTGCCGGTCAACGCGTCGAGCAGCGCCTGTCGCGGGTCCTGGTGACGGGCCAGCGGGATGATTTCCTCGGCAAGGAAGCGCCGCATCGGAGCATCGACGGCAAAAATCGTCCGGCTGTCGACAGGCTCGGCCGGCGGCTTGAACAGTGCGTCCCGGAACAGCGGCGTGACATCGCCGGTCCTGGCGGCGGGTACGCCGGCGCAACCTGCCAATGATGCCGCGCACAGGATTGCGCCAACCCGCAACAGCAAGATGAAGGACTTCACCTTCGCCTCCGCAGCGAGCCTGTATCCGCCTGGTGGGCATTCGATGGCCTGCTGCGAACGCAGCATACACCCAGCCGAGCCACGAAAAACTCTCCGAGCGACGCGGGGCGGGCACCATGGCAACCGGATATTTCGGACTACCCCAAAACGCCTCGCGCGTGCGTCGATTGGCCCGTTTGACCACGGTGGGCCTGTCAATTACCTCCGTCCCTGAGCTTTCTCCGCTCGCGACGATCAAACGGGGAGCACGGCGTCGCGCCTTGCATTGACGCATCCGCCGTCGCGGCTGCACATCCTCCCTCAGCGCCGCGAACCGCGCAGCTTGTCGATCGGGAAACTGGCGATTTCGCCGCCCCCGACCCGGCGTGGCTGGCCCATCGGTGGCCCCCAGGCGTGCGCGCTGACCACCTCCCAGGTGGCAGGGATTCGGCCGTCCACACGCATCGCCTCGTAGGCTTGCAACATGTGCTGGTAGCGCTGCTTGCCGGTCAGTCCACGCGCGCGGGCGGAGTCGGCGTTGGTCGAGCCCAGACCTTGCAGTTCCTCCAGCAGCTTGCGCGGCTCGCTGTAGGTGAGGGTGTAGCGAAACACGTCCAGCACCGGATCGCGCAAGCCGGCAGCGAGCATCGCGTCGCCGACATCGTGCATGTCCAGGAAGCGGCTCACATGAGGTTGCTGGTCGGCTCCGGCCCACGCACTGCGCAGCTCCATCAGCGTATCCGGGCCGAAGCTGGAGAACACCATCAGGCCGCCGGGTTTCAGCACGCGCACGCATTCGCTGAATAACGTGGCCAGGTCGTCGACCCACTGGAAACACAGGTTGGAATAGAGCACGTCGATGCTGTGGTCCGCCAGTGGCAGGGCACTGGCGTCGGCGCAGACGCGTCCAAATGGTTTCAGCCAGCTGCTGTGCTGCTTCGCCGCGCGCAACATCGGCAGCGCCAGATCGGCCGCGATCACCTCCGCCTTGGGATAGCGCTGTTTCAGCAGGGCGCTGCCGCGCCCCGTGCCCGCACCCAGATCGAGTACCCGCTGCGGTGTTTCCAGGTAGAACGTCAGGCGCTCCAGCAGATGCTGTTGCACTTCGCGATGCAGCGCGTCGTGCTTGTCGCAGGTCGCTGCCGCCCCGGAAAAATTGCGGCGTACCTGGCGGCGGTCGAGATGGAACTCATTCATCGGAAAGATTCAATGCGGCAAGTCGGCCGGGGCGCCGTTCAAACAAGGGCTGCAGCGCGTGCACCACCACCTCGGCATGACCGAAGAATGGGGCATGGCCTGCCTGAGCGATCTCATGGTAAGCGCCGCCGCACTGGCTGGCCGACCACGCCATTGCCTGCGGCGGCACCAATCGGTCACGGCGACCGGCGATCCACGTGCTGGGCACACGGAGGTCAGGCAGGGCGGCGCGGCGATCGCTGTCTTCCAGCACGCGGAGGCCTTCCTGCAGGACGCGCAGATCGGGCTCGCCGCGGGCGAACGCCAGCTCGCGCAGATGGCGCAACTCGCGGCGCGGGTCGGCGCTGCCCATCGCCTCCAGCGCCAGGAAGCGTTCCAGCGTGTCTTGGTAGTCGGTCTTCAGCTCGCTGGCCAACTGCTGCACCAGTGCGGCATCGCTGCCGTGAGGCCAGCTGGCGTCGAGGACGAATTTCGGGGTAGCGCACAGCATCGCCAGCGCGTGCACTTGTCGAGGCCTCTCCAGTGCAGCGGTCAAGGCAATCAAACCGCCCAGTGACCAGCCCACCCAGATCGCCGGCGGCGTGACCGCGGCGATCGCGGCGGCGCAGGCGCGAGGCTCCAGCGGCACGGCGCAATCGCGGGAGTAGCCGTGACCGGGCAGGTCGACCACATGCATCGTGCAGAGATCGGCCAACGCATCCACCAGCGGCTCCAGCACGCCACCATGCATCGCCCAACCGTGCAGCAGCACCAGGGGGATCGGACCGTGACCAGCTTTTTGGACAAAGAGGCTCATGCCCCGCCTCTATCAAACAAAGCGCTTCCTGCGTTCGCCTCCTCTCCCCCCGGCGGAAAGGATCGAGATGAGGGGCCGGGGCTCCCAGGAGAGTTCATCAAAGCCAGTTCTGACGTTGGTTCCGCACCAGCGCCGGCCCTCATCCCAGTCGTCTCCCCGAGGGGGAGAGGGAGCAGATCGGTACCCAGGGCGCCGCGTTCGTCGAACACGAAGCACTCGCCCCGCCAGTGGGTCGCGTCGGTCTGTTCCAGGTACTTCAGGATGCCGCCTTCGAGCTGGTAGACATGTTCCATGCCCAGCTCGGCCATATGCAGCGCCGCCTTTTCGCAGCGGATGCCTCCCGTGCAGTACGACACCACCGTCTTGCCCGCGTAACGCGCGCGATCGGTGGCGATCGCCTGGGGAAAATCGGTGAACCTGGCGAGACGATAGTCGATCGCCCGGGGGAACTTGCCGATGTCTGTTTCGTAATCGTTGCGCGTATCCAGCAGCACCACCTCGCGGCCATGGTCGTCGTGGCCCTGGTCAAGCCAGTGCTGCAGGGTGGCTGCATCCACCACCGGCGCTCGGCCGCTTTCGGGACAAATGGCCGGCCGGCGCATGGTGATGATCTCGCGCTTCAGACGCACCCGCATGCGCTTGAACGGGGCGCCGTCGGAGAGTGACTCCTTCGGCACGATATCGGCGAAGCGCGGATCGACATGCAGGCCTGCCACGAAATCGTCGATCTGTGCGCGCGCACCGGCGAGGAACAAGTTGATGCCCTCGGGCGCGAGCAGGATCGTGCCTCTCAAGGCCAGTGCCTCGCAGCGAGCGAACAGCCGCTCGCGCAGCGCAGACAGGTCGTCCAGACTGATGAATTTGTAGGCGGAGATATTGACGATCGACATGCAGGGTATCGCGGCGGCAAGCCGGTAATTGTACGCCGTGGCCCAGGACTCGCTGGCATTGGCTTGGCAGTTGCAGAGCTTCCAGCACGGCGGACACCTGCGCCGAGGGCATGGCAACGGTGCAGATACGGTTTCGCGCAACGGAATCAGTCGAACGAGCCAAGTTGACCATGCACCCTGGAAGCGATCGGGTTACGATCAAGTTTGAACGGCCGACACACAGGGACGGTAATGGCGCTCGCGGAAGTCATGTGGCGAACCTGGTCCGGCCTGCACCGTTTTGTGTTGCCGCTGCGCTGCCTGTTGTGCGGCGCGGCTGGGGCCAACGGCGTCGACCTTTGCGCCGACTGTGCCACCGAGTTGCCACGCAACCGCAGCTGTTGCGCACGCTGCGCGCTGCCGCTGGCCGTGCCGACAGAACTGTGCGGCGAGTGCCTGCAGCATGCGCCGCCATGGGACGCGGCCTGGGCACCGTTTCGCTACGGCTGGCCGCTGGATCGGCTGGAGTCACACTACAAATTCGCCGGAGACCTGGCTGCCGGGCGCGTACTGTCGAGCCTGTGGCAGCGCGAACCGTGTCGGATCGACTTGCCGTCGTTGCTGCTCGCGGTACCGCTGCATCGAAGCCGGCTGCGTCGGCGCGGCTACAACCAGTCACTCGAGTTGGCCAAGCCGCTGGCACGCGCGTTCAATCTGCCGCTGCGCCAGGATGTCCTGCAACGCCTGCGTCCCACCGATGCGCAGACCGAACTGGACGCGAAAGACCGCCGCAAAAACGTGCACGGGGCATTCGCGCTATGTGAAGGAGCCGTCCTGCCGGTCCATGTGGCCATCCTCGACGATGTCATGACCACCGGCGCCACGCTTGCCGAGTGCACGCGCGTGCTCAAGCGAAGCGGCGTGGCGCGGGTCGACGTGTGGGCGATGGCGCGGGCGCCACGAGGACGACGCGCGTAGGAGCGCACCCTGTGCGCGATGCTCTTCATTCTTGTCGGTA
>JBDTEG010000007.1:0-13739 GCA_039922695.1 Rhodanobacter sp. | reverse complement strand
GTCGACCACTCGGTGGAAATCATCAACCCCGAGCACGTGATCTGCCACCTGACCAAGGACATCGTCCTCAACATGCGCCTGAAGGTGCGTCGCGGCGTCGGCTACCAGCCGGCCAGCACGCGCCAGCATCCGGATGACGAGGCACGTCCGATCGGCCGTCTGCAGCTGGATGCGTCGTTCGCACCGGTGTTGCGCGTGGCTTACGAAGTGGACGCCGCTCGTGTCGAGCAGCGCACCAACCTCGACAAGCTGGTGCTGGACATCGAGACCAACGGCACCATCGATGCCGAAGAAGCAGTCCGCAAGGCCGCCGAGATCATCAATGATCAGCTGTCGGTGTTCGGTGACTTCTCGCGTCGCGAGAGCGCGACCGACAAGGCGGAGAAGAGCGGTTTCGAGCCGTTGCTGCTTCGTCCGATCGACGATCTGGAGCTTACCGTGCGTTCGGCGAATTGCCTGAAGGCCGAGAGCATCTACTACATCGGTGACCTGGTGCAGAAGACCGAGGTGGAGCTTTTGAAGACTCCTAACCTGGGCAAGAAGTCGCTGACCGAGATCAAGGATGTCCTGGGTGGGCGTGGCCTGGCCCTTGGTACGAAGCTTGAGAACTGGCCGCCGCCGGGTCTGTCGCACGGCATGCAGCTGGGTTGATGGTTTGTTTGTGCGATCGTCCTTGATCGCAGCGTTGGCGAGACACCGGCCAGGTCGCGTATAGCGCACTGGTCGAGCACTAAAGGCGGCCATCCATGGCCGTACTCCTCACAAGGGCTTTTGCTCCGATGGGGGATTTTGAATGCAAAGCCTCGGTTGGCTGGGGCCATATAAGCGGGTAACCGCGGGAAGCCGGACACAGGCGCCGGCTTTTCATAACAACAGACATAGAGACTTTCACCATGCGCCACCAAAAATCCGGACGCAAATTCAACCGCACCAGCAGCCACCGCGAAGCGATGTTTCGCAACATGAGTGCTTCGCTGCTCAAGCACGAGTTGATACGTACGACCCTGCCCAAGGCCAAGGAGCTTCGTCGCGTGGCTGAGCCGCTGATCACGCTGGCCAAGACCGATGGCGTGGCCAATCGTCGCCTTGCCTTTGCGCGTTTGCGCGACAAGGAAGCGGTAGGCAAGCTCTTTGTCGAGTTGGGCCCACGCTACAAGGAGCGTCCGGGTGGCTACCTGCGCATCCTGAAGTGCGGCTTCCGCGTGGGCGACAATGCGCCCATGGCCTACGTCGAGCTTATTGGTCGACCGCAGGTCGAGGCTGTCGACGCCGAGTAAGTCGAGCGGCGACCGTCGGTCGCGCTCGATACGCAGATTTGCAAAGCAAGAAGCCGGCAGGGCGACCCGCCGGCTTTTTTGCGTTTTGGCCACCACCATCACGTCTGCCTCGGCCGAGCGATCGTATGGTCCTGCTGACAGCATCGCCATGAACGGGTAATGTCATGTTTCCGCAACGCAACAAAAACATCATGAATCCTCTCCGCTGGTCCTACCGCATCGACTTCCTGATCGGCTTCCTCGTCTGTGCGGGTCTGCTTGGCTTTGCGCTCTATGCCGAATACGTCTGGCAGATGTATCCGTGCCCGTTGTGCATCTTCCAGCGCATCGGCTTCATCGTCATGGGGGTGTTCTTTCTTCTCGGCGCGCTGCACGCTCCGCGCGGCGGCGCGCGCTGGATCTATGCCGTGGGTGTGTGGCTCGGTGCTGCATTCGGCACCGTCGTTGCGGCGCGGCACTTGTGGATCCAGTCGTTGCCCGCCGACCAGGTACCTTCGTGCGGACCGCCGCTGGATTACATGTTCAGCGCGTTTCCCTTCGCGAAGGCTCTCAAATTAGTGTTCACCGGCTCCGGCGAATGTGCCAAGGTCGAGCCGATCCTCGGATTGCCGATGCCAGCGTGGAGCTTGCTGTGGTTCATCGCGCTGGCGCTCTTGACGGTGCTGGCGGTTCGACAAGGGGCGTTGCGCAAATGAAGGGTTCGGATACATTGAAGGCCGAACCCGGCATCGGCGATGCGACTTCGTCGGGGGCTGCCCACTGGTCGCCCGACTCGTGGCAGCAACGCCAGGCCTTGCAGCAGCCCAGTTATGACGACGCGGATGAACTGGCCAGCGCGAGCGCCCATCTGTCCCAATTGCCACCGCTGGTTACCTCGTGGGAAGTGCTCGCGCTCAAGGAGGCGATCGCCGAAGCGCAGGATGGCAGGCGTTTCCTGCTGCAGGGTGGCGACTGCGCCGAGAGCTTTGCCGACTGCACCAGCCCGGTCATTTCCAATCGTCTGAAAGTGCTGCTGCAGATGAGCCTGGTGCTGGTGCACGGCTTGAAGAAGCCAGTGCTTCGGGTTGGCCGGTTCGCCGGGCAGTACGCCAAACCCCGCTCAACCGACATCGAGACGCGCGACGGGACGAGTCTGCCGAGTTTCCGCGGCGACCTGGTCAACGGCCCGGAATTCACACTCGCCGCGCGGCGGCCTGATCCGCAGCGGATGATCCGGGCGCATGCCCATTCCGCGCTCACCATGAATTTCGTGCGCGCGTTGATCGACGGCGGCTTTGCCGACTTGCGCCATCCCGAGTATTGGGACCTGGCCTGGCTCGAGCATTCGCCACTGGCCGCCGAGTACCGACAAATGGTGTCGGCGATTGGCGACTCTTTGCGCTTCATGGAGACCCTGGCCGGACCGATTGCGGGCTTTTCCAAGGTCGACTTTTTCACCTCGCACGAAGCACTGCTGCTGCATTACGAGCAGGCGCTGACGCGGCAGGTGCCGCGCAATCCTGGCTGGTTCAACCTTTCCACCCACTACCCGTGGATAGGCATGCGCACGGCAGCGCTGGACGGCGCGCATGTCGAGTATTTCCGTGGCATCCGCAACCCGATCGCGGTGAAGATCGGACCTTTGGTGACAGCGGATCAATTGCTGCCCTTGATCGACGTGCTGAATCCCCACGAAGAGCCAGGCCGACTGACCCTGGTCCATCGCATGGGTAACGGCAAGATCGCCACGGCGCTGCCGCGGTTGCTGGACGCGGTAAAGCGCGAAGGTCGACGCGTGCTGTGGGTGGCCGATCCGATGCACGGCAACACCGAAAGCACCTCGAACGGCTACAAGACGCGGCGTTTCGACAACATCCAGGGCGAGCTGGACCAGGCTTTCGATATCCACGCTGCGACGGGTACCCGGCTTGGTGGCGTGCATCTGGAGCTGACCGGCGAAGACGTGACTGAATGCATCGGCGGCGCGCGTGGCCTGTGCGAGACCGATCTCGATCGTGCGTACAAATCCATGGTGGATCCGCGCCTGAATTATGAGCAGTCGCTGGAACTGGCGATGCTGATCGTGCGCAAGTCGGCGGGCGGCCGAGCCTGATCGATGCGGGTTTCGACGAGGCCTCCGGCGTGGTTGACCGCAGACAGGCGATGGCCAAACAGCGCTGACGATTTGCCGGGCGCGCGTACAATGGCGGGATGAATACGAACGCGCCCCCGTCTATGGCCAGGTGGTTCGGGGGCGTCGTCCTGCTCATGCTTGCCGTGTCGTTCGGTGCAGTCAGTCGTGCCGCCGATACGCACGTCGTTCCCGATACCCTGCAGCAACGCATCGCCGCTTGCACCAGCTGTCATGGCGTGCACGGCCAGGGCTCTCCGGGCAGTGGCTATTTTCCGCGCCTGGCCGGCAAACCGGCCGCCTATCTTGCACGCCAGATGCGGGATTTCCAGAACGGGCTGCGCAAGTACGCGCCCATGGAATACACCGTGCGCCAGCTGCCGCCGGCTTACATGCGCGAAATCGCCGAGTACTTCGCGGCGCAGCAGGTACCTTACCGTCGATCGCCGGTGCCTGACGTATCGGCGGCCACGCTGCGGCGTGGCAACGAGCTGATCGAGAAGGGTGATCCGGCACGCAGGATTCCGCCGTGCAGCAGTTGTCACGCGCGGAAACTGACGGGCGTGGAGCCTTCCACGCCGGGGCTGGTCGGCCTGCCGTATGACTACATCAGCGCGCAGTTGGGTTCCTGGCGCACCCATACGCGCTCCACGGTGGCTCCTGACTGCATGAGCACGGTGGCGAGCCGGCTTGCACCGTCGGACATCACCGCCGTGGCGGCGGCCTTGGCCAGCCGCGAGTTGCCGGCCGACACCCGCCCGCAGCCCGCGGGCTCGGTGAAGCCGCCGCTTTCCTGTGGCGTGCTGGGGGCAACCGGGGGCAAGTCATGACGCGGTGGCGGTGGCTGTCGCTGCTGATCGTGGCGGTGCTGGCACTGGCGTTTGTCTGGTTGTGGTTGAGTGGCAGTCGCCAGCCCGTCCCGCGCTCGGCCAGCAAGGTTTCCGCGGCCACGCTGGCTGATCCGCAGCTGATCACGCGCGGCAAGTACCTTGCGACTGCTGGCGACTGCGCGGGCTGCCATACCGCACGCGGCGGCCAGCCTTACGCCGGCGGCCGGGTGCTGGCCACGCCTTTCGGCGATATTCCGGTCCCGAACATCACGCCCGACGGGCAGACCGGCCTGGGCGATTGGAGTTTCGAGGATTTCTGGCAGGCCCTCCATGCCGGCAAGGGCCGCCATAGCGAGCTGCTGTATCCGGCGTTCTCGTACACCTCGTATACCAGGGTGCACCGAGCCGATGCGCTGGCGATTTTCGCCTGGCTGCAATCACTCGAGCCGGTACACCAGCCCGATCGGGCACCGTCGCTGGCGTTTCCCTACAGCGTGCGCAACAGCCTGAAGGTGTGGCGGGCGCTGTACTTTCGGGTAGGCGAATTCAAGCCAGACTCCGCCAAGTCAGCGGCCTGGAACCGTGGCGCGTATCTCGTGCAGGGCCTGGGGCATTGCAACGAGTGCCACGCCGCGCGCGACGCGTTTGGCGGCACGCCGCGCAATACGCAACTGGCCGGTGGCCAGATCCCGATGCAGAACTGGTATGCGCCCGACCTCAGCAGCGCCAGCAACGGCGGCCTGGAAGGCTGGAGTGCGCAGGACATCGTGGATCTGCTGAAGACCGGCCGGTCAGCCCGCGGCGCGGCATTCGGCCCGATGGCCGCGGTGGTTTCCGGCAGCACTCAGTACATGACGGATGCCGACCTGCATGCCATCGCCATCTACCTGCAGTCGCTACCGGCGCGAGCTCCGCCGCCGTCCGTCGCCACACGGTTCGATGCCGGTCCGCTGCTTGCTCGAGGCGGCAGAGTCTACGCCCGGCATTGCGCGGATTGCCACGGTGATCACGGCGAGGGCGTGGCCGGCGTCTATTCACCGCTGGACGGCAATTCCTCGGTGACCGAGCCCACCGGCACCAACTCAACGCGGATGGTTCTACTGGGTGGCTTCGCACCAGTCACGGCCGCCAACCAGCGACCTTACTCGATGCCGCCATTTGCCCAGACGCTGAGCGACGACGACGTGTCGGCTGTGGTCAGCTACATCCGTCGCAGCTGGAGTAACCATGGCTCAGTGGTGCGCGCCCGCCAGGTGCGCGAGTTGCGCCACACGCCGATCGACTGACACGGTGCTGAGAGCACCCTGCAGTGCTGGCCACGAACGGCCCGTCGTGAATCAGTCACCGCCGGTGCATGGTTTCACGCAGCCCGGTACGGACATGTGCCGGACTGGGCGCGTGGGGAGAGCGGGAGAGCCCTTTTCGACAGTCTGCCAAGGATCGGTGCGAACGGTGCAATAGAGCGCCCCGAGTGCCAGCCAGGGATCGATGTTCCAGTGTCCGCGGGCCTGGCCAGAGGGCGATGGAAGCACGAACAGGCGCGTGGTGCCGATCGTCTCGACTTGCAGGCCGTAACCCACGCCGTGGCCGAGGGCGGCGCGGGCCGCGTTTTTGCTGGTGAAAGCGAGCAGGCTCGGCGCATGGCGCTTGATCCTGGCACGCATCGCTGGCACATCGAACGCGTCACGGGGCAAGTCGTTGTCGTTGCCTGAGTGGTGCTTGGCCAAATCGGTGAGACCGATGCCATAGCCAGGCAACCGGGGAAATTCGGCCGGCGCCAGCAGGCGCGGCGTGAGGCCGGCTTCAAGTAGCGCTCGCCAGAACAGATTGCCCGGATGCGCGTAGTAGGCGCGTTCGGCGGCGGAGCGCCGACCTGCGGCGGTGCCGCAGAAGACCAGATGCAGGCCCGGCTGCAGCAGGTCAGGCAGCACGTGACGTTCAATGCGCCTTGGCATCTTCGTCCAGCAGGAAGTCGGTGAACTGGAAGCGTTCGTCGCGCAGCACCGATTCGCCACGGCGCAGCTTCAGCGGCTGTCGGAACAGAGGTCCGGCGTAGCTGAGGGTGTGGAATTCGCCGTGTTCGCCACACGGGTCGACTCCTGCGGGCAGCGCATCCAGCAGGGCGACGTCGTACGCGCGGCCGCAGTAGTCGGCGTCGAGCTGCTGGGTGTCCACACAGCACAGCATCGCGCGATGGCCTTCGGCGATGAAACGTCGCGACAACGCGGTGGTGTCCTCTCCCCACAGCGGAAACACGGCGCGCCAGTTTTCGCGGCCCAGCTGGCGCACGCGATAATCGCGGACATCCTCCAGGAACAGATCGCCGAATGCACAGTGGCGGATGCCCGGCCAGCGCATGCGCGCCTCGACCAACGCGCGGGCGTGTGCCTGCTCATAGGCCTCATTGCTGCCGGGCCAGTCCAGCATCACTTCGACCAGGGGCTGCTCGAGCGCGGCGGCCTGCGCCAGCAGCACCTCGCGCGGCGTGCCATGCATGGCAACGCGCTGGTAGTTGCGGTTGACCGTGGTAAGCAGGCCCATCACCTGCCATTGCGGGTCGGCCAGCAGACTTTGCAAGGCCAGCAGACAATCCTTGCCGCCGCTCCAGGCCAGCAAAATAGGGGTGGTCATGCGTTCAGCTCCCGGGTCGGTGGTCCGTGGGCGAGGTCCATTCTGGGTTGTCCGTCGCATTCATGTGGTCTGATCCGCCATCACCTTGTCCTGTTTCATCGACAGTCTGCGGCTGCACCGCTATAAAGATCATCTATTCGGGGAGTATGCAGTGAGTGAAGAAATCCTGATCAACGTGACCCCGCGCGAAACGCGGGTCGGCGTGGTCGAGAATGGCATGTTGCAGGAGGTGCACGTCGAGCGAGCCTCCCGGCGGGGTTATGTCGGCAATATCTACAAAGGCCGCGTGCAGCGGGTCATGCCTGGCATGCAGGCGGTGTTCGTGGAGATCGGGCTGGAGCGTGCCGCGTTCCTGCATGCGTCGGATATCGTGCGCCCTGCGATCGCGCTGGCGGATGGCGGGGAGCCCAACGGCAACGGTCATGTTCCCTCGATCAACGAGCTGGTCCACGAGGGCCAGGAGATCGTGGTGCAGGTCGTCAAGGACCCGATCAGCACCAAGGGTGCCCGGCTGTCGGCGCACCTGTCGATCCCCTCGCGCTACCTGGTCCTGTTGCCCTATGCGCACACCCTGGGAATTTCCACCCGGATCGAGGACGAGGAGGAGCGCCAGCGATTGCGCGACGTGCTCGGACCGCTGATCGGGGAGTCCCCGCTGGGCTATATCGTGCGCACCAACGCCGAGGGGCAGCGCGCGGAATCACTGTCGTTCGACGTGACTTACCTCGGCAAGGTGTGGCGCGTGGTGCAGGAAAACATCGCCAAGGCGCGTGTGGGCGAGCGAGTGTACGAGGAGCTGTCGCTGCCCTTGCGCAGTCTGCGCGACATGCTCAACGAAGATATCGAGAAGGTGCGCGTGGACTCGCGCGAAACCTTCGAGCGGGTGACCCGGTTCGTGCACAAGTTCATGCCGCAACTGGACGATCGCATCGAACACTACGACGGCGAGCGGCCGATTTTCGATCTTTATGGCGTCGAAGACGAAATGCAGCGTGCACTGAGAAAGGACGTGCCGCTCAAATCCGGCGGCTACCTGATCGTGGACCAGACCGAGGCGATGACCACCATCGACGTCAATACCGGCGCCTACCTGGGTACCCGCAACCTGGAGGAGACCGTATACCGCACCAACCTGGAAGCGGCACAGGCCTCGGCGCGTCAACTGCGCCTGCGCAACCTCGGTGGCATCATCATCATCGACTTCATCGACATGGTCGATGAGGAGCACAAACGGCAGGTATTGCGCATGCTGGGCAAGGGCCTGGCGCGAGACCATGCGAAGACCACCGTGTACCCGATGTCGGCGCTGGGACTGGTCGAAATGACTCGCAAGCGCACCACCGAGAGTCTCGCGCGGCAACTCTGTGAGCCATGCCCCGCCTGCAACGGGCGCGGTGTCCTCAAGACTGCGGAAACGGTGACTTACGAGATCTTCCGGGAAATCACCCGGGCCGTGCGTCAGTTCGATGCGGAAAAACTGCTGGTCATGGCCAACCCGCAAGTGGTCAACCGCATCCTCGAAGAGGAATCTGCGGCGGTGGCCGAATTGGAAGAGTTCATCTCCAAGAGCATACGCTTCCAGGCTGAAGAGCATTATTCGCAGGAACAGTTTGATGTGGTCTTGTTGTAAGTCCGGCCTGGTTCGACGCGCGTGAACAGGGTGTGGCGGCGCCGATTGCATGGCTGTGCCCGCGGCCTGGGCTGGACCGCGGGTGTGCTGGTGATCCTGTTTGCGGTGCTGGCGGCGCTGGCGCAATTGCTGCTGCCGTTGCTGGCGCAGCATCCGGCATGGGTGGCCGCGCAGCTCAGCCAGCGACTGCAGCGTCCGGTCAGCTTCGCCTCGATGGAGGGGGACTGGACGGCGTCCGGCCCGGAGTTCGTGCTGCATGACGTGAAGGTGGGTCCGCCCGCTGGAGGAACCGGCGAAGGTTTGCGTCTGCCGGAGTCCCGGCTCAGGCTGAATCTGGGTGACTGGCTGCTGCCGTCACGACATTTGCTCAACGTGTACGCGCGCGGCGTGCAGCTCGATCTGCTGCACGATGCTGCCGGTTGGCACCTCAACGGCATCGGTTCGGCGCGCGACACGAATCGCCAGCCGCTGTCGCTGGGCCACTTGTCCGTGGATCTCTGGTTGGACGATTTGCGCGTGACGGTGACCGATGCGACGCTGGGCAAGCACTATACCGTGCTGTCGCGCCAGTTACGCCTCAGCCAGCAGGGAGGCTGGATCCGGTTCGGCGGCAGCTTGCGCCGCGAAGGGGTGAGTGGTTCCAGCGTGCGTGCGGTGGGTCGCTTCAGCCAGGATGGCAGCGCCGGCAAGTCGTGGATCAGCGCCGACGCAGCACAGTTGAAGCCGCTGCTGGATGGTATCGACATGGGTGGCTACACGGTCGAGCACGGGCAGGGCCGGTTGAGCGCATGGCTGGACTGGCGTCACGGAGAGCTGACCAGCAGCGTGCTGCGCGCGGATCTGGACACGCTCTCGATCAACGGGCCGACCGGTGGCACGGCCAGGGTGGCGTCGCTGCACGGCCTGGCGGGAATCCGCCACACGAGTGACGGCTATCAGCTGCGCTGGGCCGGTGACGACGGTAGCGCGGCGGTAGTCAATCTGGATCATGCCGGCACGCCGCAGCTGAGCGTGGACGCTGCCGCGAGCAAGTTGCAACTGGCACCCCTGCTGCCCTGGTTTGCCTTGAAACCAGACATGGCGCCATCGCTGGCACACTGGCTGGGTACCGGAAATCCACGCGGTGAACTGGGCCGGGTCGCGCTGCGCTGGACTCGCGCCCGCGGGTTGCAGGGGCTGGCGGTGGGATTCGACGGGCTTGGCATCGATCCGGTCGATAAATTGCCGGGGGTGAGCAACCTGCACGGCGAGTTGCGTGGCGATGGCGAAGCGTTCTCACTGGAGCTGCCGGCGCAGGCCACCACGGTGACGTTTGCGCATATATTTCGCCAGCCACTCGAGTTGTCCGAGCTGGCCGGGACGCTGGCGTTCTGGCCTCAGGACGGCGACTGGCGCCTCGGTGCCGACAGTCTGGACTTCGTCGGCACCGGTTATGCGGGCAGCCTGCGTGGCGAAGCGGTGCTGCCGGCAGACGACGGCGCGCCATCGCTCGACCTCTACGTCAGGCTCGATCATGCCGAGGTGACAGCGGCGAAACTGTTCTGGCCAGTCAACGTGATGTCGCCCGCCACCGTGGCCTGGCTGGACCGGGCGCTGGTGTCCGGCCAGCTCGAGCACGCGAACGTGCTGGTGCGAGGCGATCTGGCGGACTGGCCGTTCCGTCTCCACGAGGGGCGTTTCGAGGCACGCGCGGTCATCCATGACCTCACCTTCGATTACGGTGCGGCGTGGCCGCGGGCCGAGGGTGTCGATGCAGTGGCCAGCTTCGTCAACAGCGGCATGCTGGTGGAAACCAGCGCCGGTCATTCGCTGGGCGTGACGACGCAACGTGCGGTCGCGCTGATTCCTGATTTTGTCCAGGGCTTGCTCGATCTCAACGTGCAGGGCAGCGGCAGCGGCGCCAGCCTGCTGGAATTTGCGAGCAAGAGTCCGGTGGCCAGGGACGCGGCTGATACGCTGGCCAAGCTCAAGCTGGGTGGGCGCGGAACCTTCGGTTTCCACCTGAGCCTGCCGCTGGGCAACCCTGCAGATGCACAGCTCGCCGGGACCGCCCAACTGCAGGATGCAACCCTCACGGCGCCGGACTGGAAACTCGAGCTGGACAACCTCAACGGCCCGCTGCAGTTCGATCTCCATGGCATGCAGGCCGGCGCGCTGGCTACCGTGTCTCACGGTCAGCCTGCGCAATTGCAACTGGCGATTGCCGGCGCCAACCCCGATCCGGCTACCGTGCTGTCGGCCACCTTGCAAGGCGATTTCCAGCTGGCCGAACTGGTGCAGGACTATCCCTCGCTCGACTGGCTGGGCCCGCTCGGAGTGGGGCGCAGCGAATTCACCATCGGCTTCAAGCTCGCGCACCAGCCTGGCAGCGACGCGCTGGCGCAGACCTTGAGCGTCGATTCCTCGCTCAAAGGCATCGCCTTGCAACTGCCGGCGCCGCTGGACAAGCCGGCTGCGGCAAGCTCGACGCTGCACGTCAGCGTCGGTCTGCCGATCGACGGCGGCGACGTGCAGCTGAGCCTGGGGCAGGTACTGCGTGGCCGCCTGCGGCTGCCGAACGGCCCGGCGCAGCCGCTGGCCGGAACTCTGGCCCTGGGTGATCAGATGCCGCAAACCTTGCCCGCGCACGACCTGCGCATCAGCGGTCATGCGGCTACGCTGGATGTCACCGGCTGGGTACGGCAGGTCGCCGCTGGCGCAGGTAGTGGCGGTCCGGGTCTGGAAAGCCTGGACGTCAGTACCGACCAGGCTGGCTGGTTTGGCCGCCCGCTCGGGCCGCTGGCACTGCGCGCGACGCAGCAACCGGATGTGCTCAGCGTGGACGTCAAGGGTCCGGCGATGGAAGGCAATTTCAGCGTGCCGACCCAGGACATGCACAAACGTGGTGTCACCGCGATCCTCTCGCACCTGTATTGGCCGAAGGACGTGGCCGCGAGCCCGACACCCGGCAAGAAGTCCCCGGCGGCGGTGGCTCCTGCCGTGCCTGCACCCGACCCGGCGAATACGGGAATCAATCCGGCCGCGCTGCCGCCGTTCCACTTGTTGGTCGGTGACCTGCGGCTGGGTGACGCCACCCTCGGTCAGGCCCGGTTTGAGACCTGGCCCACGGCCAACGGCATGCATATCGAGCAATTGCGGGCGCTGTCCAAAAAGGTGCAGGTCACCGCCAGCGGCGACTGGAACGGCACCCCCAGCAACAGCCATACGCACATGCGTATCAACTTTTCGGCCGAAGACCTGGGTGCCATGCTGGGGGCGTTCGGCTTCAAGGGACTGGTCCAGGGCGGCAAGACGCACGACGAGCTCGATGCCACCTGGCCGGGTAGTCCCAGTGAATTGTCGCTGGCCACCATGGATGGCACCCTGAGCATCCAGGTCAAGGATGGCCGCATTCCCGAGGCCACGTCGCCCGGCGTGGGTCGGCTGCTTGGGCTGGTGTCGCTGGCCGACCTGCCGCGTCGGCTCACGCTGGATTTCGGCGACGTCTTCGGCAAGGGGCTGGGTTTTGATTCGATCACCGGCGATTTCCGCCTGGCCAATGGCAATGCCACCACCAGCAATCTGGCGATTGCCGGCCCGTCGGCGAATATCACCATTACCGGCCGCACCGGACTGCGCGCCAGGGACTATGACCAGGAGGTGCTGGTGGTGCCTCACGTCGGCAACAGCCTGCCGGTCGTCGGTGCCGTGGTGGGCGGCCCGATCGGCGCGGCCGCCGGGTTCGCGGTGCAGGGTCTGCTGGGCAAGGGCCTGAACAAGGCAGCCAGCGCGCGCTACCGGATCACCGGCAGTTGGGACGATCCGACATTGACCCTGATTGAAAAGCATGGCGTGGTGGCAGCGCCGCCGACGCCACTGCTGCTCAACCCCGCCGACAGTACGCCGGCCGTACCCGCCAGCGTGGGGTCGCCGGCGAGTACGTCCAGCGTCGCGCCGCCAGTGCAACTCAGCCCCGCCGTCAGGGTGCCGGCGGCACCCGCCAGCGTGCCGTCACCAGCGCGTACTTCCAGCGCCGCTGCGCCAGCAACCGGCTCCAGCCAGCGCTGAGCCGCCGAACCGGTGCGCTGCCGCGAACCGTCATCAGCACGCTCCGGGGGGACGTGCGCGCTGCTTTAAAGTGGCTTGCCGCAACCCCATGTGGGACAGTTGCAGATTGAGCATAGACAAGCCGAGCCCATGGATTCCCTGATTTCCCTCGCCGAAAGCAAGCTGTTGTCCCCGGGCGGTATCGCCACCGGCGACCTCGATCGCGTATTCAACCAGCTGATGGGCCCATCGATCGACGCCGCCGATTTGTACTTCCAGCATTCGCGCAGCGAGTCGTGGACGCTGGAAGAAGGCATCGTCAAGGACGGCAGCCACTCGATCGAGCAGGGCGTCGGCGTGCGCGCGATGTCCGGCGAGAAGACCGGCTTCGCCTATTCCGACGAGATCGTGCTGCCGCAGTTGCTGGAAGCCTCCAGGGCTGCTCGCGCGATCGCCCGCGACGGCAACGGTGCCGGCAAGCCGCTGGCGCTGAACAATGCGCGCGCGCTGTATCCCGCGATCGACCCGGTCGAGAGCCTGCCCAATCCGGACAAGATCGCCTTGCTGCGCGAAGTCGACGCCTATGCGCGCTCGCGCGATCCGCGCATCCAGCAGGTCATCGTCAGTCTGGCGGCGACCATGGACACGATCCTGATCGCCGCCTCCGATGGCACCCTGGCCGCTGATGTGCGTCCGCTGGTGCGCCTCAACGTGCAGGTGATCGCCGAAGCGAATGGTCGGCGCGAGCAGGGTTATTCGGGCGGCGGTGGCCGCTACGGCTATCGCGAATTGATCGAGAACGGCCGCGCGCTCGCCTTCGCCGATGAAGCCGTGCGCCAGGCGCTGGTCAACCTCGATTCGGTCGACGCACCGGCTGGCCAGATGACCGTGGTGCTCGGCCCGGGCTGGCCCGGCGTGCTGCTGCACGAGGCGATCGGTCACGGCCTGGAAGGCGACTTCAACCGCAAGGGCAGCTCCGCGTTCTCCGGCCGCATCGGCCAGCGCGTCGCCGCCAAGGGCGTCACCATTGTCGATGACGGCACCCTGGCGGGTCGTCGCGGCTCGCTCAGCATCGACGACGAGGGCACGCCGACCGAGTGCACCACCCTGATCGAGGACGGCATCCTCAAGGGCTACATGCAGGACAAGCTCAACGCGCGCCTGATGGGCATGGCGCCGACCGGCAACGGTCGCCGCGAATCGTTCACCGCGCTGCCGATGCCGCGCATGACCAA
>JBDTEG010000006.1:0-14237 GCA_039922695.1 Rhodanobacter sp. | reverse complement strand
ACCATCGACTGGCACCCATGTACCCGGTAGGACTCGGTCTTGCACGTTTCGGGGAACGGCGGCAGCTGTTTGCCCAGGTCTATGAGGTACTGGTAACGCTCGGACCAGTCGCCGAAGAGCGCGAACTCCTCGGCGATTTCCTGCTGGGCGTGTTGCGCGCTGGAGCTGGCAGTTTCGTTCATCGCGGCATTATCGCGCAGTGCATGACCATTCGTGAAACGGTGATCCGCGCCTACTGTTTCAACGCGCTCCAACGTGTGCCCTGTGCGCCATCCTCGATCGCGATATTCATGCCGGCCAATTCGTCGCGAATGGCATCGGCGCGCTTGAAGTCGCGTGCGGTGCGCGCGGAGCGGCGTTCCTCCAGCAAGGCCTCGATCCGGGCGGTATCCACAGGCTGCTCGCCGCCGCGCATGAACCACGCGTCCGGATCCTGCTGCAGCAGGCCAAGCAGGGCACCGCCGCCAAGCAGGGCGGCTTTGGCCTCAGGCGTACCCGACTGGCGTGCCGCATCAGCCAGCACGGCCAGTTCAGCCAGCGCCTGGGGCGTGTTGAGGTCGTCGCACAAGGCCGCTTCGACTCGTTGCGGCACCGGCAGGTCTCCAGCGGGAAGTTTGAGGGCCGCCAGGTCGCGCAACACGCGGTACCAGCCGTCCAGCGTGCTGACGGCCTGGCTGATGGCCCCTTCCGACCAGTCCAGTGGCTGCCGGTAATGACCGCTGAGCAGGCGCAGGCGCAGCGCTTCGGCCGGGTGGGCTTTCAACAACTCGTGCACCAGCAGCACGTTGCCCAGTGATTTGGACATCTTGCGGCCGTCGAAGGTGAGCATGCCGTTGTGCATCCACCAGCGTGCGAATGGTTTTCCGCCATGGGCGCAGGTGGATTGGGCGATCTCGTTTTCGTGGTGCGGAAAAAGCAGATCGACCCCGCCGGCGTGGATGTCGATCGTCTCGCCCAGTTGCGCCGCGCACATGGCCGAGCACTCGATGTGCCAGCCCGGGCGGCCGCGGCCCCAGGGGCTGTCCCAACCGACCAGATCCGGCGCGGACGGCTTCCACAGCACGAAATCGGCTGGATTCCTCTTGTACGGGGCCACCTCCACCCGTGCGCCGGCGATCAATTCCTCGGTGTCGCGGCCGGAGAGCGCTCCATATTCCGCGTAGGACGCCACGTCAAACAATACGTGACCTTCGGCGGCGTACGCGTGGCCCCCGGCGATCAGCGCCTGGCTCATCGCAATGATCTGGGAGATATGCGCGGTGGCATAGGGTTCGATATCCGGCGGAGCAATTCCCAGGCCAGCCATGTCATCGTGGTAGGCCTGCGCGTAGCGCTCGGTGATCGTCGAGATCGGCACGCCTTCGCTTAGCGCGGCCGCATTGATCTTGTCTTCCACGTCGGTGATGTTCCGCGCATATACCAACCGAGGGAAATGCCGCCGCAGCAGTCGGGCCAGCACGTCGAACACCACTGGTCCGCGCGCGTTGCCGATATGCACAAAGTTGTACACGGTAGGGCCGCACAGATACATCGTCACGCGCCCGGGGTCGAGCGGAACGAACGGCTCGTTACGACGGGTGAGGCTGTTGTAGAGCGAAATCGACATCGTTGAAATCCGCGAAAGGTGCTTGCTGACCGCGCAAGGCCGGCGGCGCATCTTAACAACCCGGGGCGACGAGCGCCTTGCAAGGCAGGCGCGGGAGCCGTTCTTCCGCGCACCCGTTCCCGGTCTGATCCCCATTCAGGCGCCACGGCGGTCACGGGAAAGCGAGGTTGCGCCGTGTCGGAGCTGAATGGACCGCGGCGCGCCTAAGCGTGTATTCAGAGTGAATTTGCTGGAATGCTGCCAGTCCGCGCGCAGCGTGGTGAATTGTGTCGAGTACGGGAGCGGGTCATGGTCAAGTTATGGGTCTTTGCGCTGGCGCTGGCCATGATGGCAGCGGGCGCCCATGCGCAGAACGCGCCGTATCCCAACAGCGACGGCAATGCCCACTACGGGTGGGCCGATGTGCTGCGTGCCGATCCAGTTCAAGGTGTCACTCGCAGCAACGTGCCACAGCAGCAGTGCTACGACCAGCAGGTGGTGCGGCATGAAGGTGGCAACACCACGGCAGGGACGGTACTTGGTGCGGTGATCGGCGGCGTGCTGGGCAGTACCGTAGGCAAGGGTGATGGGCGCAAGGCGGCAACCGTGGTCGGTGCGGTGGCCGGAGGTGCGGTCGGGAACCGGGCCAGCCAAGGCCAGGACTACGAAAGCACCCAGACCCAGTGCCACCAGGTCAACGCGGTCAGCGAGCAGCGGCGGATCATCGGCTACGACGTGGAGTATCGCTATCGCGGCGAAGTCTACATGTCGCGGCTGGACTACGATCCCGGCGAACGCCTGCGGGTGCGCGTGTCGGTCACGCCGGTGGACTGAGCCCGGCGGTTGTCTCCGCAACCGTCGCCGCCGGGAGGCGGCGACGGTGTTTCAGGTCTCTCTCGACCGCCCGTCAAGATTCTAGTTGCATGGCAGCGAAAATCTCGCCATGATGTCCGCCAGTCATCTGGAAATCGAATGTCTTCAGCCGTCTATACTGCCACCGTCCTCACCAGCGCCCGCGCGGCCGCCGGCATGACGTCGCGTGCGCGCCGACCGGTGACTCGACATTCGGCCGGGTAGGCTGTCGCGCGATATTCATGTGTACGACGACAAGACCCGGCCATCGTGCCGGGTTTTTTATTGGTTTGGGAATGGATCATGACGAATCGACATTTCATCACCACGCAGGATTACAGCCGCGCCGAGATCGATGCCCTGCTGCAGCAGGCCGCCGAGTTCAAGCGCTCGCCGCACGGCCAGCAACTGGCCGGCAAGTCGGTGGCGCTGCTTTTCTTCAATCCCTCGATGCGTACGCGCACCAGCTTCGAGCTCGGGACGTTTCAGCTGGGTGGACACGCGGTAGTCCTGTCACCCGGCAAGGATGCGTGGCCGATCGAGTTCGCGAAGGGCAGCGTGATGGACGGCGATACCGAGGAGCACATCGCCGAAGTGGCGCGCGTGCTGTCGCGCTACGTCGACCTGATTGCGGTGCGCGCCTTCCCCAAATTCCAGGATTGGGCGGTGGACCGGCAGGACAAGGTGATCAAGGCATTCGCGGAGTACGCCACGGTGCCGGTGATCAACATGGAAACCATCACCCACCCGTGCCAGGAGCTGGCCCATGCGCTCGCCATGAAAGAGCACCTGGGTGACCTGCAAAACAAAAAGTACGTACTTACCTGGACTTATCATCCCAAGCCGTTGAATACCGCCGTGGCGAACTCCGCGCTGTTGATCGCGACCAAGATGGGCATGGACGTGACCCTGCTGTGCCCCACGCCCGACTACATGCTGGATGAGCGATACATGGCATTCGGCCGTCTGAACGCCGAGCAGAACGGCGGTTCGCTGAAGGTCAGCCACGATATCGAGGAAGCCTATACCGGCGCTGAGGTGGTCTACGCCAAGAGTTGGGGCGCGCTGCCGTTTTTCGGCAAGTGGGACCAGGAGAAGCCCGTGCGCGAGGCGAACAAGCACTTCATCGTCGACGAAGCGAAGATGGCGTTGACGCACCACGGCTTGTTCAGCCACTGCCTGCCGCTGCGCCGGACCATCAAGGCTACCGACGCGGTGATGGATTCGCCCTCGTGCATTGCCATCGATGAAGCCGAAAACCGCCTGCATGTGCAGAAGGCGGTGATGGCTGCGCTTGTCGGGCAAGGCTGAGCGGCCATGTATTCACCGAAGTATTTCCAGGAAGCAAGCATCGACGTCCTGCATGGGCTGATCCACAAGTATCCGTTTGCAACCGTGGTAGCACACACCGCGAATGGATTTGTCGCCAATCACCTGCCGTTCGAACTGGTCGATGGCGTCTTGCATGGCCACGTGGCACGCGGCAACGAACTGGCAGGGATGGATGGTGTCCAGGTCCTGCTGGTGTTCCGGGGGCCGGACGGCTACATCAGTCCGAACTGGTATCCGACCCAACATGAGACCGGACGTGAGGTGCCGACCTGGAACTACGCCGTGTTGCACGTGCATGGCCGCCTGCGCGTGATCGACGATGCCGCGTGGCTGCGTGGCCTGCTGCAACGGCTCACCGATCACCATGAAGCGGACCAACCCCTCCCGTGGAAGATGAGCGACGCACCGGAGGACCATATCGATACCTCGCTGCGTGCCATCGTCGGCCTCGAAGTCACAATCGATCGTCTCGAAGGGAAGTTCAAGCTGAGCCAGAACCATCCCGCGCGCAATCGCGCGGGTGTGATTGCCGGTCTGCACCAGCGCGACGGTGATGGCGACGTCGAGCTGGCTGCACTGATGGCCGCACAGGAACCAGGGTCGTGAACCATCAGCATCATTATCGGGTGGACGTGGAGTGGACCGGCAATCGCGGCAGCGGTACGGACGGCTATCGTAACTACGGCCGCGACCATGTGGTCCGCATTGCCGGCAAGCCCGAGCTGGCCGGCTCGGCCGATCCGACGTTCCGCGGCGATTCCGCCCGGCACAACCCCGAAGACATGCTGGTCACCGCGCTGTCGACCTGCCACATGCTTTCGTACCTGCACTTGGCCACCCTGGCTGGCGTGGTGGTGACTGCGTACGTCGATGCGGCACTGGGCACCATGGCTACCGACGGCGACGCCGGCCGCTTCATCGAGGTGGTGTTGCATCCCGTGGTGACGATCCATGCCGCCAGCGACCCGGTCAAGGCCGAGGCGGCACACGAGGCCGCACATCATGCCTGTTTCATCGCCAATTCCGTGAACTTCCCGGTGCGCTGCGAGCCGCGCATCGTCATTGCATCCGTCTGACCCAACTCCAGGATCTGCAAGCCATGAGCAACGACATCGTCCTCGCCTTTTCTGGTGGCCTCGATACCAGCTTCTGCGTGCCTTACCTGCAGGAGCACGGCTGGGCCGTTCATACCGTTTTCGCCGATACCGGAGGCGTGGATGCCGAGGAGCGCGCATTCATCGAAAGCCGTGCGAAGGAACTGGGCGTGGCCAGCCATGTCACGGTCGATGGCGGCCCGGCGATCTGGGCTGGTTTCGTCAAGCCTTTCGTATGGGCAGGCGAGGGCTACCAGGGTCAGTACCCGCTGCTGGTGTCCGACCGCTACCTGATCGTCGAAGCCGCGCTCAAGCGCGCGGCCGACCTGGATACCAAGGCCATCGCGCACGGCTGCACGGGCATGGGCAACGACCAGGTGCGCTTCGACCTGACGGTGAAGGCGCTGGGCGATTACCAGATCGTGGCGCCGATCCGGGAGATCCAGAAGGAACACACGCAAACGCGCGCCTACGAGCAGCAGTATCTGGCAGAGCGTGGTTTCGGCGTGCGTGCCAGGCAGCAGGCGTACACCATCAACGAGAACCTGCTCGGACTGACCATGTCCGGCGGTGAGATCGACCAGTGGCAGGCTCCCGGTGACGGCGCGGCGGGTTGGTGCAAGCCGCGTGCCGAATGGCCGTCCGAACCGCTGCGGGTGAAGATCGGCTTCGTGGCTGGCGAGGCGGTCTCGCTGGATGGCAAGACGATCGCCGGGCACGTGATGCTGGCCAGGTTGAATGGCCTGTTCGCACGGTACGGCGTGGGGCGCGGCCTCTACACGGGCGACACCACGATCGGCCTGAAAGGCCGCATCATCTATGAAGCTCCGGGATTGACTGCACTGCTCGTGGCTCACCGCGCACTGGAAGAGGCGGTGCTTAGCAAGCAGCAGAATCGCTTCAAGCCCGAGGTGGCGCGCAAGTGGGTGGAGCTGGTCTACGAGGGCTTCTTCCACGACCCGCTGAAAACCGACCTGCAGGCGTTCCTGGCGTCGAGCCAATCCACCGTCAACGGCACGGTGACGCTGGAAACGCATGGCGGCAGCGTGGGCGCCGTGGCCGTGGAGTCGAAGCACATCCTCAATGCCAAGGGCGCCACCTACGCCCAGTCCGCGGATTGGGGTGTGCAAGAGGCCGAGGGTTTCATCAAGTTGTTCGGGATGAGCTCGACGTTGTGGGCGGAGGTCAATCGCTCGTGAGCGCGGAATCGGGAATCCCGCAAGCGGACTTCGTCGGGCATCGGGAATCGGCATTGCTCGATGCGACGCTGCTGCATCTTCGGGCGCTGGTCGGGTTCGACACACGCAATCCGCCGCGGACGATCGACGCAGCCGGAATCTTTGATTACCTGCGTGCGCAACTACAGGGTTTCGAAGTGTCGGTGACGGATTTCGGCGCGGGTGCAGTGGCGTTGCACGCCGTGCGCGGCGAACCGAAGTATCTGTTCAATGTGCACCTGGACACGGTGCCGGATTCGCCGGCGTGGACGGCCGATCCGCATGTATTGCGGGTCACCGCCGATCGTGCGACGGGTTTGGGCGCCTGCGACATCAAGGGCGCAGCGGCGGCGCTGCTGGCCGTAGCCAGGGCCAGCGGCGGGCCGCTGGCCTTGCTGTTTTCCACCGACGAGGAAGCCAACGATGCACGCTGCATCGCGGGGTTCCTGCGCGAACCGCACACCTACGAAGCGGTCATCGTGGCCGAGCCCACCAAGGGCGAGGCGGTGCTTGCGCATCGCGGCATCCAGTCGGTGCTGATGCGTTTTGCCGGTCAGGCGGGTCACGCCTCGGCCGAGCAGAAGCCCAGCGACAGCGCTCTGCACCAGGCGATGCGCTGGGGCAGTGCCGCGCTGGACTTCGTGGCAGCGCAGGGGCACGAGCGTTTTGGCGGCCTGACCGGCCTGCGCTTCAACATCGGTCGAGTCGAGGGCGGTATCAAGGCCAACATGATCGCACCCAGCGCGGAGGTTCGTTTTGGCATGCGCCCGCTGCCGACGATGGATCCCGATCACCTGCTGGCAAGTCTCCGTTCGCTGGTGGAACCCCATCCGGCAGACTTTTCCGAAACGTTTCGCGGACCCTCGCTGCCTGCCGGCGATAGCGCGAACGCCGAGGCGAATCGGCTGGCCGCTCGCGATCTGGCCGACGAGCTGGGGATTCCGGTTGGCAACGCGGTGGATTTCTGGACCGAGGCCGCGCTGTTCTCCGACGCCGGCTACACCGCCTTTGTCTATGGTCCCGGTGACATTTCCCAGGCGCACAGTGCCGACGAATGGGTCGCGCTGGAACAGCTCGAGCGCTATGCGCAAACGGTTTATCGGATCATTGAAGAGTCCGGCCGGGGACGGCCGGTTTCTGACTCTCGCGTTCACGGATGAACGAAGGAATCAACATGGAAACGCACAAGACGCACAAGAACACGCGGCAAACCATCGTGCGCCTGCTTTCGAGCATGGGCAGCGCGAAGGAGATCCAGCAATACCTCAAGCGCTTTTCCGAGCTCGACGCCACGCGCTTCGCCGTGGTCAAGGTCGGCGGTGCGGTGCTGCGCGACGAGCTGACCGACCTCGCCTCGTCGTTGACGTTCCTGCAGCAGGTGGGGCTGACGCCGATCGTGCTGCATGGCGCGGGTCCGCAGCTGGACGAGGAGCTCGCTGCTGCCGGCATCGAGAAACACACCATCAACGGCTTGCGGGTGACCTCGGCGAAGGCGCTGGGCATCGTGCGTCGCGTGTTCCAGCAGCAAAACCTGAAGCTGGTCGAGGCGCTGCAGTCGATGGATACCCGCGCCACCTCGGTGGGCGGCGGCGTGTTCACCGCCGATTACCTGGATCGCGATACTTACGGACTGGTCGGCAAGGTGCGCAGTATCCAGTTGGCACCGATCGAGGCCAGCCTGCGTGCCAGCTCGATTCCAGTGATCGCCAGCCTGGGCGAGACCGACGAGGGGCAGATTCTCAACATCAATGCCGACGTCGCGGCCAACGAACTGGTGCGCGTGCTGCAGCCCTACAAGATTGTGTTCCTCACCGGCACCGGCGGACTGCTCGACGGCCAGGGCAAGCTGATCGACTCGATCAATCTCAGTACCGAATTCGAACACCTGATGGCGCAACCGTGGCTCAACGGCGGCATGCGACTGAAGATCGCGCAGATCGCCGAGTTGCTCGCCGACCTGCCGCTGACCTCGTCGGTATCGATCACCCGCCCGTCCGAGCTGGCCAAGGAGTTGTTCACCCACAAGGGGTCGGGCACCCTGGTCCGGCGCGGCGAGAAAGTATTGCGGTTTGATTCGTGGGCCGGCATTGACCAGGCGCGCATGCGCGAGCTGATCAACTCGAGTTTCGGCCGTACCCTGGTGCCGGACTACTTCGAGCGCATCGTGCCGTCTTGCGTCTACGTCAGCGAGAACTATCGCGCCGCGATGATTCTCACCATGGAACATGTCGACAAGGAGCCGGGCCTGGCCTACCTGGACAAGTTCGCCGTGCTCGATGACACCCAGGGTGAAGGCCTGGGTCGCGCCGTGTGGCAGGTCATGCACGAGGAAAACCCGCGGCTGTTCTGGCGCTCGCGCCACGGCAATCCGGTCAATCCGTTCTACTACGCCGAGTCGGATGGCTGCATCAAGCAGCCACACTGGAAGGTATTCTGGTACGGCATTGAGGATCTGGACACGATCTCCCGTTGCGTGGCGCACTGCGCACAGCGTCAACCGACCTTGAGGGACTGAAGCGATGGGCATGGACACAAAGCGCATCGGCATCGTCGGCGCGCGGGGTCACACCGGCACCGAGCTGATCCGCCTGATCGCGGCGCATCCGACGCTGGAGCTGGTCTTTGTCTCCTCGCGGGAGCTGGATGGCCAGCGTGTCGACGCCCACGTTGCCGAGTACCGGGGCGAGCTCCGTTACAGCGCGCCTGCCCACGAGGATCTGCCGAAACTGGGCGCCGATGTAGTGATTCTGGCGCTGCCCAACGGCAAGGCCACCGCCTGGGTGGAGGCGTTTGACGCCGCAGGTGTCGATCCGCTGATCCTGGATCTGTCTGCCGACTACCGTTTCGACCCACGCTGGTATTACGGCCTGCCTGAGCTGACCCGCGAGCGTTGGCGTGGCGAGCGACGGATCAGCAACCCTGGCTGCTATGCCACGGCCATGCAGCTGGCCATCGCGCCGCTGAAGGATCTGCTCGCCGCACCCCCGGTGTGCTTCGGCGTGTCAGGCTACTCCGGTGCCGGTACCACGCCATCGGACAAGAACGATCCGGACAAGTTGCGCGACAACCTGATCCCGTACGCGCTCACCGGTCACATGCACGAGAGGGAAGCCTCGTTCCGGCTCGGCATACCCGTGGAGTTCATGCCGCACGTGGCGCCGCACTTTCGCGGGCTCACCGTTACCAGCAATTTGTACCTGGCCCGGCAACTGAAGCGCGAGGAGGTGCTGCAGCGCTTTCGCGCCGCCTACGAAAACGAGAAGCTGGTCCATGTTGCGGACGAGGCGCCCTGGGTGAGCCGGATTGCGCACCGCCACCAGGCCGAGATCGGAGGTTTCGCCATGGCGGCGGACGGCAGACGCGTGGTGATCGTCACAACGTTGGACAACCTGCTGAAAGGCGCCGCTACCCAGGCCATGCAGAACATCAACCGCGCCATCGGCGTGGACGAGTACACCGCCATTCCATTGACGTAGGAGCGCACCCTGTGCGCGAAATCTCTTCGTGACGTCACGAAAGAGCTTCGCGCACAGGGTGCGTTCCTGCCAGATCCAATCAGGACTCGAACCATGACCGAACCCCTCTGGCAAAAATCCGGTATCCAGATCGACGCGAAGATCATGCAGTTTCTCGCCGGTGACGACGTGTTGCTCGATCGCGAGTTTTTTCTTTACGACATCACGGCGAGCAAGGCACATGTCGAGGGTCTGGCCAACATCGGCGTCATCAGCATGGGTGACGTCGCGGCGTTGAAGCGCGAACTGGACGTGCTGGCCGCGGATTTCGAAAGCGGGACGTTTGTGCTGGACGGGCGCTTCGAGGATGGCCATTCGGCGATCGAGTCCCGGCTCACCGAACGCCTCGGTGACGCCGGCCGGCGCGTACACACCGGCCGCAGCCGCAACGACCAGGTCCTGGTGGCTACCCGCCTGTGGCTGAAGGCCAAGCTGGTGGCGCTGGGGGCCCATTGCCGCGCGATTGCCAGCGTTTGCCTGGAACGCGCCGCGCAGCCGGCGTTGCCGATGCCGGGGTACACCCATCTGCAGCGCGCCGTGGTGTCCTCCACCGCGATGTGGTTTGCCGGCTTCGCCGAGGGTTTCATCGACAACACGTTGCGTGCGCGACAGACGCTGGCCTGGATCGACGCCAACCCGCTGGGTACCGCTG
Source organism: Rhodanobacter sp. (assembly GCA_039922695.1). Taxonomy (GTDB): domain Bacteria; phylum Pseudomonadota; class Gammaproteobacteria; order Xanthomonadales; family Rhodanobacteraceae; genus Rhodanobacter. The sequence continues at coordinate 3,990 of JBDTEG010000006.1, read as the reverse complement.
CCGGCTACGGCGTGAACCTGCCGCTGGATCGCGGGCACACCACGAAGGTGCTCGGCTTTGCGCGCATGCAGGTCAGCCCGGTGTATGCGCAGCTTTCGCGCGGCAAGTTCGAGATGGCGGTGCTGGAGGCGATCGCCAGCGCGCTGCTCGACCTGCGCCGGATGGCGTGGGATTTGTCGTTGTTCACCACGGCGGAATTCGATTTCGTGCAGCTGCCGCCCGAATACACCACCGGCAGCTCGATCATGCCGAACAAGCGCAATCCCGATGTGATCGAACTGCTGCGCGCCAGCTACGCCAGCGTGGCCGCGGCACGCACCGAGATCGAGCAGTTGCTGTCGCTGCCGTCCGGCTACCAGCGCGACCTGCAGTTGTCCAAGGGCTCGCTGTTCCACGGTGTGCGCCGCGGCCTGGGCGCGCTGGAGCTGGTGCCCGATCTGCTGGCGCGGCTGCAATGGAATGAGCCAGCGATGCGTGCGGCGATCGACCCGGCGATGTATGCCACCGACGTGGCGATCGAGCAGGCGGCGGCCGGCGTGCCCTTCCGCGACGCTTATCGCGCAGCAGCGCAGGCGGTTGCATCTGCGGGGCAGGGCCGCATACCGGAGGACAGCCTGGCCGCCCGTACGTCGCCGGGTGCGGGCAACGACCTGCGGCTGGATGCACTGAAAGCACGACTTGACCAGCTTGGCGACTGAAGGAGGCATGCCATGAGCGTGCTGCAGCCCCAGCAACTGCCACCATGGCGTCGCGCCGTGCTGAAGGTCGGCAGCAACCTGCTGGCCGCCGACGGTGGCGGGCTTACGCCATGTTTCGCCAAGGCGCTGGCCGCATTCATCGCCACCAGCCATGTCGCCGGTCGCGAGGTGGTGCTGGTCTCCTCCGGCGCGGTGGCCGCGGGCCGCGCGCTGTTGCACGCGCGTGCCGCGCCGGGTCGCGATCTGGCGGCGCGCCAGGCAGTGGCCGCGCTGGGGCAGGCGCCGATGGTCGCGTTGTGGCAGTCGCTGTCCGCACGGCCCGTGGCGCAGGTGCTTCTCACCCATGACGACTTGCGCAGTCGACGCCGCTATCTCAACGCGCGGACAACCTTGCGTGGTCTGCTTGCGCTGGAGGCGCTGCCCGTGGTCAACGAGAACGACACCGTGGCGGTGGACGAGCTCAAACTCGGCGATAACGACAATCTGGCGGCGATCGTCGCGGCGCTGGTGGATGCCGATTTGCTGTTGATCGCCTCCGACGTCGATGCCTTGTACAACGCCGATCCACGGCGCGATCCGACGGCCATGCCGATCGCACGGGTCGAAGCGATGTCGCCGGCGGTGATGGCGATGGCGAGCGGCAGCAGCAGTGCAGTCGGTACTGGCGGCATGCGCACCAAGCTGGAGGCCGCCGAAAAGGCGGCCGCGGCGGGTATTCCAACGGCCTTGTTTGACGGCCGCGATGCCGCCACGGTGCAGGCGCTGGCGCAAGGACAGCTGCGCGGCACCCTGATCTGCGCGCCGCATGGCCACATGCAGGCACGCAAGTACTGGCTGCTGCATGCGCCGGCAAGCAGCGGCCGGATCCACGTCGACGCGGGTGCCGCACGCGCGCTTGGCCGCGGTGGTGCCTCGCTGCTTCCGGGCGGCATTCTCGCCGCCGATGGCGAGTTCCAGCGCGGTGATCTGGTCGAGATCGTCGACGCAGACGAACGCAGGATTGCGCGCGGATTGAGTCAGTATGCGGCAGTCGAAGTGCGTCGCCTCGCTGGACGGCACAGTCGCGAGATACAGGCGTTGCTCGGCTACAGCCACGGTGCCGAAGTGGTGCATCGTGACGATCTGGCGAACCTTCCAGATCAGCCGCAAGCGGACCTGGTCTGATACATGAGCGACTGAATCTGCACGCCGACGATGACCCCACTTCTCACCCATGACAATTTGCGCGGCCGGCGGCGCCATCTCAACTCCCGTGCCACGCTGAGCGAGTTGCCCGCCTGCAACGTGATCCCGGTAGTGAGCGAAAACGACACCGTGGCGGTGGACGAACCTGGCTTGGGTGATAATGACACCCTTGCCGCCATCATCACCAGACTGAATGATGCCGACATGCTGTTGATCGCAACCGACATCGACGGCCTGTACACCGCCGATGCGCACAGCGGCGACATCGGCGAAATCGTGGGCGAGAGCCCCGATGGCGAACCCCATGTCGTGGCGCGTGGTATCACCCGGCACGGTGCTGCAGAAATCAACCAGCGGGCTCGCAGCTACACTCGCGACATCCGTCAACGGCTCGGCTACAGCTACGGCGAGAGCATCGTGTACCGCGATGACCTGGTCATCACCACCGATTCGGGAGTGACTTCATGAATGGGTCCGTGCGCGATTCCGCGATTCTTTGCCAGCAGGCAGCCGTGCAGGTTGCCGGGCTGTCCACCGATGCCAAGAACAACTTGCTGCGCTCGATGGCCGACGCGCTCGAGAAGCAGGCCCCGACGATACTGGCGGCCAACGCCGAGGACATGAAAGCGGCACGCGAGAAAGACATTGGCGATGCCATGCTCGATCGCCTCGCGCTTGACGAAGGACGCATCCACGGCATGGCCGAGGCGTTGCGCCAGGTCGCCGAGTTGCCTGATCCGGTCGGACAGGTGACGCGCAGCGAACGTTCGGACAAGGGCTTCACGATCGAGCGGGTACGCGTGCCGCTGGGCGTGATCGCGATGATCTACGAGTCACGTCCCAACGTCACCGCCGATGCCGCGGCGCTTTGCCTCAAGGCGGGCAATGGCGTGATTCTGCGCGGTGGTTCGGAGGCGGTGCGCTCCAATCAGGCGATCGCCGCCTGTTTGCGTGGTGCCTTGCGCGACGCGGACCTGTCGGAACATGCGCTGATGCTGCTGGACGATCTCAGTCGCGAGGCCATGCTCGAGTTGATGCAGTTGTCCGACATCGTCGATCTGATCATTCCACGCGGTGGCGAGGGGTTGATCCGCTTCGTCACCGAGAACGCGCGCGTGCCGGTGATCAAGCACTACAAGGGCGTATGCCACCTTTATGTCGACGCCCATGCGGACCTGGACGAGGCGCTGGACATCCTGATCGACGGCAAGGTCTCGCGACCCTCCGCCTGCAATTCGCTGGAGACCTTGCTGGTGCACGCCGAGGTGGCCGCGGTGTTCCTGCCGCGTGCGGCCAGGGCCTTGCGCGAGCGCGGCGTCGAGCTGCTGGGTGACGAGCGCACGCGCTTGCTGTGCCCGGACATGAAGCCGGCCTGCGACGACGATTTCGCCGCCGAGTTCCTCAGCCTCAAGCTGTCGGTGGCCACGGTGGACAGCGCGGACGAAGCAATCGCACACATCCGCCGCTTTGGCTCCGACCACACCGAGGTGATCGTCACCGAGGACAAGGACGTCGCCGAACGCTTCGTGCATGCGCTGCGCTCGGCCGTGGTGATGGTGAACACATCTTCGCGCTTCAGCGACGGCGGTGAACTTGGCCTGGGTGCCGAGATCGGCATTTCCACCACGCGCCTGCATTCATACGGGCCGATGGGCGCCGAGTCCCTGACCATCGAGCGCTTCGTGCTGCGTGGCGAAGGGCAGGTGCGCCACGCTGAAAGCCGTGCATCCGCTGACCATGGGCAGTGAACCCTGGCGTCTGACAGCACGATATTCGCCACGCGTGCCGCGACCGACTGGATCACGGCACGCCAGCGTGCGCACTGCTTGATCAGGTTCTGATGACGGCGCGCCTCCAGTGCCGCAACGCCCCTGCGGCCACCAGCACCCAGGTCAGCAGACTGATGTAGACGCCGATCTCCGAGACCGGTCCCAGCAGGTCGAGGTCGAGAGCCTGCGCCAGCGCATGCGTGCCGACCGTATACATGCCCAGTGGGAACACGATGTCCCAATCGTCGACCTCGTAGCGCAAGCGCACGTGGCGTAGCCCATGGCGCCACAGTTCGAGGATCGCCAGCAACGGAATCCACCAGGTCGCGGTGGCCCAG
>JBDTEG010000005.1:0-10681 GCA_039922695.1 Rhodanobacter sp. | reverse complement strand
GGCAATCGGGCTGGGCGGCTCGGGCAGGCGACCTGCCGGGTGCTTGGATTGCATGATGCTGGTGGGTTGCCTGGTCGGGGCTGCGTCAATCAGATCACGCGCGAGTAGCGCGCTGCCTGTGCCGCGTCGTCCAGATAGGCGTCGAAGCACATGGCAATGATACGCAACAGCAGCCTTCCCCGCGAGGTCACCCGAATCTCGCGGGCATCTTCCACCACCAGGCCATCTTCGATCAGCGGCGTCAGCCGCTGTCGTCCCTGCACGAAGTACTCGTCGAACAGCAGCCGGTGACGTGTACCGAAATGGTGCTTGTCGACGAAGCCATGGCACATCAGCTCGCCGATCAGCTCGCGCCGGATCAGGTCGTCCTCATCCAGCTCCAGTCCGCGCACCACCGGCAGGCGTCCGGCATCCAGTGCCGCGTAGTAACCGATCAGGTCGCGCGCGTTCTGACTGTAGCTGTCGCCGACGCGCCCGATCGCACTGACACCCAGCCCCACGATGTCGCAATCGCCATGCGTCGAGTAGCCCTGGAAGTTGCGCTGCAGGGTGCCGGCAATCTGCGACTGAACCAGCTCATCGCTGGCCTTGGCGAAATGATCCATGCCGACGTAGACGTAACCCGCTGCCGACAGCTGGGCCACGGCGCAACCGAACAGGGCCAGTCGCGTCGCAGGATCCGGCATGTCGGCTGCGGCGATTTGCCGCTGCGCCTTGAACATCTCCGGCAGGTGCGCATACCCATAGACAGCCACGCGATCAGGGTCCAGTGCCACGACCTGGTCAAGCGTGCGACTGAATCCCTCGACGGTTTGCAGCGGCAAGCCATAGATCAGGTCGACGCTGGCCGAGCGAAACCCTGAGGAGCGCGCCGCCTCAAGGACCTCGCGCGTCTCCTGGAAGCTCTGGATGCGATTGACCGCTTTCTGCACGACCGGGTCGAAATCCTGGATGCCGACCGAGATCCGGTTGAAACCCAGTTCGCCCAGTGCGCGTATGTAGGCGCCATCGGCAAAGCGCGGGTCGATTTCGATGCCGTATTCGCGATCCCCGGCGTGGCTGAAGCTGAAATGTTGCGCCAGCGATTCCAGCAGCTCGCCCATCTGCGCGATATCGAGGAAGTTCGGCGTACCGCCGCCGAAGTGCAACTGGGCTACCGACCGGTCGCGATCGAACAGCGGCGCGACCAGCTCGATCTCACGGTACAAACGCTGGAGATAGCGATCCGCCTGGCTGGGGTCGCGGGTGATGATCCGGTTGCAGCCGCAGTAGAAACACGGGCTCGTGCAGAACGGCACGTGCACATACAACGACAGCGGCCGCGGTATCGGTTCTTCGTTGGAGGTGCGGATGACGCCGCGCAACGCCATCTCGTCGAACTCGGCAGCGAAGTGTGGTGCGGTGGGGTAGCTGGTGTAGCGCGGTCCGGCCACGTCGTAGCGTGCAATCAGGGCCGCGTCGAATTCGGGAGGGGTGATGGCAGTGGGCATGCCGGGAGTCTGTCGAGTCTGCCTCGCGCGTGCCTTGATCCGCGTCAACTGCAGCCACATTGCGCCGACACGTCAAATCGCCAAGCAAGCGCGTCAGGGCCTGTACGGCGCGATCTGCTGCTCGATCGAGCCGAAGATCGAAGCACCCGTCGCATCGGTGATGTCGATCTTCACGTGGTCGCCAAATTTCAGGAATGGCGTCGACGGCTCGCCATCGCGCAGCTTTTCCACCGTGCGCTGTTCGGCCAGGCACGACGCGCCCTTGGACGTGTCCTCGTTGGCGATGGTGCCGGAGCCGACGATGGTGCCTGCCGTCAGCGGCCGCGTCTTTGCCACATGGGCCACCAGCTCGGCAAAGCTGAACTGCATGTCGATCCCGCACTCGGCCTCACCGAACCACTTGTCGTTGAGCCACGTGCGCATCGGCAAGTGCAGTTTGTCGCCCTGCCAGGCATCGCCAAGCTCGTCCGGCGTCACCAGCACCGGCGAGAGCGCCGAGCGCGGCTTGGACTGCAGGAAGCCGAAGCCCTTGGCCAGCTCCCCGGGGATCAGGCCACGCAGGCTGACATCGTTGACCAGGCCAATCAGCTGGATATGGTCGGAGGCCTGGGCCGGCGTCGCTGCCATCGGCACGTCATCGGTGACCACGACCACTTCGGCTTCCAGGTCGATCCCGAAATCCTCACTGGGTACCACGACTGGATCGCGCGGGCCGAGGAAGCCGGCGCTGGTAGCCTGATACATCAACGGGTCGGTGTAGAACGACTTCGGCACCTCGGCGCCCCGCGCACGGCGCACACGCTCGACGTGCGGCAGGTAGGCCGAACCATCGACGAATTCGTAGGCACGCGGCAGGGGCGAGGCCAGCGCGGTCATGCTCAGCACGAACGCGCCGGTGGCTTCGCCTGCATGGAGCTGGTCCGATAGCGCGTTCAACCGTGGCGCCGCGTTCGACCAGTCGTCCAGCGCCGCCTGCAGCGTCGGCGCGATAGCGCCGGCCTTCACCGCGCGGGTCAGGTCGCGGCTGACGACGATCAGTGTCCCGTCGCGCCCACCTTCCTTGAGAGTTCCGAGTTTCATCGAGCGGCCTTGCGTCGGAGGTTTGGGATGTTCGCGCTCACGGCGTGAAACGCTTGCGGATGCCTTGCCAGCACTGGTGGTAATCGCGCTGCAGCTGCGGAGCGTCGAGCGCCTGCCGGGTCGGACGGATCACCTTCCGTGTCTCGAACATGAAGGCCATCGTGCCGTCGATCACATCCGGTTTCGACGGGTCCGCATTCGAGGCTTTCTCGAACGTGGCCGCATCCGGGCCGTGCGCGCTCATGCAGTTGTGCAGCGAGGCGCCACCCGGGACAAAACCCTCGGCCTTGGCGTCGTACACACCGGTGATCAGACCCATGAACTCGCTGGCCACATTGCGGTGGAACCATGGCGGACGGAAGGTGTGTTGCGCCACCAGCCAGCGCGGCGGGAAGATCGCGAAATCCATGTTGGCCGTGCCGGGCGTGTCGCTGGCCGAGGTCAGCACGGTGAAGATCGACGGATCAGGATGGTCGACGCTGATCGACCCGATCGCGTTGAAGCGGCGCAGGTCGTACTTGTACGGTGCGCAGGTGCCATGCCAGCCCACCACGTCCAGCGGCGAGTGGCCAATCGCGGCCGTCCACAGCGCACCCTGGAACTTCGTGACCAGCTCGAATTGGCCCTCGACGTCTTCGAAAGCCGCCACCGGCGTGAGGAAATCTCGCGCATTGGCCAGGCAGTTGGAGCCGATCGGCCCCAGTTCAGGCAGTCGCAGCAGCGCACCGAAGTTCTCGCAAACGTAGCCGCGCGCCTCGCCCTCAAGCAGGTCGACGCGAAAACGCACTCCGCGCGGGATCACCGCGATCTCCTGCGGCTCGAGTTCGATCACGCCCAGTTCGGTGGCCAGGCGCAGTCGGCCCTGCTGCGGCACGATCAGCAACTCGGCATCGGCGTCATGGAAGAAGCGGCCCTGCATCGAGCGGTTCGCCGCGAACAAGTGGATACCGATACCGCCCTGCTCGGAAGCCCCACCATTACCGGCCCATGTCACCAGACCGTCGATGAAATCGGTCGGCCCGGCCGGCATCGGCAACGGATCCCAGCGTAGCTGGTTCGGCGTGGCCGGTGCCTCGTCGAAGCGATTGTGGAAGGTCGTGTGCTGCAGCGGCAGGAATTGTTCATGAACCGCCGCGGGGCGAATCCGGTATAGCCAGCTGCGCCGGTTGAGATGGCGCGGTGCGGTGAACGCCGTGCCGGACAGCTGCTCGGCGTAGAGGCCATGCGCCACCCGCTGCGGCGAGTTCTGCCCGACCGGCAGGGTGCCGGCCATGGCTTCGCTGGCGAACTCGTTGCCGAAACCCGACTGGTATTCCTTGCTGACCATCGGACCAGCTCCTTAAAGGAAACCGCGCTTCATCTGGTCACGCTCGATCGACTCGAACAAGGCCTGGAAATTGCCTTCGCCGAAACCTTCGTTGCCCTTGCGCTGGATGATCTCGAAGAAGATCGGGCCGATGTTGTTCTGGGTGAAGATCTGCAGCAGCAGGCGCTTCTTCGTTTCGTTGTCCGCGTCGATCAGGATCTTGTTTTTTGCCAGTCGCGGCACGTCCTCGCCATGGTTGGGGATGCGCTCGTCGATCACCTCGAAATAGGCGTCCGGCGTATCGAGGAACTCCACCCCCGCCTCGCGCATTTTTTCCACCGTGGTGTAGATGTCGTCGGTGAAGCAGGCAATATGCTGGATGCCCTCGCCCTTGTAGGCATCGAGATATTCGTTGATCTGGCTCTTCGGGTCGTTCGACTCGTTCAGCGGAATGCGCACGATGCCGTCGGGCGCGGTCATTGCCTTGGACACCAGGCCAGTCTTGGCGCCCTTGATGTCGAAATAGCGGATCTCGCGGAAGTTGAACAGCTTTTCGTAGTAGTCCGACCACTTCTGCATGTTGCCGAAGTGCAGGTTGTGGGTGAGGTGGTCGATGAAGGTGAGCCCGAAACCGGTCGGGTTCTGGTCGGCGCCTTCGATCGGCGCGTAGTCGCCGTCGTAGATGTTGCCGGCGTTGCCGTAGCGATCGACCAGGTAGAGCATGCAGTCGCCAATCCCCTTGACCACCGGTGCAGACACGGCCTTGCTCACTTCCTTGTCGTCAACCCCCTCGCCTCCGTTGCCCAGCACTGTGGCCAGCACCTGGGCGGCGGGCTTGCGGAAGCGGATCGCGAAACCGCTGGCGCAGAGGCCGTGCTTCGCGGCGAAATCGGCGGCGAACGATTCCGCGTCCTCGTTGACCAGGAAGTTCACGCCGTTCTGGCGGTACACGGTGATTGGACGGGACTTGTGCCTGAGCACTGCCGTGAAACCCATGCGCCTGAACAGGTCATGCAGTTCACCGGCACGACCTTTCGGCGCGGCAAATTCGACGAACTCGAAACCGTCGATTCCCATCGGGTTTTCGAATGTGGTGACCTGCATGCCAAGATTGGGCTGGGCGTTCATGGCGCTCTCCTGTGTGTCGGTGCACGTCGGCAGTTGCCAAGCGTGCCACCATCAAGGTAAGTCCCACGTTATAGTTACAATTGAAACCAATTGCAAGGAACCCGCCGCCATGCCCGCCACACGCAAGCCAGCTCACATCGACGCGGAGCATGCGCCCCTGCAGCTGGAACATTTCCTGCCCTATCGGCTATCGATCCTGTCAAATACGGTCAGCCAGACGATCGCCATGGATTACCAGAGCCGCTACGACATCTCGATGACGGAATGGCGGGTGATGGCCGTGCTGGCGCGCTTCGAGGGCCTGTCCGCACGCGAGGTCGCCGAACGCACCGCGATGGACAAGGTGGCAGTGAGTCGCGCATTGTCGCGATTGGTTGCCGCCGGTCGGGTCGACCGGACCACCCACGACAACGACAAGCGCCGCTCGGTCCTGCAGCTCAGTGCGGCCGGCTGGACCATGCACGACGAAGTTGCGCCGATGGCCCGTGCGCGCGAGCGCGAGCTGCTGGCAAGGCTCGATCCGGAAGAACGCGTGTGGCTGACGCGGATCCTGGACAAGCTGCTGTCCAAAAGCCACTGAAGACGGGCTGTCTCCAGTGGGCCCGCGGAACGCCGGTTGGGCTCAGGTGACTGCGGTGGCCGGCTCGGCATCGAGAAGCTGGCGCAACATGTACGGCAGGATACCGCCGTGGCGGTAATAGGCCCCTTCGACTGGCGTATCGATACGCACGATCGCATCAAACGCATTCACCTTGCCCTGCGCATCGGTCGCCGTCACGCGCACGCTGCGCGCAGGCGCCTCGTTGCCGGCCAGTCCGGTGATCTCGAAGCTCTCCTCGCCGGACAGGCCCAGCGTGTCCGCGCTTTCGCCATACTTGTACTGCAACGGCAGCACGCCCATGCCAATCAGGTTGGAACGATGGATGCGCTCGTAGGATTGCGCGATCACGGCGCGCGCACCCAGCAACGCGGTGCCTTTCGCCGCCCAGTCGCGTGACGAACCGGAGCCGTATTCCTTGCCCGCAAGGATCACCAGCGGCGTCCCGGCGACAAGGTAATTCGCCGAAGCATCGAAGATCGTGCTGACCGGCCCGCTTTCCTGGGTGAAGTCGCGCGTGAAACCCCCTTCGGTGCCTGGCGCCAGCTGGTTGCGCAAGCGGATGTTGGCGAAGGTGCCGCGGATCATCACTTCATGATTGCCGCGGCGCGAGCCGTAGGAGTTGAAATCCTTGCGCTCCACGCCATGCCCGGTGAGGTACTTGCCGGCGGGCGAGTCGACCTTGATCGCACCGGCCGGACTGATGTGGTCAGTGGTCACCGAGTCTCCCAGCTTGGCCAGCACGCGTGCGCCCTTGATGTCCGTCAACGGCACCGGGTCGCGCCCCACACCGTCGAAATACGGGGGCTGGCGCACGTAGGTCGAATCGGCAGCCCACTTGAACGCATTTCCCTCGGGCACGTCCAGGCTGCGCCAGTTGTCGTCGCCTGCGAACACATCGGCATAGCCCTTGGAGAACATGTCGGCCTGCACACAGGCATCGATGACGTCCTGGATCTCGCGGTTGGAGGGCCAGATGTCGCGCAGATAAACCGGCTTGCCATCACTCCCGGTGCCCAGCGGATCCTTGAGCAGGTTGGTGTGCATCGTGCCCGCCAGCGCATAAGCCACCACCAGCAGCGGCGAGGCCAGGAAGTTCATCTGCGTCTGCGGGTGGATGCGCCCTTCGAAGTTGCGGTTGCCCGAGAGCACCGAGCATACGTTGAGATCATGTTCGGCCACGGCCGCGGCGACTTCCGGAATCAGCGGACCGGAATTGCCGATGCAGGTGGTGCAGCCATACCCGACCAAGTTGAAGCCCAGCTTGTCCAGATACGGTGTGAGGCCGGCGCGATCGTAGTAATCGGTGACCACGCGCGATCCCGGTGCCAGCGAGGTCTTGACCCAGGGTTTGCGCGCCAGGCCTTTTTCAACCGCACGTTTGGCCAACAGGCCGGCACCTATCATCACCAGCGGATTGGAGGTATTCGTGCACGAGGTGATCGCAGCAATGACCACATGTCCGTTGTCCAGCTCCGCGTTGCCACCGTTGGCCATCTTGACCTCGACCGGCGCGTGCAGCCAGTCGTGGTCGATGTCGCAACGACCAGGCACGCGCGGCGCATCGTTGGGTGAGGCCGCCATGATCGACACCGGATCGCTGGCCGGAAACGATTCGTCGATACCCTCGTCCAGACCCTTCAGCACTGCCTTCTCGTACGGCTGCCCCTTGAGCAGCGCGCCCACGGCGCCGGGTGCGATCCGCACCGGGATACGGTCTTGTGGACGCTTGGGTCCGGCAATGGAAGGCTCCAGCGTGCGCAGATCAAGTTCCAGCGACTGCGAGTATTCGGCTTCTTGCCCGGGGTCGTGCCACAAGCCCTGCGCCTTGGCATAGGCCTCGACCAGGCGCACCTGGTGCTCGGGACGGCCGGTCAGGCGCAGGTAGGAAAGCGTTTCGTCGTCGATCGGGAAGATCGCGCAGGTCGCGCCGTATTCCGGGCTCATGTTGCCCAGCGTGGCGCGGTTGGCCAACGGAATGCGAGCCACACCCGGTCCGTAGAAATCGACAAATTTGCCCACCACGCCGGTCTTGCGCAGCAACTCGGCGACCGTGAGCACCAGGTCAGTGGCGGTCGTGCCGGGCGGAAACTCGCCGATCAGCTTGATGCCGACGACCTGCGGAATGAGCATGCTCATCGGCTGTCCGAGCATGGCTGCCTCGGCCTCGATGCCGCCCACGCCCCAGCCGAGCACGCCCAGCCCGTTGACCATCGGCGTATGCGAGTCGGTGCCCACCAGCGTGTCAGGGTAGGCCAGCATGCCGTCCGGCCCCTTGCGGGTGAACACCACGCGCGACAGGTATTCCAGATTGACCTGATGGCAGATGCCGGTATCCGGCGGCACCACCTTGAAATTGTTAAACGCCTGTTGCGCCCAGCGGAGCAACTGGTAGCGCTCCACGTTGCGCTCGAACTCAAGCTGCGCATTGATCGAGAAGGCGTCGTCCTGGCCGAACGCATCGACGATGACGGAGTGATCGATCACCAATTCGCTGGGCACCAGAGGATTGATCTGCTGCGGATCGCCTCCCAGCGCGATGATCGCGTCGCGCATCGCCACCAGGTCCACCACGCACGGCACGCCGGTGAAATCCTGCATCAGCACGCGAGCTGGCGTGTACTGCACTTCTTTCTGCGCGGTGGACTTGGGTTGCCAGTCCGCCAGCGACTGGATCTGTTCGCGCGTCACCAGGTGGCCGTCCTCGTTGCGCAACAGGTTTTCCAGCAGCACCTTGAGGCTGTAGGGCAATCGATGCGCGGTGTTGACCCGATCAAGCCGGTAGATCTGGTAGCTGGTGTCGTCGACGGTCAACTGATCACGTGTGCCAAAGCTGTCGCTGCTCATGAAAATCTCCTCGTCGAGCTTGGAATACGCCGCCGGTCGGCTCGTTTTTCCGGCGATCAATCGCGGCGTTGATGGTTAACGAAACGCCAGGTACAGGCTGGTGAAGACGCCGGGGACCATCAGCGCCAGACTCATCAGATCGAGCGCAGTCAGCGCCGCGAGCTTCACGCGGGCGGCGTACCTTGTAGTTTTCCACGAGGACGCGCGGGCCAAGCGATGAACGCCGCACCAGCACCGGGTGCCTCGATGCCTCGGGACGATACTTGTCCAGAGAGCGTAAAACAGGAGTAAAGGCATCCGCTTTGTCCCGGGAGGACAACGCTCCATCGAAACGAGATTGCTCTGTGCGAGTCGCGTATGCCGTGGACATGCAGACCTCACCTTGCCAGTGCAAGGTGCCAGCCGAACCGATCTTCATCCGTCTTGCAAATCCTGATCCCGGATGAGTTCCACTTCGGCCTCGATCTCCACCGGAATATTGAAGGGAAGCTCGGCAAGGCCCACGGCGCTGCGACTGTGGGCACCCACGTCGGGGCCGTAGAGTTCCAGGATGAGGTCGGAGAATCCGTTGATGACATTTGGCTGCTGCTGGAAGCCGGGCGCCGAATTGACCATGCCGAGCACGCGCGACCAGGCTGCAATGCGGTCGAGGTCGCCAAGCGCACGCTTGAGGCTGCCCAGGATGGAAAGCGCAACGAGCCGGGCGGCAACGTAGCCCTGTTCGAGCGAGACTTCGCGCCCGAGCTTGCCCAGTGGTTCCGCGAGGGAGCCATCCGGATTTTGTGGTCCGTGGCCAGAGATCAACACGCGGTTGCCAAGGATCCTCACAAAGCGGAAGGGCAGGACGACCCCGGGCGGAGGCTGCGGCGGTGGTGGCAGCGTGAGCCCAAGTGCCAATAGTCTTGCTTCTATCTTTGCCATGTAGTTCCCCAAATAATGGTTGACTCGAGGGCGCTGGCGCTCGCGATAACACAGTGGCCCGGCTAGTCAGGCGCTCAGGCCCGCGTGTGGAACGCACGCTGCAAGAGCGGTTCATTGAAGATAGGTGCTCCGCAGCGCTTTCTTGTCGAGCTTGCCGACACTGGTCTTGGCCAGCGCCTCGACGATCAGAACCTGGTCGGGCACGGCATAAGTCGGGATGTCACCGGTGCCAGCCAGATCCATGAGCTGCTGGCGGATGGTTTGCGACTCCAGAGTCGTGCCTGCACGAGGGACGACCAGGGCCAGCGGGCGCTCGCCCCATCTTGCATCCGGCACGCCGATCACGGCGACCTCGCTGACACCGACCATTTTCGAGATCAGATCCTCCAGCGCCAGCGAGCTGACCCACTCGCCCCCGGTCTTGATCACGTCCTTGAGCCGGTCGCGGATCTGCAGCTGGCCAGCGGCATCGATGCTGCCAATATCGCCCGAGTGCAGGTAACCACCGCGCCACAGGCTCCTGGAGTTTTCCGGGTCCTTCAGATAGCCCTGGGTCAACCACGGGCTGCGAAAGACGACTTCGCCCTGGGATTGTCCGTCGTGGGGCTGCGCTTGCATTTCGTCGTCGACGATGGAGACATCGCACAGCATGAAAGGCTGGCCAGCGCGGACGCGCAAGGCGGCCTGGCTGTCGATGTCTCCGGCCACTTCGGCGCTGCTCAGATGCATCACGGCCTGGATCGGCGCCGTCTCGCTCATGCCGTAGCCGGTGAACACGTCGATGCCGCGTTCCAGCGCCGTACGGCACAATCCCTGTGACAGCGCCGAGCCGCCGATCACCATCTTCAACCTGGACAAGTCGGTGTTCGCCGAGTCGGGGTGGGACAGCAGCATCTGCAACAGGGTCGGCACGCAGTGCGAGAAGGTCACGCCCTCGTCGCGGATCAACTTCAGCATGATCGCCGCGTCGTAACGGCCCGGATAAACCTGCTTGAGTCCCAGCAGGGTCGCCGCGTAGGGAACGCCCCAGGCGTGCACGTGGAACATCGGCGTGATCGGCATGTAGACGTCTTCACGATGGAGGCGACCCTGCGCCGGCGCCGTACCGAACCAGCCGGCGATCGCCATGGTGTGCAGCACCAATTGGCGGTGGCTGTAATAGCAGCCCTTGGGCACGCCGGTCGTGCCGGTGGTGAAGAACGTGGTGGCGCGGGTGTTCTCGTCGAAATCGGGAAAGTCGTAGTCGGCGCTGGCCCCGGCCAGCAGCGCTTCGTACTCGCCGACGAAGGTGGCGTCCTCGGTGTCCGGCTC
>JBDTEG010000004.1:0-31497 GCA_039922695.1 Rhodanobacter sp. | reverse complement strand
CCCTTGCCGATCGGCGCGATCAGGTCGAGGATGCGGCCGGTGATGTCCTCGCTGGAACCGTTGCCGCGCTCCAGCTTGAACGCCTTGCGCGGGAACAGCGGGGTGAGGTTCTCGAACAGCATCTTGTTCTTGGATGCTTCCGGCGGATCACCGTTGATCGTCTCCACCCGCAACATCGCGAAGTAGCGTTCGCCTTCCTTCGGATGCCGTACGCGACCGGTGATGTAGTCGCCGGTGCGCAGGTTGAAGCGGCGGATCTGGCTGGGCGAGACATAGATGTCGTCGGGGCCGGCCAGATAGGACTCGTCGGCCGAGCGCATGAAACCGAAGCCGTCCTGCAGGATTTCCAGCACGCCTTCGGCCCAGATGCCGCCGCCGGAACGGGCGTGCGCCTTGAGCACGTTGAAGATCACGTCCTGCTTGCGGGCGCGGGCGATGCCTTCGTGGACGCCCAGCGACTCGGCAAACTCCAGCAGCTGCGGCGCCTTCATGCGCTTGAGTTCGGTGAGGTTGATCACCCGGTCGTTGCTGCCCGGGTCGGCGTTGTCGTCGTCCACCGGCAGGCCGTTCGGGTTGGGGCGCGGGTGGCGCTCACCTTGGGGGCGTGGCTGGTTGTTGCGCTCGCCCCGCTCGTTGCGCCGGCGGCGACCACGACTTTCCCGGCCCTCGCGACCTTCGCGACCGCCGTTCTGACCCTGGTTCGGGCCCTGTCCCTGCGGCGCGTTCTGGCTGGAGTTGCCGTTCGACCCCGCCGATGAGTCGCCCGGCGAGCCGGACGCGGACGAATCGTTTGCCCCCTGGCTGGGCGGCGATGATGTTGGCTCGTTCCTGGCGGGCGTCGCGGCAACCGCCGGAGCCGGGGCCGGCGCCGGAGCGGCAGGCGCGGGCGCCGGAGCAGGAGCCGGAGACGGCGCGGATGGCTTCTCGGCCGCCTTGTCGCTCGCGGTCGCCTTGTCTGCACTCGCGGCGGCTTTCGCCGCCGCGCTGCGTCGGGGTGCGCGAGCACGCGGCTCGGGTTTGCCTTCGGCCACGGGGCGGGGATCGGCGCCCTTGGAGTCGGGCGGGGTCTGGTTATCGGTATCGGACACGGGCAATCCTCGCGGGGCGCCGTTGAGTTGCAGGAGGGAGGGTGTGCGTCGCGCGAAAGGCGCTAGGGGACAGGACTGTCCCGACGGACGCAATCAATCTAGCACCCGCTGCGTACCGACGTAAAGCCCCGGCAACCCGCCGGATGACGCGGGGCGGGCTGCCTGCAGCGGGCGGGGTCCAGGCGAATCAGATTGCCTTGTCGATCATCTGGGTCAGCTGCCCCTTGCTGACGGCGCCGATCTGGGTGGCTTCGACCTTGCCGTTCTTGAACACCATCAAGGTCGGAATGCCGCGTACGCCGTAGGTGCGGGGCGTCTGCTGGTTCTGGTCGATGTTCACCTTGACCACGCGCAGCTTGCCTTCGTACTGCTGGGCCAACTCGTCCAGCATCGGCGCGATGGCCTTGCACGGACCGCACCATTCGGCCCAGAAATCCAGCAGCACAGGGGTCTCGGACTTCAGCACCTCTTGTTCGAAGGCATCGTCGCTCACATGGGTAATAAGGTCACTCACCGGGGGATCTCCGTGGCTGGGGGCAAAAAACTGCGGGGAGGGAACAATGGGGTGATGGACGCCGCAATACAAGGATTGGCGTCATCAGCTACACTCAGGCGCCCATGAAGCATGGGTTGGGCGGGAAAAAGGCAGGCCAGGGTGGCCGAGCCGTCATTCCAGCGCAACTCCGGGCACGATTCAAGGGCGGCCTTCCAGGCCACCCGTCGGAACGCCGTCAAATCCGGCGTCGCACGCCGCGGCGCGACCTTGTCGACCCCGAGATTGAAAGCTTCAGTTGCGCAATGCGCACCCGTCCTGCACCGCTTTCGCGCCGATCTTCGGCTGCTGAAAGAGGCGCAGCGCATCACGTCGCCGTCAGGCAAGGTCCAGAATTCCCGATATGTCACAAACCGTCCTCACCGATACCTTCTTCACGAACTTCGATCTTCATCCGCTGCTGCAGCAGGGCCTGGACGACAGTGGCTTCACGCGCTGCACGCCGATCCAGGAAATGACCCTGCCACCAGCGCTGGCCGGCCGCGACGTCGCCGGCCAGGCGCAGACCGGCACCGGCAAGACCTGTGCCTTCCTGGTCGCGTTGATGAACCGCCTGTTGAACACGCCTGCCGTCTCCGATCGCAAGGACAGCGATCCGCGTGCCCTGATCATCGCGCCGACCCGCGAACTGGCGATCCAGATCGACAAGGACGCCCGCAGCATCGGCCAGCACACCGGCCTGAAGACCGCGCTGATCTATGGCGGCGTCGACTACGACAAGCAGCGCCAGCAATTGAAGGATGGCTGCGACATCATCATCGCCACTCCCGGTCGTCTGCTCGACTACCACAAGCAAGGAGTCTTCAGCCTCAACAGCGTCGAGGTGATGGTGATCGACGAGGCCGATCGCATGTTCGACCTCGGCTTCATCAAGGACGTCCGCTTCATCTTCCGTCGTCTGCCGCCACGCGAGCAACGCCAGGTGCTGCTGTTCTCGGCCACGCTGAGCCATCGCGTGCTGGAGCTGGCCTACGAGCACATGCATGAGGCCGAGAAACTGGTGGTGGAAAGCGATCATGTCACCGCCGACCAGGTGCGCCAGACCGTCTACTTCCCGGCCAAGGAAGAGAAGATGCCGCTGCTGCTGAACCTGCTCGATCAGCACAAGCCCACGCGCAGCATCATTTTCGTCAACACCAAGGCGGCGGCCGAACGGATCACCGAGCGGGTCAAGCGCCACGGTTGCCGGGTCGGTGCGATCTCCGGCGACGTGCCGCAGCTCAAGCGGCAGAAGCTGTTGCAGCGCTTCAAAGACAGCCAGCTGGACATCCTGGTAGCCACCGATGTGGCCGCGCGCGGGCTCCACATTCCCGAGGTCAGCCACGTTTTCAATTACGACCTGCCACATGAAGCGGAAGACTACGTACATCGCATCGGCCGCACCGCACGGCTGGGCGCCGAAGGTGACGCGATCAGCTTTGCCTGCGACCTCTACGCGGTGTCGTTGCCGGATATCGAGGCCTACATCGGTCAGAGCATTCCGGTCGCGCCGATGGACCCGGCCTTGCTGGTGATGCCCAAGCCACGCGAGATTGATTCGGAGTTTGCTGCCAATGCCGCGGCCGACAGCGCGGCGTTCGGTGACGTGGTTCCGCCGCGTCCGGGGGAGAAACCGCGCCGTGGCAGTACCGCCAGTGGGCACGGTGAACGCAGCGGCAGCCGCAGCAGTGCGCGCCCGTCGCGCGAGCGCAAGCCCAAGGCGGCCGACGCGGCGCCTGTCCAGCCGGCCGACGTGGCTGTACACCAGACCGAAGCAGCGCCAGCCGCCGACGTCACGGCGATTGACGCTGATGCAGGCACGCGCAAACCGCGCCGCCGGCGCGGCGGTCGCAATCGTCATCGTGAAGGTGCACCGGCCGAAGGCGTCGAGATGGTCGGCCACCAGTCCGACCACCAGCCCGCGCCCGCCAACGCCAACCGTGCGCCCCGCGGCGAACGTCGCCCTTCGCGCGAGCGCAAGGCGACCGACTCCTCTGCCAACGGTCACACGCGTCCATCGCGTCAGGTAGCGGTGACTTCCGGCAAAACTGTTGAGCACGCGCACCCGAACAAGCCGGGGCTGTTTCGTCGTCTGACGCGCTTGTTCACCGGCAAGTAGTCGCTGTCGCAGCACTGCCTGTCGCGGTGCTGCCTTGGGCGGCGGCGCTGGATTGCGGTTGCCGGTCTGTCCTGCGCTGAATCGACGCAGCATCGCCATGTTGCGAAATTCCTCAACTCGCGACCTGCTTCGCTTATCCTTGCCGTTGGCATGCCGGCATTCCAGCGCGGGGACACGCGGTGATCCAGTTCGACCAGGTCAGCAAACGTTACGAAGGCGGCCATGAGGCGCTCTCGCAACTTTCGTTCGAGGTACCCAGCGGCGAGATGGCCTTCATCACTGGCCACTCCGGCGCCGGCAAGAGCACCCTGCTCAAGCTGCTTGGTCTGATCGAGCGGCCGTCGCACGGGGCGATCAGCATGGACGGCAAGCGACTGTCGAAGATCCGCGCCAGTGGCGTGCCGAAGTGGCGCCGACAGATCGGCATGGTGTTCCAGGATCACCGGCTGCTGATGGATCGCACCGTGTTTGCCAACGTCGAGCTGCCGTTGGTGATCGGCAGCATCGGCCGCGCCGAACGCGCCCGCCGGGTACGCGCTGCGCTGGAAAAAGTCGGCTTGCTCGCCTACGAGCGCCAATTGCCCGACACCCTGTCCGCGGGCGAACAACAGCGGGTGGGCATTGCCCGCGCGATCGTGGCGCGACCGGCTCTGCTGATCGCCGACGAACCCACCGGCAACCTCGATCCGCAACTGGCACTGGAAATCATGGGCCTGTTCGACGAGTTCCAGCAGGTCGGTACCACCGTGCTGGTCGCCAGCCACGACCTGGCGTTGATCAAACGCATGAAGAAGCGCGTGATCGTGCTCGACCACGGTCGGCTGGTCGCGGACCTCGCGGCGCAGGAGGTGTTGTGAGCACCGTGCCAGTCAATCATTCTGCGCCCAGCGAGGCACCGGTCCGCAACGAACACAGCCGCGGTCGCCGCCTTGCCAGTTGGCAAGAGCATCATGGCTGGAGTGCGGCATCCAGTCTGCGGCGGCTGGCGGCGCGACCGCTGGGCAGTCTGCTCACGATCGCGGTGATGGGTTTGGCGCTGGCCTTGCCCTTGGCGTTCTACCTGCTGCTGGGCAACGTGCAGAAGCTCGGCGGTGCGCTGGGCCAGACCCAGGCGATCAGCGTGTTCCTCAAGACCGACCAGGGTGCGCAGCAGGCGCAAATGCTTGCCAGGCAACTGGGCGAGCGCCCTGAAGTGGGCGCGGTAACGATCAAGACGCCGCAGCAGGGTATGGAAGAGTTGGCGAAAATGCAGGGCTTTTCCGGCGCCGTGCAGTCGCTGGGTGAAAACCCGTTGCCGTACGTACTGCAACTGCAGCCACGTCCGGACGCCACGGCCACGGCGCTGGAACAACTGGTGACGGACGCGCGCGGCATGAGCAGCGTCGACCTGGTGCAGGACAGTGGACACTGGCGGCAGCGGCTGGATGCGTTGCTCGGTGTAGGCAATCGGGTGGTGCTCATTCTTGCTTCGCTGCTGGCGCTGGCCGCGCTGCTGGTGGTCGGCAACACCGTGCGGATCGATATCGCCAGTCGCAGCGAGGAAATCGGCGTGCTGCTGCTGGTTGGCGCCAGCAAGGCGTTCGTGCGACGTCCCTATCTGTACGCGGGCATCTGGTATGGCCTGTTCAGCGGCATCCTCGCCGCAGCGCTGGCTGTCGCGATCGAGTTGGCGCTGGCCGCACCGGTAGCTCGCCTGAGCCACGCCTATGAAGGCCAACTGCACGTGGGCGGCCTGCCGCTGTGGCTGCTGCTGGCGGTGCCGCTGGTGGCGGCGCTGTTGGGGTGGCTCGGTGCACGCGTGGTCAGCGCGTGGCAACTGCGCGCGGCGGCGTGATGCCGTCCACCGGCTGCCAGCGCGGTGACGTGAATCGCAACCGTTGACGGCCGATTGGGGCATCATCGTCAACTGAACATGCGCGCAAGGGGGTGCGCAGAGAATTATCGGCCAAGGATCGGCGCGAGTCATTCGAGTGAGTGAGGCATGAGCACAAACATCAGCAGTCGTCTGCTGACCGAAGCACCGCGCGTACTGGTAGTTGATGGCTCGCGCGTGGTGCGCAAATTGATCGGCCGTGTGCTGAAAGACGAGCTGCCCGGCGTCGAAGTCGTCGCTTGCGGCAGCGGCGAGGAAGCGCAGCAGGTGCTGAACGACGGCGTGTTCGATTTCATCACCATCGCGCTGCGCCTGCCGGACATGGATGGGCTGGAGCTGGCGCGATTCGTGCGCGAGGCCGCGCCGCAGATCTATGTGCCGATCGTGGTGGTCTCCGGCGATGTCGAGGAACGGCTGCACCGGCGTTCGCTGGGCGACCATGTCACCGATTATTTCGACAAATCGCTGGGTTTCCAGGCATTGGCAGAGTTCATCCGCGGCTATGTCAGTCCGGAAGCCAGCGCCGAAGGCACCGTCCTCTACGTCGAGGATAGCCGCGTGGTGGCACTAGCGACCCGGCGCATGCTGGAGAAGATCGGCCTGACCGTGCGACATGTGGTCAGCGTGGAGAATGCGATTGCACTGCTCGAGACGGACCGGGCGCAGGGCGGGATCGGTGCAGATGCGGTATTGACCGATGTCAGCCTGAAAGGCGAGCTGACCGGCGGTGACCTGCTCAAGCATATCCGCAACGACTTCGGCTACGACAAGGGCCGGCTGCCGGTGCTGGTGATGACAGGCGACGAGAACCCGGCCAACCAGGCCGCGCTGATCCGCGCGGGCGCCAACGATCTGGTCGAGAAACCCGTCCAGGAAAAGCTGCTGATCACCAAACTCCTGTTCCAGTTGCGCGTGGCGGCACATCTCCGTGGTCGCGAGCAGGCCGACCATGAGTCGGGCGACAAGGACGCATGAGCGAGCATGAAGTCAAGCTGGAGCCGTCCTGGAAGGCGCGCATCGGTGCCTACTTGCAGCGGCCCGAGATGCAGTCCTTGTCCAACTTCCTGCGTGTGCAGAAGCATGCCGGCAAGCACATCTATCCGCCCAGTCCGGAGATCTTCGCTGCGTTTGAGCACACCCCGTTCGAGGCGGTGCGGGTCGTGATCCTTGGCCAGGATCCCTACCACGGCCCCGGCCAGGCGCATGGCCTTTGTTTCTCGGTGCGCCCTGGTGTGCGGGTGCCGCCGTCGCTGGACAACATCTTCAAGGAGATCCAGCGCGACCTCGGCATCGCCCGCCCCGGCCACGGTTGCCTCACTGCCTGGGCCGACCGCGGCGTGCTGCTGCTCAACAGCGTGCTGACGGTGGAGGAGGGACGTGCCGGCGCACACGCAAACCGGGGCTGGGAGGGCTTCACCGATGCGGCGATCGACGCGCTCAACCGCGAGCGCGAAAGACTGGTGTTCCTGTTGTGGGGAGCGTACGCGCAACGCAAGGGTGAGCTGATCGACGGCGATCGCCACTGCGTGCTGCGTTCAGTGCATCCGTCGCCGCTGTCCGCCCATCGCGGCTTCATCGGTTGTGGCCATTTCTCCGCCGCCAACCGGTACCTGGAAAGCCGGCATCGGCTGCCGATCGATTGGTCGCTGCCCTCGCCACGAGGGCTCCGGGCTGATGCTGCCGAGGCTTGAACTCGCGTACCCGACCCTCATCTGGGCGTGACCGGGGACTCGACAAGCGCAGTTTATATCTGTACCATACAGTTCATTAAGGCCCGGTTTCCTTCCGGATCGAACCAATTGGAGCTTTAGCACTCCAATCACTCGAGTGCTAAACTTTGTCGTCTTGCAGGAGGTTTCATCCATGTCTCAAGCCCTGGTGACCGCCAACTACCCCTTGCCGAGCCTGGTGGGCAGTCTGGATGCCTACATTTCCGCCGTGCATCGCATTCCGGTGTTGAGCGTGGAAGAAGAGCAGGCGCTGTCGCGTGATTATCTCGAAACGGAAAACCTCGACGCGGCGAAGAAGCTGGTGATGTCTCACCTGCGCTTCGTGGTGCATGTGGCGCGCGGCTATTCCGGTTATGGCTTGCAGCTGTCCGACCTGATCCAGGAAGGCAACATCGGGCTGATGAAGGCCGTGAAGCGTTTCGACCCCGACGTGGGTGTTCGACTGGTCAGCTTTGCGGTGCACTGGATCCGCGCCGAGATGCACGAGTTCATCCTCAAGAACTGGCGCATCGTGAAGGTCGCCACCACCAAGGCGCAGCGCAAGCTGTTCTTCAACCTGCGCAAGAACAAGAAGCGCCTGGGCTGGATGAATGCGGCCGAGGTGAGCATCGTGGCCAAGGATCTTGGCGTGCCCGAGGCAACGGTGCGCGAGATGGAATCGCGTCTGTCAGGTCGCGACATCGGCTTCGAGGCGCCGGTGGATGCCGACGATGACGCCAAGCCGGCGCCGGCCGCGTTCCTCATTGACGACGGCGCCGACCCGTACGAGAACGTCGCGGACGAGGACTACGCCGATAACCAGATGCAGACGCTGAACGACGCACTCAGCCACCTGGACAAGCGCTCGCGCGACATCATCCAGCGCCGCTGGCTGGATGACGACAACAAGGCCACGCTGCAGGATCTGGCCGACGAGTACGGCGTGTCCGCCGAGCGCATTCGCCAGGTCGAGGCGAACGCGATGAAGAAGATGCGCGGCTTGTTCGCGGTGTAGCGTCTTCCACGTTCTCGCGAGGACTTTCAGCAAGAACAGCGACGGCCCGGGAAACCGGGCCGTTTGCATGAATGCTTGCCGGCGTGTGCCCGTCAATCGTGGCTGTCAGTGTCGGTACCGTTGACGATGCGTGCCTGTCGCTGGTGCGTGCAATACGCCCAGGCCCAATCCAGCATGACCGCCAGCCGATTGCGGAAGCCGATCAGAAAATAGATGTGCGCCAGCAGCCAGATGATCCAGGCCAGGAGGCCGGAAAGTTTCAGTCTGCCAAACTGTGCCACCGCCGCCATGCGACCGATCGTGGCCAGCGAACCGTCGTCGTGATAGCGGAACGGCGGATACGGTTCATCACTGCCACGCAGGCGTGCTTGCAACGCATTCCCCACGTGCTTTCCCATCTGCTTCGCCGCAGGCGCCACGCCGGGTACCCGCGTGCCATCGGGCTGTTCCAGATGAGCCAGGTCGCCAATCACGAAGACCTCCGCATGGCCCGGGACGCTCAGGTCATCACGAATCCGCACGCGGCCGGCCTTGTCCAGCGCCACGCCCAGCATGCGTCCCACCGGTGAGGCGGCCACGCCAGCGGCCCACAGCACCGTGCGGGCGCTCAAGCGCCGTTCGCCCAGTTTCACGCCGTCGGCGTCGATTGCGCTGACCGCGACGCCGGTGTGCACTTCCACCCCCAATTGCTCCAGTTGTCGGCGCGCCTTTTCCGACAGTGATGGATCGTATCCGGCCAACAGCCGAGGTCCTGCCTCGATCAGACGCACCGTGGCCAGGCGTGGGTTGCAGCGGCGGAATTCGCCGGACAGGGTATGCCGGGCCAGCTCGATCAGGGTACCGGCCAGTTCCACCCCGGTCGAGCCGCCACCGACCACGATGAAGTTGAGCCACGGCTGGCGGCGCGCGGGATCGCCCTCGAGCTCGGCCTGCTCGAAAGCGAGCAGGACCCGGCGACGGATCAGCAGCGCGTCATCCAGGTTCTTCAACGCCGGTGCAAAACGCGCCCATTCATCGTGGCCGAAGTAGGCATGGGTGGCGCCAGTGGCAACGACCAGAAAGTCATAAGCCAGCGTGGCCGAGCGGCATTGAACCTGTCTTGCGTCCAGGTCCACCCCGGTCACCTCGTCCATCAGCACGGTGAGATCGCGCTGCCGGCGAAGGATGTGGCGCAACGGTGCTGCGATCGACGGCGCGGCGAGGCTGGCGGTGGCCACCTGGTAGAGCAGGGGCTGGAACAGATGGTGGTTGTGCTGGTCGACCAGGGTGATCCGGGCGTTGCTGCCGGCCAGTCGTCGCGCCACGGTCAGGCCGCCAAAACCGCCGCCGAGGATCAGCACATGCGGAGGGGTGACGTGATCGGTGGCAGCAGCGCTCATCCGCGCAGTGTGTCCCTCGCGATGTGGACGCGCCGTGGATCAGTACGACGCGTCTTCCCGTCAGTGCCGGATCGCCGCCGGCTGTCGCAACGCCATGCCCTTGAGCACGTTGAGTGCCTGCGCCAGCGCGTAATCGCTGGTAGCCAGCCTGGCATCCGCGGCGCTGCCATCGTTGTTGATGTCGGTCGCCGCCTTGGCATTTTCGTTGGCCAGATGATTGGGCAGGTCGGCCTCGGAGCTGATCAGCTCCGGCGGCTTGTCGGCCTGGTTCACGGTGAGGTCGGCCAGGGCGATGTCCGGTTTGATCCCCTCGGCCTGGATCGAGGTGCCGTTCGGCGTGTAGTAGCGGGCGGTGGTGAGTTTCACCGCATGATCGGCGTCCAGCGGCAACACGGTCTGCACCACGCCCTTGCCGAACGTGCGCTGGCCCATGGTCAACGCGCGGCGGTTGTCCTTCAAGGCGCCGGCGACGATCTCCGCGGCCGAGGCAGTGCCGTGGTTGGTCAGCACGATCATGGGCGCACCGTCGAGCTGGTCGCCCGGATGTGCACTGAAGCTCATGTTCGCGTCGGCCAGTCGGCCACGCGTGGTGACGATCACGCCGGACTCGAGGAAGTCGTCACTCACGCCGACCGCGGCGGTGAGCAGGCCGCCGGGGTTGTTGCGCAGATCCAGCACGGCGCCCTTCTGCGGACCGTCCTTGGCGATCAGCTGGCCCAGCTTCTTCTCCAGGTCGGCGGCCGTGTCGTCCTGGAACTGACTGATCCGGATGTAGGCATAGCCTGGCTCCAGCTCGCGTACTTTCACGCTGCTGACCGAGATGTTTTCACGCACCAGATGAAGATCAATCAGCTTGCCGCTGCCTTCGTGCGCGATGGTCAGGGTGATCTTGCTGCCTGGCTTGCCTCGCAGTTGCTGGAACATCTCGTTGATATTCTGCGGGTCGACCAGCTTGCCGTTGATCTTGACGATGCTGTCGCCCGGCTTGATGCCGGCACGTGCTGCCGGGGTGTCGTCGATCGGCGAAATGATCTTGAGGCCGCCGTCTACCTGCAGCACCTCGATGCCCAGGCCGCTGTACTGGCCGGACGTATCCTCGCTGAGCTGCTGCAGGCCTTCCCTGTCGAGGTATTCGCTGTGCGGGTCGAGTCCGGCCAGCATGCCGGTGATGGCTGCCTTCATCAGGGTCTTGTTGTCGACTTTTTCCACATACGCCTGGCGCACCAGTTCGTAGACGCGGCTGAAGTTGCGGATGTCCTTCAGGTCGACCTGGTCGGCGCTGGAAGCTGCACTGGAACTGGCACTGGCCGGCGCATGATTGCTGGTGGAGCGCACATCGACCGGCGGGGCGGGCACGCTTGCGCTGGAAATCGGGGCGCTCTGCGCCTGCACAGCGCCTGCAAGCAGCAACAACACGATGGCCAGACCAAGGCTCGCTCGACGGTGGGGCAGGTGCATACGGGTGACTCCGTTCAGCTGGAAAGCATCACGCCCAGGCGCGACGAAGGAGTATGGCAGGACGTAGGACAACCGGAAGCAGGCGTAATTCACCGTGGCGTGTCCAACAACCAGGCCGATCGATGACCTCAACGATGCTTGCTCAGCCAACTTCGCGGATCCACCGGCTTGCCGCCTTGACGCAGCTCGAAGTACACGCCGGTGTTGATGCCGGTGACCGCACTGGCGGTGCCAACCGCCTCGCCAGCCTCGACTTCGTCGCCAACGCCGTGCAGCAGGCTTTCGTTGTTGCCATACATGCTCATCCAGCCATTGCCGTGGTTGATGATGACCAGCATGCCGTAGCCACGCAGAAAGCCGGCGTAGATGATGCGTCCGCGCGCCACGGCATGAACCTCACTGCCAACCGTCGCCTTGATCAGCACGCCGTTGCCGAAGCTGTTGACCACGCCGCTGGCGGGCCACGGCAGGTCTCCGCGAATGTTGGCGCCGGCGCTGCCAACCGCGGTCGGCGGGGGCTTGTGCCCGGGGCGCGACCTGGCCGCCGCCGCGCGTTGCGCTGCGGCCTCGTCGATCACCTTTTGCAACTGCGCGAGCAGATGATTGAGCGATTGGGCATTTTGCTTCATTGCAGCCAGTCGCTGCGCCTGATCCTTGAAGCGGGCGTCCGCGGCGTCGGCCAGCTTTTGTTGCGCGGCGCGTTGCTGCGTCAGTTCCCTTGCGTGCTCCTCGCGCTCGACCTTGGTCGCTTGCAGGGCCTGCTGTTCGGCGGTGATCGAGGCTTCAAGTTCCTGCAGCCGCAACAGTTCGCCCATCAGCTTCTGCACGCGTTGCACGCGATCGCGCTGAAAGTACTGCGAATACACCAGCGCCCGGGCGATGCGCGCCACATCCTCGTCGCCCAGCAGCAGGCGCAGGTCCGAACCGTGGCCCAGTGCATAGGTGGCGCGCAGCAGATCCGCGATCGCGGCGCGCTGGCTGTGCAGCGTTTGCTGCAGCGCGCTTCGTTGTTGCAGCAACTGCGCCAGCTGTTGTTGCTTGGCAGCGAGCTCGGCATCGGTCTGGCGCGCCGCCTTTGCTGCAGCGGCCAACGCGTTGGCCTGCTTCGCCAACCGGGCATTGACACTGTCGCGCGTCGCCGCCGTGTCGGCCTGTTCAGCCGCCAGCGCCTCCATCTTGTGGCGCAAGTCCGCCAGCTTCTGCTTCGCCTCGGTCTGCTCGGTGCGGCTGTTTCCGTCCTGCCGTGCCTGCGCCGACACGGGAGCCAGCATGCCGAGCCAGAAGACGCCGAGCAGGACACTCGCAACGTGGCAGGTGAAACCGGGGAGATTGAGCATCGGCCGATTATCGCCGAGCACGAGGTCTGGAGCGAGCACATCTTCCCGTCATGCGCCCGTGCCGCTGCCGCGCCGCTGCTGGCCGATCCGCGAAGAGCTTGGGTAAGCTGGCCGGCAAGGAAGTTTGCACGTCTCGCCGGCACGAGTGTCTTGCATTCTGTCGCGCTGGATGCAGCGAGGTGTCCGATCATGCTTGCCAAGTGAAAAACCAGAAGCGGGAGCAGAGTGAAATGAGCGAGAAACGTATCCAGTGTGACTCATGCGATTTGCACCCTGAAAGCTTCGCGCGGGATCCTGACACTCGGTTCTCACTCTTCCACGGCCACGTCCGCGGGCTCGCCTCATGTGCCTGATTGCCTTTGCCTGGAACGCCCATCCGCGCTGGCGCCTGCTGTTGGCCGGCAATCGCGACGAGTCCCATGCGCGCCCGAGCGCGGCACTGGCGCGCTGGGACGACATGCCGATCGTCGCCGGCCGCGACCTCGAGGCTGGGGGCACCTGGCTGGGCGTCACTGACGATGCACGTTGTGCGGTGGTGACCAATGTGCGCGATCCCCGCGATGCGCAATCGGGCAGCTCACGCGGCCTGCTGATCCGGGACTATCTCGTCGGCACGGCCGACGCCACCGGGCATGCACACGCACTGCTGCATGACGCCGCCGCCTATCGCCCGTTCAACCTGCTCACTTTCGACGCGCAGGCAGCGTTCTACCTGGGCAATCGCCCGCAGCCGCATGCTCAGGTCGTGACGACCGGGATCCACGGTCTGTCCAACGCCGACTTCGACGCGCCCTGGCCCAAGACACGGGTGCTGATGCAACGTCTGCACGGCTGGATCGACCAGGGCGGCGAAGCGGACTTCGGCGAACTGTTCGCCGCGCTGGCCGATGAACAGGTGGCACCGGATGATCAATTGCCGGATACCGGAGTAGGGCTGGAGCTCGAACGCCGGCTTTCCAGCGCGTTCATTCGCGGCGCCGACTACGGCACCCGTGCCAGTACCGTGGTGGCGATCAGCCATACCGCCGGCGGCGTGATCGCGGAGCGGCGCTTCGGGCCGCATGGGCGCTTTCTCGGCGAGATCATGTTGCGTTTCGGGGACGTCCCGCCGTCCTGATGTGGAGTTGATCGCCTACGCGGGTGATCGGCATCGCCGTCTGTTGCAGGGAGCATGCCCGGGCTAGCGTCGAATTCCGCCCAGTCATGGAGTGTCGGCATGCGCAAGGAAGCCTGGCTGCTGCTGGCTGTCGTGAGCGTCAACGGTGCTCATGCGGCGGCATGTCCAGCGTGGTCTCCCGCGCAGGCCAGCCGCGAATTGGCACAGTTGCACGACCGGCTCGATGCCTGGAACCACGCCTACCGAGTCGAAGGCCAGTCGCCGGTCGACGATGCCGTATACGACCAGGCCCAGCAGCGGCTGGAACAATGGCAACGCTGTTTTCCCGCGCAGGCGCCCGCCGCGCTGAGGCATCTGGCCGATGCCGACGGCCGGGTCACGGCGCCGGTGGCGCAGACCGGGCTGGCCAAGCTTCCGGACGCGGAGTCACTGGCGCAGTGGATGAGCGCGCGGGGCGATCGCGATCTGTGGGTGCAGCCCAAGGCCGATGGCGTGGCGGTGACCCTGTTGTATGTGGACGGCCGCTTGCGCCAGGCCAGCAGTCGTGGCGACGGGCTGCGTGGCTCGGACTGGACGGCCTTCGCGCAGCATATCGAGGCGATCCCGAAGCAGTTGGCGCAGGCGCCGCCGCGCGTGGTTTTGCAGGGCGAGTTGTACTGGCGCTTGCCCGGGCACGTGCAAGCCGATGCCGGCGGCGTGAACGCGCGCTCGGCCGTGGCCGGCGCGCTGGCGCGTGACCGGCTGGACGATGCCACAGCGGCACGCATCGGCCTGTTCGTGTGGGATTGGCCCAGCGGCCCGGCCGACATGCCGGCGCGCCTGGCGGGTTTGCAGGCGATGGGTTTGACCGACAGCGTGACCTTCACGAAGCCGGTCGGCACGCTGGCCGAGGTCAAGCGCTGGCGCGAGCACTGGTATCGCCACGCGATGCCTTTTGCAGCCGATGGGACCGTGGTGCGGCAGGCGCATCGACCGGCAGCGTCGACCTGGCAGGCGGCGCCACCGGACTGGGCCGTCGCGTGGAAGTACCCGGCTGCCTCCGCACTGGCAGAGGTGCGCGCGATCACGTTCACGATCGGTCGCAGTGGTCGCATTACCCCGGTGCTGCAATTCGATCCGGTGCAACTGGACGATCATCAGGTGCAGCGCGTCAGCATCGGTTCGCTGCGCCGGTGGCGTCAACTCGACATCCGTCCCGGCGACCAGATCGAGGTGGCACTGGCCGGGCTGACCATCCCGGGCTTCAAGTCGGTGGTCTGGCGTGCGCAGCAGCGCGTCGGCGTGAGCGCGCCGGACCCGAAGGCGTATACACCGCAGACGTGCTGGCAGCGGAGCTCGGGCTGTGAGCAACAGTTTCTGGCGCGGCTGGTGTGGCTGGGCGGCAGGCAGGGATTGCATCTCACCGGCGTCGGTGCCGACACCTGGCAAGCCCTGGTCGAAGCAGGTCTGATCCATGGGCTGCTGGACTGGATGGACCTGACGCCTGAACAGCTGGCCAATGTGCCCGGCTTCGGCAGGAAACGCGCGGAGGCGCTTGCGAATATCTTCGCAGCTGCGCGAACACGCCCTCTTGCTCGCTGGCTGCAGGCTCTTGGTGTGCCGGCGGGCGTGGCTCGGGATCTGCCGGATTGGACGACCGCCAGCCGCCGCGGCGCGGGTGATTGGCAAACGCTGGCCGGCATCGGCAACGGCCGCGCGGGTCAACTGGTGGAACTCTTCCGGTGTCCCGGTCTGCGGGTCCAGGCGGCCCGACTGCGTGCGGCCGGGGTGCAGGGCTTCTGAAATCAGCCAGTTCTCAGGCTTTCAATTCGCCGTCGACGTAGTACCAACGCCCGTCGACAAGCACGAAGCGGCTGGTTTCGTGCTGGCGCTGCGCACGGCCACCGCCGAGCCGATAACGAGCGACGAACTCCACCACCGCATGGTCGTCGTCGAGGCGTTGCTGACGTCGTACTTCCAGTCCCAGCCAGGTCGGTGATGGTTGCTGCGCGGCCAACCGCAGCGAGGTCGGACGGGTATCCGGGTGCCAGCTCGTCAGCAGATAATCCTCGCGCTTGAGCACGTAGGCGCTATAGCGCGAGCGCATCAGTTGTTCGGCGCTCGTCGCAGCAGCTCCCTCGTGAAGGGAGCCGCAACAGGCCGTGTAACCGGCGGGATTGCCACAGGGGCAGGGGGTCAGCGTGGCCATCGACTTCATGCCGCCTTTGTACCCGCTTCAACCGGCTTGTGCAGGCACGGCCCCGCTACGCCGTACGTCGCCACACGCGGCAGCGGTTGTTGGCCGGCATGGAGCGGTCTTCGATCAGGTTGAACCCGGCTGCCGCGG
The DNA here is from genome assembly GCA_039922695.1 of Rhodanobacter sp. Taxonomy (GTDB): domain Bacteria; phylum Pseudomonadota; class Gammaproteobacteria; order Xanthomonadales; family Rhodanobacteraceae; genus Rhodanobacter. The sequence continues at coordinate 15,544 of JBDTEG010000004.1, read as the reverse complement.
CCAGGGCGTCGACCGCTTCGGCATCGCGGATCGCCATGTGCGCACCACGCGCCTTCAGCCACTGGTCGAAGGCGGCGTTGCTGTCGCTGCCGTAGTGGCCGTGATGGTTGAATGGACCGTAGACCACCAGGATGGCATTGTCGGCGAGGATCGTCGGCAGCCGCGCGAACATCTGCCGTACTTCGCTCCAGTCCATGATGTGCAGGGTGTTGGCACTGAAGACCGCATCGAACGGTCCGCTTGGCCAGCGGCCGGTCACATCGAGTTCCAGCGGTGCCGGGGTATTTGCCAGTGCGGCCTCATCCAGCCAGGCACGCAAGCCGGCCAGATTCTCGCTGCGATCGGAGCTTTGCCAGATCAGTTGCGGCAGCGCCGCGGCGAAGTGCACGGCGTGCTGTCCGGTGCCGCTGCCAATCTCCAGAACGTGATGTCGGTCGGCGAAGTAGTCAAGGAGCACTTCGAGGATCGGGTCGCGGTTGCGCTCGCACGCAGGCGAGTGCGGCTTGTCCACGCCAGAACTCAAACCGGACGGCCGCGCAGCACGCGCGCCGGCAACATCAGCAGTGCGCCGAGAAAGGCAAACACCGCGCCCACCGTGATGCCGACCAATCGAAGCGGCAGCAGCACCAACCAGACGATCGGATACAGCACCAGCGCCAGCAAGGCCAGTGGCCAGCAGAACACCAGCAACAATAACCAGAGCAGGAAACCAGCCATACGGTGATCCTCGCGAAGTCGGTACGCCGAAGATTCTAGCGGACCGCACAGCGGTTGCGCAGATGACTCCCGGCACCCCTCACACGATTGGCTTCACCCCGATCAGCCACAGGTGCAACCAGAACGCGAATACGATCCAGGCCGCCACGCCCACCACGACGATCATGGCGTCACCGGCCAGCGTACCGGCCGGATACACCGTGCCAGCGCGGCGATCGCGCCGACGCGACACGATGAACAACACCACCGCCCAAAGCAGAAATGCGCCGAACAACACCACGTCGCGCAGCATGCCGGTGGCCAGCAGGTGGCCGAACGCCCACGCCTTCACGCCGATCAGCATCGGGTGACCAAACTTCGCCTTGACGTGATTGCGCGGGATATAAGCCGCGGCCACCAGCACGAAAGCCAGCAAGGTAAAAAGAGCATTGATGTGACGCAGCGGTAGCGGCGGCACGTACAGGAGCAATGGCTGTTGGCGTGCCATGCCAAAACCCCAGCAGATCAGCACGAAGCCGACCAGCGAAACCATCGCGTAGATGCCTTTCCAGCGCGTCTCGCCCAGCCTCGCCCGCTGCTGGTCGCGCCAGTCATCGGCGAAAATGCGCAGCGAGTGCACGCCGAGAAATACCAGCAAGCCGAGAATCAAGACGGTCATGGCATTCGCTCCGGGGTACGGTGACGGTTCCCGAGTATAGGTGAGCGCCGCACTTGATCAGGCCTGGCGCGGTTCGATCCGAACGATGAGCGCTACGGCATCGTCGCGAAGCTTTGGTGACTCGTTGGCGGGCAGCGTCGGAAGCCACGCATCGCCAGCACACAATCGACCGTCGACGGTATCGATCTCGCCGCGGGCGCAGAACACCAGCGCGGTCGCAGGCTCGGGCATGCGCGCTCCTGGACCGGTCCAGATCTGCACGTCGCCAAGCACGCGATTGCGGCGAACCATCAGGTTGAAATCCCGGGTGACTCCACCGGCGAGGGACACGTCCACCTTCGCTTCGCCGGGAAAGGCGAACGGCGCGTACGGTGTGGTCAGCGCATGCGTGTGGCTATCGTCAAGTGTCATCGTGAAACCGGCGCCATCGAGCAATACGATCTGGCGGTCGATGCCGGGAAAGCATGAGAACGGCGCGGCGCTGTCGACCTCGGCGACGCTGACCCGCCACAGGAAGTCGTCGCTTCCCGCAGCGGGCGGCTGGACGGCCACCTCGCAGGTGCGTCCAAGACCATTCTTCCACGCTTGCCACGGGCACTCGGCGAGTCGAATGATCACGAGGTTCTCTCGATGACGCGCTCGAACGGCGGCAGCGCACGCAGCATGCCCGCGCCATAGCGTTTGGTGACCACGCGACGATCCAGCAGCACGATACGACCATGGTCGGATTCGTTGCGGATCAGCCGACCGCAATACTGGGTGAGCAGGCGCGTAGCCTCGGGCACGCTGACCTCGATGAACGGATTTCGCCCGCGCGACTCCAGCCACTCGGCGTAGGTGGCACCGACCGGATCGGTCGGCACCGCAAATGGCAGCTGGGTGATCACCACCGTCTCGCACAGCTTGCCGGGGAGGTCGAGGCCTTCGCCAAACGACGCCAGTCCGAACAAGGTGCTGCCCTTGCCCGCCTCGATGTCGGCACAATGTTCGGCGACCAACTGCGACTTGCCCAGCGAACCCTGTGCGCGCACCTTGCGTACCTGGGCGATCGGCAGCTTCTGCAGCACGCGCTCGAGCTTCACGCGCGAGGTGAACAGCACCAAGTTGCCGGCGTCCCAGTCAAGGTTCTCGGCCAGCCATTCGCTGACTTCGTCCGCGTGCGCTTCACGCGCATCTGGCAGGGTGCGCATGGTTGGAACTTCCAGCCGTGCCTGCGCGTTGAGGTCGAACGGTGAGGGCAGGCTCAACGTCACCGCCTCGTCCGGCAGCCCGATCGCGTCGGCAAAGCCGCGGAAATTGCCCCCGGCGCTGAGCGTGGCCGAGGTCATCACCACGCCGCTGGCATTGCCCCACAACACGTCGCGCAACAGACCGGCGGCGGAGATCGCCGAGGCGTGGCATACCAGTTGTTGATCGGCACCGAGGGTGATCCAGCGCGCCAGTGGCGGCGCGTCTTCGGGATCGTCGCTGGACCACGCGTGCCAACAAGCGGTCTGCCGGCCCACGCGCTCGAGCGCCATGCCGAGCTCGCGTGACAATGCTTCCTGGGTCGGACCGCCGTCGGTCATCTCGACCACGGCACGGCGCACCGCGCCGAGCCAGCGCTGCACCTGGCTTGTGAGCATGTGCAGCACGCGCGCGTGTGCCACCCATGGCTCCGGCAACTGGCCCAGCGAGCCGCGATACATGGGTTCGGTCTCGCCCGGGTCGGGCAACCAGCCGAGGCGGATATCCTTCTCCAGTTCCTCCAGCGTATTGCTCAACTCCTGCAGCTTCTGGTCGCCCTGATCGAGGCTGAGTTTGCCCAGACGCTCCTTGTCGGTCAGCGAATAGGCGGCATGTACCTGCCGGCCGAGTCGGCTGAGCTGGCGCACGGTGGCCGTCATGTAGACCTCGGCCGCGCCGCGGTCGATCGCCTTGCCCGGGACGTGGTGACCTTCGTCGAAGATGTACAGCGTCTCGTCCGGACGCGGCAGAATCACCCCGCCCCATGCGGCGATACCATCGGGTCCGTCCTCGCCCGGCATGGTGAGATCGGCCAGCACCAGGTCCTGGTTGGCCACGATGATCTCGGCATCGTCCACCGCGCGACGTGCGGCGAAGAACGGGCACAACATGAACTGGCTGCACTTGCGGTTGGTGCAGCCGCCGGCGCTGGTGGTGATCATCGGCCGCAGCAGGTCGCTGACAGGCGCCGGCGCACTGTCCATGTCGCCGTCCCAATCGTTGCGGTCAAACGCGTCACGCAGTTTCGCGAGCGCCTGCTTGTCGCGCGCTTGCGGTGGCTTGTTCCACAACAACAGGTCCGCTTCAAAACCGGCCAGGCCCAGTTGCGCGTCGTGGATGCTGTTGGCGGCCATCAGCAGGTTGCGTGGACACATGTAGCGACCACGGCCCTTGGCCAACGCCACCTTTGCCTCGATGCCGTTGAGCTCGAGGTACAACGGGATGTCGCGCCAGACCAGTTGTTCCTGCAGCGCCACTGTCGCGGTCGCGATCAGCAGCTTCTTTTTCTGGACGCGCGCCACCTCCACGCCGGCGATCAGATAGGCCATCGACTTGCCGGTGCCGGTGGGTGCCTCGATCACCGCCACGCCACCGGGGTGGCCGAAGGCGTTGGCGACCTCGGCAATCATGCGGGCCTGCGAAGCGCGTGCGCGGAAGCCCGGCAAACCCTCCTTCAGTCGAGCATAGGCAGCACGGATGGCGTCCTTGGTGGTGTTGGAGAGCATGCAGCGTGGCAACCTGTGGTGCAGCGTGGGGGAACGCCAGCCGCGTGGCGCGCCGGGCTGACACGGTCGCGGGTACAGACGGCTGGCGTGCCAGTTTATCGGAGATGCGGGTCCAACCTTGTCGCAGCCGCGGCGAATGTCGCAAAGTAACAACGTGTATGCTGAGCCGGGGCCATGGTCGGCCCGATCCGGGAGCATCCCGGCAACCATGGTTAAGGGGACAGAATGGAGTCGATGCCATTCGACGACTCGCTGCAATTGACGTGGCTGACCCGATTGATCGCCGCGCACGCACCCGGCGATGTGGCCGAGGCCATCGCGGAGCTGGCGCGGGAGTGTCCTGGCTGCGAGTCCGCCTGCGTGCTGTGGCGGCTTCGCGAGCGTGCCGATTGCCAGAGCGTGCCCGTCACGCGCATCGCTCCTGAGGACTGGTCCTGGCTCGATCTGGCCGCCAGTTCGGATTCACCGCAGTGGCACGCGGACAAGGTTCGCGTGGCGCTGCGCCTGTGCCTGCTGCCCGAGCCGGCAGTGCTGGTCCTGGAGCTGCATCCGGAGCAGGCGAACGCCCGGTTCCTGGAGAGTCTGGCCACTCCCCTGCGTCTGGCGGGCCAACACCTGCAACGAGCGCTGGAGTGGATCGAACTGCAACATTCGCACCAGCAGCTGGAGCGCTCGGAGAATTTGCAACGAGCGCTTTTCGCGATCTCCGAGCTGGCCGGCTCCGAACACGACATGCCGGCGGTGTTGCGCGGTATCCACGCCATCATCAGTTCGCTGATGTACGCAGAAAATTTTTTCATCATGCTCCATGATGCCGAACGCGACACGATCCGCTTCCTGTATTTCGTGGATATCCAGGATCCCGTGCCACCAGGCGAAGGTCGCGAGATGCTGCTTGGCGAGATCGAGCACACGCTGACCTGGTACGTATTGAGCGACGGCAGGGCGCGCATGGGCGATGCCGAAGAGTTGCGCAGCCAGGTGCAAGGCCCTGTGAGGGTGATCGGCCCGGACAGTCACGACTGGCTCGGTGTGCCGATGTTGCGCGATGGACGCCCCGGTGGCGTGCTGGTGGTGCAAAGCTACAAGCCGGACATTGGTTACACCGACAGCGATCTGGCCTTGCTGGAGTTTGTGGCCAGCCACATCCTGATTGCGCTGGAGCGCAAGCAGGGCAAGGACGACCTCGAACATCGCGTGCGAGTGCGCACGGCCGAGTTGGCGGAGGCCAATCGCGGCCTGCAACTGGAGATCGTGGAGCGGCAGCGCGCCGAGCACCTGCAGACGGCGTTGTTCCGGATCGCCGAACTGGCCACCACGCGCATTGATCGGGGCGAGTTCTACCGGCGCGTGCACGCGGTGGTCGCCGAGTTGCTGAACGCGGAAAATTTCTATATCGCCTTGCTCTCCGACGACCGCCAGCAACTGCAGTTCCCGTACGCGGTGGATGCGGTCGAACGACCCCCGGTCAGCCGTCCGCTGGGACGTGGCCTGAGCGAATACGTGTTGCGTCGTGGCGCCGCCTTGCGTGCCGACAATGCCGCGATCGAGGAGTTGGAACGCACTGGCGAGCTGGCGCTGGGGCGCATGGGTTCACCGGCCGTGTGCTGGCTCGGGGTGCCCTTGGTCGTGGGTGACGAGGTGATCGGGCTGGTCGCCGTGCAGAGCTACAGCGAGGCGGTGTCGTATGGTCCATCCGACCAGGAGTTGCTGAGTTTCGTGGCCACGCAAATCGCCAGCAGCCTGATCCGGCGCCGCGCGGCCGAGACGCTGCTGCGTGCCTATGAGCAGCTGGAGCATCGCGTGGAGGAGCGCACGCTGGCCTTGCGCAAGGAGATCATCGAACGCGAGCGCGTGCAGGACCAGCTCAAGCACCAGGTGATGCACGACCCATTGACCGGTTTGCCGAATCGAAGCTACCTGCGAGATCGCATTGACCGTATGCTGACGCGTTCACCGGCCGAGCCCCGGCGGTGCTGCGCCCTGCTCTACCTGGACGTGGACCGTTTCAAGATCATCAACGACAGCCTGGGCCATCTGTCCGGCGACGAAGTGCTCAAGGAGGTGGCCACGCGCCTTTCCGGCTGTGTTCGCCATCCTGATCTGGTGGCGCGGCTGTCCGGTGACGAGTTCGCGATCCTGCTTGAAACGGTGGAGCAACCCGCCGATGCCAACGCAGTGGCGCAGCGGGTGATGGATGCTCTGGCCGCGCCGATGCCGGTGAGTGGCAAGGAGCTTCAGGTCACGGCCAGCGTGGGCATCGCGATCGGCGACGACCACTATCTGACCGCCGACGAAGTGCTGCGCGACGCGGACATCGCGCTGTACCGCGCGAAGGAGCTTGGCCGCAAACGCTACCAGCTGTTCGACGAGACCCTGGCCCGGAACGTGGTGGATGTGTTGACTCTGGAAGGCGAGCTGCGCGCCGCTCTGAAGGACGATCAATTCGAGCCCTATTTCCAGTCGATCTGCCGGCTGGATGACGGCCAGGTGGTGGGCTATGAGGCGTTGATCCGCTGGAACCACCCGCAGCGCGGCGTGCTGCTCCCGGGCGACTTCCTGAAGATCGCTGAAGACAGCGGCCTGATCGAAATGATCGATTGGCGCATGTTCGAACTCAGCTGCGCGCAACTGCAGAAGCTTCGTTCCCCCGACATCTTCATGACGATAAACGTTTCGGCACTGCATTTGCGCCATCAGGATTTCGATGCGCGTCTGCTCCAGCTGGTAGAGCGCACCGGGCTGCCGCCGTCACGATTGGTAGTGGAGGTTACCGAAGGTGCGCTGCTGGATAATCCCGAGCGCGTGCGCGGTACTCTCGAGCGACTGCGCGAAGTGGGGATCGGCGCAGCGCTGGACGACTTCGGCACCGGTTATTCCTCGCTCAGCTACCTGCACTCGCTGCCGCTGCGCATCCTGAAGATCGACCGTGCGTTTGTGCAGGAGCTGGACAGGGGCGCGAATTCCAGCAGCACCACCGTGGTCGCTGCCGTGCTGGCGCTGGCGCGTGCGCTGGATATCAGCGTGGTGGCCGAAGGCATCGAGACGGAAATCCAGTACGCCACCCTGCAGGCCATGGGCTGCGACATGGGGCAGGGATACTGGATCGGCCGGCCGGCGCCGATCACGCCATGAGTTGAACGCGCCTGCCGCGTTGAATGTGCAACCCGTTCGATTTCAGCCGCGTTGCCCGGATGTATTGATTGACGAATCGCTGGCGGCGACCTGCCGCAGCGCCTGCTCGAAGGCCTCCGGTGGCTGTCCGCCCGAGATCAGGTGTCGATCGTTGATGATCGTGGCCGGTACCGACTGGATGCCGCGCGACAAATAGCGTTGTTCCTGCGCGCGGACCTCGGCGGCATACGTCTCGCTGGCAAGGATCTTCCTCGCCTGTTCCCCGTCCAGGCCGACAGTCGTGGCAAGTCGGACCAGCGTGTCGTGCCTGCTGACATCTTCGCCATCGGTGAAATAGGCGCGCAACAGGGCCTGTTTGAGCGCGAGCTCCCTGCCTTCGAGCGCGGCCCAATGCAGCAGCCGATGCGCGTCGAACGTATTGTAGACGCGGCTGCGCCGATCCATGTTGAACGTGAAGCCCAGCGCTGCCCCGCGTTCGCGGATCATCTCGCGGTTGGCGTCGATCTGTTCGGCATTGCTGCCGTACTTGCGAACGAGATGTTCGGTGGAATCCTCGCCCTCGGCCGGCATCTGCGGATTCAGCTCGAATGGCTGGAAGTGGATTTCTGCCGTGACCTGTCCGTCAAGCCGGGACAAAGCCTGCTGCAACGAGGCCAGACCCACGGCGCACCATGGGCAGGATACATCGGAGACAAAATCGATACGCAGCGAGACGGGCGAGGTGGAATCAGGCATCGCGAACCTTCGACATGGAGCGCCGCTGGAAGTGGCGGACACCATTCAGATGAGGCCTCCGGGCCGGGGAATCAATCCGGGTGTGCACGCTTCCAGCCCGCAAGCGCGCCCAGGCCGATCGCTTCGGCCACACGGATGCCGTCGACGCCGGCCGAGAGGATGCCGCCGGCGTAACCGGCCCCTTCGCCCGCCGGATACAGGCCGCGGGTGTTGAGGCTTTGCATGCTGTCGTCGCGCGTGATCCGCACCGGCGAGGAGGTGCGGGTCTCGACGCCGGTGAGGAGGGCGTCGTGCATGGCGTAACCGCGGATCTGCCGCTCGAACGCGGGCAGTGCTTCGCGGATCGCGGCGATGGCGTAGTCGGGCACGGCGCTTTCCAGACTGCCCAGGGTAACGCCGGGCTGGTATGACGGCTGCACTTCGCCGAACGATTGCGATACGCGGCCTGCCCGGAAGTCGCCGACCAGCTGGCCGGGCGCATTGTAGTTTTCGCCGCCCAGGACATAGGCGTGGCTTTCCAGCGCACGCTGCAACGCGATGCCGGCAAGCGGACTGCCGCTTTTGTCGAACGGCGCGAAATCAACCGGGTCGATGCCGACCACCACGGCGGCGTTCGCATTGCGTTCGTTGCGCGAATACTGGCTCATGCCGTTGGTCACCACGCGCCTCGGTTCGCTCGTGGCGGCCACCACCGTGCCGCCGGGACACATGCAGAAGCTGTAGACCGAACGACCGCGGCCTGCGTGATCGCCCCTGCAGTGATGCACCAACTTGTAATCGGCGGCGCCGAGTAGCGGATGACCGGCCTGCGACCCGAAGCGGGCCTGGTCGATCACTGCCTGCGGATGTTCGATGCGAAAGCCGATCGAGAACGGCTTGGCCTCGAGATGGACCTGGCGCGCGTGCAGCATCTCAAAGGTGTCGCGGGCGCTATGGCCCGGCGCGAGTACCACGTGGTCCGCGCGGATCTGCTCGCCGCTGGCCAGGGTGACGCCGCGGACATGGCGGTGGCCGGCGGCATCGGTGTCGACCAGCAGATCGTCGACGCGCTGGCTGAAACGGATCTCGCCACCCAGAGACTCGATCGTCCAGCGCATCCTCTCCACCATCGACACCAGCCGGAAGGTACCGATGTGCGGCTTGCTGACGTAGAGGATTTCCTCCGGCGCGCCGGCCTTGACGAATTCGGTGAGCACCTTGCGGCCATGGTGTTGCGGGTCGCGAATCTGGCTGTACAACTTGCCGTCGGAAAACGTGCCGGCGCCGCCCTCGCCGAACTGCACGTTCGATTCCGGATGCAGGTTGCGCTTGCGCCACAGATCCCAGGTGTCCTTGGTGCGTTCGCGCACGGCCTTGCCGCGATCGAGGATGATCGGGCGGAAACCCATCTGCGCCAGGACCAGCCCCGCAAACAGCCCGCACGGACCGAACCCCACCACCAGCGGGCGGTGTTGCAACGGCGCAGGTGCCCTCACCACAAAACGGTAGCCGGTGTCGGGCGTGGGCCGGACATGGGGATCGTCGGCGAAACGTTGCAACAGGTTCGTCTCGCAGCTGGTCTCGACGTCCACCGCGTAGATCAACGCGATCGCCCCGCGTTTGCGCGCGTCATGGCTGCGTTTGGCCACGATGTAGCCAACCAGATCGGAGGCACTTATGCCCAGTCGCTTGAGGACGGCGGCGGTCAGCTCGGCCTCGCCGTGATCCAGCGGCAGCTTGAGGTCGGTCAGTCGCAGCATGAGTCGGTAGTCCGGGCGCCACAGTCAGTCAGCGGATTTTCGCAGAAAAGCGCGTGCAGGAGCTCGCTCGCGGGCGACGCTCCTGTACTGACGCCCGTCATGGATCAACTCAAAAAGCATCGTCCGCGAGCGCACTCCTGCGCTCAGGAGTGATCACGGCTTGCCGAGGAAATCCACCTTGCCGATATTCGACCCGGCTTCGCGCAGGATGTTGTAGGTGGTGGTGCAGTGGAAGAACAGATTGGGAATCAGGTAGTGCAACAGATAGGCCTGACCGACGAAGTCGAGCTCGCCGTTGCGCATCTTGAGATGGATCGCGCGGGTCTCGCTGCCGTCGATCTGATCGGACGAGAAACTGTTGAGATAATCAATGGTGTCTTTGATGCGGGCGTGGACCTCGACCAGCGTGGTCTCGTTGTCCGGGAACGGCTTCGGCTCGACTCCGGCCAGGCGGGCGGCGCCGCGCGCGGCTGTGTCGCAGGCGATCTGCACCTGCTTGATCAGCGGCAGCATGTCCGGGATCAGACGGGTCTGCAGCAGCACTTCGTCGCTGACACCTTTTGCGCCGACGTGTTCGGCGCCCTTGTCCAATACATGGGACAGGTTGGTGAGCGCGAGTACGAATACGGGGACGGATGCCTGGTACATGGACAGTGTCATGGGGAATGCTCCGGTGGTGGGTGGGGAAGTGGTGCGTCCGCGACAAGCGGCCCGTACGATATATCGGGGCTGATCATTTCGGCGTCGAGGGCACTAGCTGGTGTCGCCCGGTGGGTAACGCGCCAGGCGATCAGTGCGGCGGTGCCGAGCAGCATAGCGGCCAGCAGGAAGGCGGCGCCAGGCAGCTTGGCTACCGGAGCGTGGCCGCTGATGAACAGCGCGAACAGGTTTGCGAACAGCGCCGGCCCGAAAATGCCGGCCAGGCTGGCCAAGCTGGTCAACGCCCCCTGCAGGCGACCCTGCTCGTGTGCATCGACCTGGTGGGTCATCAGCGCCTGCGCCGGCGGCCCGGCCAATCCGCCCAGACAAAGGAACGGGATGCCGAGCAGGAACAGCCACGCCGTGGGTGCCAGACCGAACAGTATGTAGCCGCCAATGCACAAGACCAGGCCGGCCAGGATCAACTTCCGTTCGCCCAGGGCAGGCATCAAGCGGCGCACCAGCACCGCCTGCACCAGACCGCTGCACAGGCCGACCAGGGCCAGCGTGTAGCCGACCGTCTGCGGACCCCAGCCGTAGCGATAGTCGGTGTAAAGCACGTAGGTCGAGTTCAGCGAGAATTGCGCGAGGCTGATCAGAAAGAAGACCACAGCCAGCCCGAACACCTGGGGATAACGGCGCAACAAGGCGATGGCGCCGAACGGATTGGCGTGGCGCCAGTCGATTCGGGTACTGCGGCGCGATTTTGGCAACGACTCGGGCAGCACGAACCAGCCGTAGCAGAAGTTGGCCAGCGCCAGGCCGGCGGAAACCCAGAACGGCAGGCGAATTGAAAAATGGCCAAGCAGCCCTCCCAGCGCCGGACCGACGATGAAGCCGATGCCGAAGGCGGCGCCCAGCAAGCCGAAGGCCGCGGCGCGCTTTTCCTTCGGCGTAATGTCGGCGATGTAGGCGTTGGCGGTGGAGAAGCTCGCCGCGCTGGCACCGGAAATCGCCCGGCCAATGAACAACAGCCACAGCACCGGCGCAAGCGCCATCACGATGAAGTCGATGCCCAGGCCGAGATTGGAAATCAGGATCACCGTGCGCCGGCCGAAGCGATCCGACAGCGCGCCTTGCACCGGCGAGAACACGAACTGCATCAGCATATACAGCGTGCCGAACGCACCCACCCACACCGCGGCCTTGGCGATGCCGCCGCCGATCAACTGCACGATCAGTTGCGGCAGCACCGGAATCACGATGCCGAAAGCCAGCGTGTCCAGCATCACCGTCACGAAGATGAAAGCAAGCGCGGCCTGATGGCGCGGAGCGGCGGGAACCGTTGGCTGGCTCATGGATGTGGCGAAGTGGAGGCAGTGCGACGATAACCCAAGTGTGTGCGTGCGGCATGTGCAGCTCGTCAGGTAGCGCGATGCTGTCGTCGCGATACCATGGCGCATTCTCCTGCCAGGGCATGATCATGCTTCGACGTCTGCTTCCCGTATGTCTTTCGCTGGCGCTCGCCGGGTGTTCCTCCCACCATGACGCGCCTGCGCCGACACCGGTGTCGAAGGAAGAGCTCGCCCCCGCGCCACCGGCCAGCGCACCGGCCGCGCCGGCGTCCGCAGCCGGCGAAACCACGGCCGTGGTGCAGCAGCACCTGGCCGACTACGCCACGGTGAAACTCACCGCCGACCTGTCGTCGTTCGATGCGAAGCAGAAGCAGATGATCGCCCTGCTGGTCGAGGCCGCCGCCAGCATGAACGCGCTGTACTGGAAGCAGGCTTGGGGCGACAGGGACGCGCTGCTCAAGAAGATCGACGATCCGGCCATCCGCGAATTTGTCGGGATCAATTACGGTCCGTGGGATCGGCTCGACAACGACCGCCCGTTCGTCGCCGGTATCGGCCCGCGTCCGGCCGGTGCGCAGTTCTACCCGGCCGACATGACCAAGGCCGAGTTCGAGCAATCCCCGCTGAAGGACAAGACCGGGCTGCACACCTTGTTGCGCCGCGATGCGCAAGGTCAGCTGATCACCGTGCCGTATCACCAGGCTTACAAGGCGGAACTGGCCAAGACCGCGGACCTGCTGCGCGAAGCCGCGAAGCTGGCCCGGGATGCAGGCTTCCGCAAGTATCTCGGCATGCGCGCCGATGCGCTGCAGAGCGATGACTACCAGCCCAGCGACTTCGCCTGGATGAACATGAAGAACAACGCGGTCGACATCGTGATCGGCCCGATCGAGACCTACGAGGATCAATTGTTCGGTTACAAGGCCAGCTACGAATCGTATGTGTTGATCAAGGACAAAGCCTGGAGTGCCAGGCTGGCGCGCTTCGCCAAATACCTGCCCGAGCTGCAGCGCGGCCTGCCGGTGGCGGACAAGTACAAGGCCGAGAAGCCCGGCTCCGACGCCGATCTCAATGCGTACTTCGCGGTCTATTACGGCGGCAATGCCAACGTCGGCGCCAAAACCATTGCGATCAACCTGCCCAACGACGAGCAGGTGCAGTTGAAAAAAGGTACCCGCCGGTTGCAGCTGGAAAACGTGATGCAGGCGAAGTTCGACAAGATCATGTTGCCGATCGCGCACGAGCTGATCGCCGAGGACCAGCAGAAAAACCTCACTTTCGACGCCTTCTTCCAGAACACCATGTTTCACGAAGTGGCGCACGGCTTGGGCATCAAGGAAGCCCTGGACGGCAAGGGCACGGTGCGCAAGGCGCTGAAGGACCAGGCCTCCAGTTTCGAAGAGGGCAAGGCTGACATCTTGGGCCTGTACATGGTGACCAGGCTGGCGGACAAGGGTGAGCTGGACAAGTCGAAGCTGATGGACAACTACGTCACCTTCCTCGCCGGCATCCTGCGCTCGGTACGCTTCGGTGCCAGCGACGCGCATGCCAAGGCGAACATGGTGCGCTTCAACTTCTTCAGGCAGCAGGGTGCGATCAGCCGCGATGAAGGAACCGGCCGCTACCGCGTCGACTTCGACAAGATGACGGCGGCGATGAACGCACTTTCGGCGAAGCTGCTGACCATCCAGGGTGACGGCGACTACGCGGCGGCTACACAGCTCACCGAACAGATGGGCCTGGTCGGCCCGGTGCTGGCGGCTGACTTGAAGCGTCTCGACCAGGCGCACATCCCGGTCGACATCCGCTTCGAGCAGGGGCTGGACGTGCTGGGCCTGAAGCATCGAAGCATCCCTGAAAACCGATGACCGCTCCGGTGCGCAGCGCGCGGCCTACGGCGATGGTGGCGAGGCGTTGATCCAGTCGGCGACGGCTTGCGGGTGTTCCAGGTGCAGGTGGTGGCCGCCGTCCATGTGCTTGACGCTGATCTGCGGCACGCAATCGGCACGAGCCCGCATCAGACAGCCAGGAAGATAGGACGTCGCCGGTTGCGCCAGCAGCAACGAGGTGGACGTGGTGATCCCACGCAGCAGCGCGTGCACCTGCGACTCGGCAAGCCGGGTCGCGCTCGGTCGCGTCAGTGCCGGATCACTGCGCCAACTCCAGCCACCTTGCGTTTCGACCAGGCCGCGCTCGACGATCGGCCGTGCCAGTTCCTTGGCCAGGCCGCTGACCATGTTGCGTGCCTGGGTTGCCTGCTCGATGCTGGCGAACACACGCAGGCGCTTGCCGTTGCCGCTGCGTGGCGTCAGTGCTTCGCGAAAGCGTTCCAGCGTGCGTGAGCCGTCGTCGCCCAGCGGGCCCAGACCTTCGATCAGGAACAATCGCGCGATGCGCTCGGGATTCGCGGCGGCGACCATCGAGGCGATTCCGGCACCCAGCGAGTGCCCGAACAAGGTGTAGCGCGCAAGTTGCAGCACGTCGGCCACGGCGAGCACGTCGCGCACGTAGTCGAGAAAGTGATAGCTGCTGCCGGCGCCCAGGTGATCGGAGTGACCATGGCCGGGCAGTTCGAGCGCAATCACGTGATGACGCGCGGCCAGCAGCGGCGCAACGCGCGCAAAGCTGCCGGCATTATCCAGCCAGCCGTGCACGGCCAACACTGGTGGCAGCGAGTCGTCCCCCCACCGTTGGGCTCGCAGCGATCGCTGCGGCAGCCTGATGGTGGATTCAGTCGATTTCGGCACGCGGGGTCCTGGCGCGCTGGCACGCCTGGATGCGCCGCTGGCGTGCGGCTCCGGCATCGTAGTCCGCGGCGAACTCGGGCCAGCCTTGGGTATGCTGCAGCACCAGCGCGGCGAGGCTGCGCAGCTGGCCTGCACTGTCATTTAGCGCAGGAATGTAGCGCAAGGCCTCGCCACCGGCGCCGACGAAGAAGTCGCGATTCTGCATCGCGATTTCTTCCAGGGTCTCCAGGCAGTCCACCGCAAACCCGGGGCAGGCCACGTCGAGCTCGCGCACGCCTTCGGCGGCAAGCTTGCGGACCGTGGCGTCGGTATATGGGTGCAGCCAGCGTTCCCGGCCCAGTCGCGACTGGAAACTGACCGTGACTTGCTGTTCGTCCAGCTGCAGGCGCTCGCGCAGCAGTCGCGCGGTGGCCTGGCACTGGCAGAAATAGGGATCGCCCGCGCGCACGTAACGCTCGGGAATACCGTGGAACGAAAGCAGCAGCTTGTCGCCGCGGCCGTTCGCCGCCCACCAGTTTTCGATGCTCTGCGCGAGCGCCTCGATATACGCCGGGTTGTCGTGATAATCGTTGACGATGCGTAGCTCCGGCGGCCAGCGCAGCTGCTTGATGGTGTTTCCGACGGCGTCCAGCACCGACCCGGTCGAGGTGGCCGAATATTGCGGGTACATCGGCAATACCAGCAGCCGGCGCACGCCTTCGCGCTGCAATTGGGTGACCGCCTGGAGCACCGAAGGCTCGCCATAGCGCATCGCCAGCGCCACCTTGATCGGTGCCTGCGGGCGTTGCCGCGTGATCTCGGACTGCAGGCCCTGGGCCAGCGCTTCACTGAGGAAACGCAACGGCGATCCCTGGTCCTCCCAGATCCTGGCGTAGGCATGCGCCGAACGTTTCGGCCGCACGCGCAGGATCACTCCGTGCAGGATCAACCACCACAGCCAGCGCGGGTACTCGATCACCCGCGGGTCGGCGAGGAACTCGGCCAGATAGGGTCGCACTGCCTGCGCCGTCGGCGCCGTCGGCGTTCCCAGGTTGACCATCAGCACGCCAGCCTGAACGGGCTGAACGTCCGGGTCGTGGGAATAGCC
>JBDTEG010000003.1:0-8967 GCA_039922695.1 Rhodanobacter sp. | reverse complement strand
ATTCCACTGGGACTGGCCGTGGCGGATCAGTACGAGCTTGTGCATGGTCATGGTCATCGCAATGAGACAGACTGTTGATGGTGAACGGCCACCACGCCAGCGTCAAATCCCGACCCTCCCACAGGTCACGCTAAACCTGTCGTCCGGCAGGTGCATCCCAAGGGTCAGCCACCACCGCTTCACTACTGAAGGAGCTGATCATGCGTCGACTCCTCCCGGCGACATTCATGCTTGCCGCACTCGCTCTGGGCCTGCCCCTGCTCGCCAGCGCACAGCAAGACAACATCGACAAGGTCAACGGTCCCGTGCAGGTCGAGGCCGGGCACCAGGCTGGCAAACGTCAGCACGGTCAATGGCGCGGTGCGCGTCGCCAACGGCGCCAGTGTGCAAAAGGCCAGCACCGTCAATGGTGCCATCGAGCTGGGCGAGCACGCCCAGGCCACCGAATTGGGCACCGTCAACGGTGCGATCACGCTGGGCAACGCCAGCAAGGTCAGCGGCGACGTGAGAGCGGTCAACGGCAGCATGCGGTTGGGAAAGGGTGCCCAGATCGGCGGCAAGCTGGGCAATGTCAACGGCACGATCGCGCTCGACGACGCGCATGTGGCCGGCGGCATGGAAACGGTCGGCGGTGACATCACGATCGGCGCCAACTCACGGGTGGAAGGCGGCATCCTGGTCGACAAACCCGGCCAAGGCTGGTTCCACCAGGGTGCCCAGCGCACGCCAGTCATCTTGATCGGTCCACACGCCGTCGTGCAGGGAACGCTTCAATTCAAGCGCGACGTGGTGCTGAAGGTCAGCGACGGCGCACAGATCGGCCCAGTCAATGGCGCCACCGTCGTGAAGTTCAGCGGTGCCACCCCGTAGTCACCGCTCTCGCAGGCGATGCTCTTCCGAAACACCGACACCGAACATCAGCATCGCTCGCCAGCGGGCCCCTACGCCAGCCAGTCCCGCGGGCGCAGATAGCTGGCCAGTTTTGCCTCCGCGGAACCGGGTTCGGGCGTGTACGCATATTCGTAGCGCACCCGTGGCGGCAGGCTCATCAGGATCGACTCGGTGCGCCCGCCCGATTGCAGGCCGAACAGCGTGCCGCGATCGTAGACGAGGTTGAACTCCACGTAGCGGCCACGCCGGTACAGCTGGAACTCTCGCTCGCGCTCGCCGTAGGGTGCGTCCTTGCGCCGCTCGACAATTGGCAGATACGCGTCGAGGAAACCCTGGCCCACGTCGCGGGTGAAGGCGAAGCAGCGCTCGAAGCCGCCGTCGTTCAGATCATCGTAGAACAGCCCACCCACGCCACGCGTCTCATCTCGGTGCTTCAGATAAAAGTAGTCGTCGCACCAGTGCTTGTAGCGCGGATAGACCTCGGAGCCGTATGGCTCACACAGGTCGCGCGCTACGGTGTGCCAGTGGCGCACATCCTCGTCATGCGGATAAAACGGGGTCAGGTCGAAGCCACCGCCAAACCACCAGACCGGCTCCATGCCTTCCTTGCTCGCCTCGAAGTAGCGCACGTTGGCGTGTGCGGTCGGCACATGCGGATTGTTCGGATGCAGTACCAGCGAGACGCCGGTGGCGATGAACCTGCCGCCAGCCAACTCGGGTCGGTGCGCCGTGGCACTCGGCGGCAACTGGTGGCCGGAGACGCGCGAGAAATTGACGCCGGCTTGTTCGAACACGGCGCCGTCGCGCAGCACACGCGTACGTCCGCCGCCGCCGGCCGGCCGCGTCCACGCATCCTCCGAGAAGCGTGCGCCGCCGTCGGCCTGTTCGATGGCAGCACAGATGCGGTCCTGCAGTTCGCGCAGGAAGGTTTCGGCAACGTCGGCTTGCTGACTCATCATGGGTTCCGTCAATGGGCAGGAGTCTGTCCGACTTTGATTGGCCACTTCCAGCCTCGACCATCAGAGTCCGACAGACTCCTGGTGCCAGCTTAGCAAGGCTGGCGCGGCGGTTCGCTGCGACCCGGCGTCGCGGCGCCCTGAGCTGGACCAAGCGGCTGATGACGACGCCGCGCACCGCGACTTGCGCCTCATTTCATTCGCGCGACCATGCGTCGATGACCGATCAGCGCAGCCCAACGCGTCCCCACGTCGATCCACATCACATAGCTGGCCTCCATCAGCAAGCGGCCCAGATAGCGCGGCTGCAACGGCAGGACCGCTTCGGCAGCCACCGGGACGCTGTCGAATCCCAGTCGGCGCGCCAGCAACAGACAGCGAGCCAGGTGGTAACGGCTGGTGACCAGGGCCACGGCTGGCAGCCCAGCCTGATCGGGCCTGGTCTGCAGCAGGTTGCGCGCATGGCGCAGATTTTCCAGAGAATCCGTCGATTCCTGTTCCAGTTCGATCCGCGTCCATGCCGGCAGGCCGTTCTGCACCAGCCAGGCATGGCCCGCTGCGGCTTCGCTGCCTCGCCCGCTGCTGCAACCGCCGAGCAGCAGCAGGTGATCGGTACGCGTCGCCTGCACCAGTTCCAGCGCGCGCTGCAGGCGCTGACGGTAGTCGTGCGCTGGCTGGTCATCCTCCAGCTTTCGACCGAACACGAGTGCCACCATTCTTCCCGGGGGCACCAGCGGACTGCACGCGGCAATGCGCCACACGTGGATCAGGTAGGCCAGCCATACCAGTCCACCACTGAGCAGCAACACCAGCAGGCTCACCACGCCTGCCTGCAGAACATCGGGATCGCGCAGATAGCGCCGATGGCGACGCGAGACGGGTGGTTTGGTGGACACGACGCGCGAGATCCTTTGGCGAGGCAGCCATCTTAGCCGGCGAGCGCACCTTTCTCGTTGCCTTCATGCACCACTGGCCACCATCTGACACACCAAACACCATGCTTGGGGACTGTCGGAATTACCGAGTCGGACTACGAAACCAGCTGCCAATCCCGCTTCAACCGGCAAACTCCGACAGGCTCCTAGGCAAGGTGCGGCACGCCCATTACGCTTTCCCGATGACCATGCCCATGACACCGCTCGCGGTCACCGCGTACACCGCTACCTCCGCGCTCGGCCACGGCCTTGCCGCGCAGCTCGACGCGCTTGCACATGGCCGCAGCGGGCTGCGCCTGAATGATTTCAGCAGCGCGGACCTCGCCTGCTGGATCGGTCGGGTGGATGGCGTGGAAGATGCTGCCGTCCCTGCCGCGCTGGCCGATTGGGACTGTCGCAACAACCGACTTGCCTGGCTCGGCCTGCAGCAGGACGGCTTCGTCGAGAAGGTGCGGGTGGCACGGACGCGATACGGCGCCAACCGGATCGCGCTGTTGCTGGGCACTTCCACGGCCAGCATCGGCACCACCGAAGAAGCCTATCGCCGGCTGGATGCCGACGGCGGCTTTGCCGATGACATGCTGCGTCCGGCGGTCCACGCACCCCACTCGCTGGGCGCCTTCACTGCCGCCGCACTGGAATTGACCGGGCCGTGCCTGACCGTTTCCACCGCATGCTCATCGAGCGCCAAAGTGTTTGCCAGTGCCGAACGACTGATTCGATTGGGCGTCGTCGATGCAGCCGTGGTCGGCGGCGTCGACACCCTGTGTGACAGCGTGCTGTTCGGCTTCAACGCGCTGGAGCTGGTCTCCGCTGCGCCGTGCCGACCGTTCGACGCTGAACGCGATGGCATCTCGATCGGCGAGGCGGCCGGTTTCGCGCTGCTGGAACGCATGGAGGTAGCTCCTGACGCTCCCCGACTCGTTGGCTACGGCGAAGCCAGCGACGCGCACCACATGTCCACCCCTCACCCGGAAGGACTTGGCGCGGAACTGGCGCTCAAGGACGCACTGAGCCGCGCTGCGCTGGATGCGTCGCGGGTCGACTACATCAATTTGCACGGCACCGCGAGCCGCAAGAACGACGAAGTCGAGGCCGCCCTGGTCAACCGGAGTTTTCCGGCTACGACGCGGGCCAGCTCCACCAAGGGCTACACGGGCCACACGCTGGGCGCGGCCGGCATCGTCGAGGCGGTGGTGGCGTTGCTGGCAATCGAGCATGGCGTGGTGCCTGGCAACCTCGGCGGCGATTCGCCGGATCCGGACTGCGGCGAGTCGTTCGCCTGGCGCAGCGAGCAACGCCGCATCGATGTGGCGCTGAGCAATTCGTTCGGGTTTGGTGGCAACAACGCGTGCCTGGCTTTTGCACGCGCAGGATTTACGGCATGAGCAAGTTGCGGGTGTGGGTGGAGGGTATCGGCCTGTGGTCGCCGCATCTGGTCGATTTCGGCGCGTTGCGCCAGGTGCTTGCCGGAGACGTGCCCGCACCACCTCCGAAGCGCCCTGCCGCGACCACCTTGTCGCCCAACGAACGCCGCCGCGCGCCGGAAGGTGTGCTGCTCGCGGTCGAAGTGGCCGGCCAGGCGGTTTCGATGAGTGCGCGGGACCCAAGCATCTTGTCGTGCGTGTTCTCCTCCTCCCATGGCGACCAGCCGATCACCGACTACATGTGCGCCACGCTCGCGCAGGCACCGGCCGAACTGTCACCGATCCGCTTTCACAACTCGGTGCATAACGCGCCGGTCGGCTACTGGACCATAGCGACGGGTTGCCACGCGCCCTCCACGGCCGTCGCCGCGCAGCGAGCAAGTTTCGGCGCTGGCCTGCTGGAGGCGGTCAGCCAGGTTCTGACCGGCCAACGTCCGGTCTTGCTGGTGTGCAGCGACACGGCTGGCAGCGGGCCGCTCGGTGAAGTTACCCACTGCAGCGAATCGTTTGCCGTGGCGCTGGTGCTCGCACCGGTAGCCGGGCCTTCGAGCGTGGCAACACTCGATCTGCAAGTGCTGGCCGGGGATACCGACGACCCTCTGCCTGAGCCTCTGGCCCAGTGGCGCCGTGGCAACCCCTCGGCGACCAGCCTGGCGCTGCTTGCGTTGCTGAACCAGGGCTCCGGTCGCTGTCACCTGGCAGCTTCCACGGGACTTGAGCTGCAAGTGGATGTAGTGCGTATCGACAAGGAGTTGGCCGAATGAACACGACTGCAATGCGCTGGTGCGTATTGATCCCCTGCCTCAACGAGGAAGCGGCCATCGAGTCGGTGGTCGAATCCGTACTTGCCCTCGGGGCGCACGTCATCGTGGTCGATGATGGTTCTGACGACCGTACCCCGGATATCGTCGCCAGGCTGCCGGTGACCCTGCTGCGCCACGCGCAGCGCCGTGGCAAGGGCGAGGCATTGCGCCAGGGCTTTCGCGAGGCGTTGCGGTTGGGCTACGACGCCGTGCTCACGATGGACGGTGACGGCCAGCACCTGGCCAGCGATATCCCGCGCATCGTTGCGGTAGCCATGCGCCACCCGGATCACATCGTGATCGGCGCGCGACTGCTGGACAAGGCGCAGCAGCCAAAGGGACGGCGGCGCGCCAATGCGGTAGCCGACTGGGGCATCTCCTGGGCATGCGCCCAGCCGGTTGCCGATACCCAGAGCGGCCAACGGTGGTACCCGCGCGCGGCGCTGAATCTGGTCGACCTGCCAGCCGAAAATTTCGTGTTCGAGGCGGCGATCCTGATCGCCGCCTCGCGCGAAAAGAAGCTCGGTGTCATCTCCGTGCCGATCGCCTCGCGCTACCACGGCCATTTCCGGGCCAGCCATCTGAGCCCGGTACCTGACGTCACCCGGATCACCATCTACACGATCGGCCGAATCGTCCGCTACGGCAACATCATCGCCAGCTATCGCCGCTCGCGAGCAAAGCCGCGTGTGATCGAACCGGCGGGAGCCGCTGCCGAATGACCAGGGAGTCTGCCGGACTCTGGTTGGCCGATCGCGAATTTGTCTCGACCACCCACGCCCGGAAGGCTCCCGGCCTGCAACAAGATCGGGAACGTTGCACAATCAGAACCTGAGCGACGGAGTACAGCGCCAATGAGCGAGTCGAAGCACGATGTGGTGATCCTGGGCGGCGGCCTGGCCGGATTGACGCTGGCGTTGCAACTGCGCGGCGAATGCCCCGGGCTGGACATCGTGGTGGTCGAACGACGCACGCATCCCCTGCCGCTGGCCGCGCACAAGGTCGGCGAATCAACGGTGGAGATCGGCTCTCACTATCTGGCGGACACCCTGGGCTTGCGCGAACACCTGGAAACCGCCCACATACGCAAGTTCGGGTTCCGCTTCTTCTTCTCCGACGGCTGCGACGACCTGGGCAAGGTCACCGAGCTGGGCGTGAGCAAGGTGCTTCCCACGTCGAGCTACCAGATTGATCGCGGGATCCTGGAAAACTTTCTGTACGAGGAAGCCCTTCGCCGTGGCGTGGACGTGCGCGAGGGCACGCGTGTGCTCCAGTTCGAGCTCGGCCGTGACGGCGCAGCTCACCACGCCGAATGCGTGGATCTGGCGGGCGAAACCTCACGGCTCAGCTCACGCTGGCTGCTCGACGCCTGCGGCCGCGCCGGCCTGATCCGGCGTCGACTCGATCTCACCCGTGACAACGGCCACCACGCAAACGCCGTCTGGTTCCGCCTCGACGATCGCCTGGAGATCGACGGCTGGTGCAACGAATCCGAGTGGCAGTCGCGTTGCACGCCGCCCGAACGCTGGCGCTCGACCAATCATCTGTGCGGGCCGGGCTACTGGGCCTGGCTGATTCCGCTGGCTTCCGGTGCGCACTCGATCGGTATCGTGGCGGACGCGGCCATGCATCCGATCACGTCGATGAACTCCTGGGAGCGTGCCTGCGACTGGCTTGCGACGCATCAGCCAGCGCTGGCCCACCAAGTGCAGGGGCGGCACGACAAATTGCTCGATTTCGCCTGGTTCCGCGATTATTCGTATGCGAGCGCCCGGGTGTTCAGCGCCGACCGCTGGGCGTTGACTGGCGAGGCGGGACCGTTCCTGGATCCGTTCTACTCCCCTGGTACCGACTTCATCGCCATCGCCAACACCTATATCTGTCTGTTGGTCAAGCACGACCTGGCTGGCCAGCAGGTAGCGCCCTACGCACGCTTGTACGAGCGCCTGTTCCTGTCGTTCTACGAGAGCACGCTCAGCCTGTTCCGCGATCAATATCCGCTGATGGGCAATGCACAGGTGCTGCCGGTGAAGGTGATCTGGGACTACAGCTACTATTGGGGCGTGCTGTGCCAGCTGGTATTCCAGCAGCGATTGGGCGACGCGCAGCTTTACACCGATCTCGCCGGTGAGCTGGAAACCGCCCAGGCATTGAACCAGCGCATGCAGAAATTCTTCCAGCGCTGGCACGCCCTGTCGCCCGCGCGCAACCCACGCGGCATGCTCGACCAGCAGGAGCTGCCGTGGTTCGCCGAGCTGAATGCCACGCTGCACGATGATCTCGACGACAACGCGCTGCGATCACGCCTGCGCCACAACGTCGCGCTGCTTGAAGGGCTGGCGGCCGGCATCGTGGAGCAGGCGGTGGGCGACGGAGGTGAATCGTTGCGCCAGGACATGCGGGATCTGGCGCGCGCGCACATGCGGCCGCTGCTGTTTGCGGCGTAGTCCGGGGACCGACTGTCGTGTTCATTGCCTCGCAGCCCAATGCTCTCTGGCAATTCAACATGGACTTCCTCGACCCTCAAGGCGCCAAGGTCGGCAGCATAAGCTGGCCCGATGTCGCCGTGGCAACGAACGCTCGCATGAAAGGCACGTATCCGGACAATTGGACGAAAAACGTCGAGATCGTCAGCGCCGGGCGTCCCTTCAAGATCGCGTTCGAATACCTGAACCGGGACTGGAACATGGACATGAGGTTCACCCTGCATGACGGCGATGCCGCGATCGCCTCAGTCGACTGTTGCCATGCGAAGAAGCGCCTTCATCGTGCCAGCATGCACCTGACTGCGCCCTTCAGCGGCGACATCGTACGCAGGAGGGGCCTCTTCGCGATCCATTACGACATACTCAGAGAGGGCCAGCAGATTGGCCACATTTACGAGAAGCCGGTCTTGCAATGGAGGCGGAAGATCTTCATCGACATCGATCAGTCGGTGGATGCCCCAGTCCAGCTCTTTCTGTTTTCCCTGGTCTACAACTACGCGTTCAACTGACCGCACGGTTCACGCCATGGTGAGCCAGTCCGCATGCCATCGATGCTCCCGCAGCCATCAGAACGGACTTGAAGGGCTTGATGCCATGCCGGAGCCTGTGAACATCTCGACTTGCCGCACGCGCGTCAATCGGGCAACAAGGCCTGTCCGATCTGATGCAGTCCCGCCGGATCAAGCAACTCCAGTTCGCGTCCCTCGATGCGGATCAGCTTCTGGGTGCGGAAGCGGCTGAGCACGCGACTGACGGTTTCGGCAGCCAGTCGCAGATAGTTGGCGATGTCGCCACGCGACATGCTGAGGTGGAAACGGGTCGCGGAGAACCCGCGTGCGGCATAGCGACCAGCCAGGTCCATCACGAAAGCTGCCACGCGCTCGTCGGCGCTGTGGTCACCGGCCAGCAGGCTGGCGCTGCCCAGTTCCTTGCTCAGCATGCGGAAAAGATGCTTCTGCACCGCCGGCACGCGCGAGGCGAGCGCGCTCATCGCCGGGAACGAGAAGCGGCAGAAGAACGCGGTATCCAGCGCCACCGCATCGCACGGGAAATGCTCGGGGTAGATCGCGTTGAGGCCGATCACCTCGCCGGGCAAGTAGAAGCCGAGTACTTGCTCGCGGCCCTCCTTGTCGACCATGCGGGTCTTCACCGTGCCCGAACGCACCGCGAAGATCGCGCGGAACGGGTCGCCGGTGCGGAAGATGTGCTCGCCCGCGCGGAACGGTCCCACATGCTCGACCAGACACTGCAACTCGGCCAGTTCGGGCTTGTGGTAACCAGCCGCAATGCAGGCGCTTGAGAACGCACAGGTACCGCAGAAATGCGTCTCGTCGCCGTCGTCGGCAATCGGGCTGGGCGGCTCGGGCAGGCGACCTGCCGGGTGCTTGGATTGCATGATGCTGGTGGGTTGCCTGGTCGGGGCTGCGTCAATCAGATCACGCGCGAGTAGCGCGCTGCCTGTGCCGCGT
>JBDTEG010000002.1:0-3760 GCA_039922695.1 Rhodanobacter sp. | reverse complement strand
ATCCAGATCAAGCTGAAGCATGTTTTCGACACGGCTGCGCGAGACGCGGTCGTCACTCGACACGTCGGGCAGATGCCGGTCATGGCTCGGCAACGGGGGTCGCAGTGGCGTCAGGAGCCCGTGCGCGGATCGACTCGTCGCCCCCGATGCGGCGGGCAGTCCGGCCGTCGTCCAGGTACTCGCAGCACGCGCTGTGCAGAGGGCCATTCGTGGCCGCCTTCGGTGGGCTTCTCGACACTATGTTGCGAGCCGGCCGGCACGTCGAGTTGCGGGACCCGTCGTTGCGCCCGTTGTTGTTCCTCGGTGGCGCTGATCAGCCGTTTGTTCAGCAGCGCTCCGGCGAGCGGGCTGAGCCATGGTCGTCCGAACGCTGTGCGGCCGGTCGCGGTGGAGCGCCCGATGGTTCGTCGGTCGGATGCGGTTGGCGTTGCCGCAGGCACGCGTGACTGACTCTCATCCCGGCGCCGTTTCGGCGCGGATCAGTCGATCTTGATCGATTCGTGCAAACCGGGAAGCTGGCAGGCGACACCACGCCCTTCCAGTGCTTCCTGCAACGCTTGCATGCCACGACCGTACTCGCCATGTACCAGGAACACCTTGCGCCGTGGCGCCTGGCCAAGCCATCCAAGCAGCGAGGGCTGGTCGGCGTGTGCCGAGAAGCCATTGATCGTCCATATCTGCGCGCGCACCGGGATGTCTTCGTTGAAGATGCGCACACTGCTGGCACCATCGACGATGCGGCGTGCCAGGGTGCCATCGGCGGCATAGCCGACGAACACTACGCTGCAGCGTTCACGCCAGAGGTTGTGCTTGAGGTGGTGGCGTACACGACCGCCGTTGCACATGCCGGAGCCGGCCAGGATGATCGCACCGCTGTCGATGTTGTTGATTGCCATCGACTCGACCGTTTCGCGGGTGAAATGCAGGCCGGACATCGCGAACGGATCGCCATGCTGCAGTTCGTTGCGGAAGCGGTCATCGAAGCACTCCGGATGACGTCGGAAAATCTCGGTGGCGGAGATCGCCATCGGCGAATCCAGGAACACCCGAACATGCTGAGGGATCGCGCCGCTGCGGATGCCCCGATGCAGGTAATAGAGGATCTCCTGGGTACGCTCCAGCGCGAAGCTGGGGATCACCACATTGCCTCGGCGCTCAACCGTGTCGCGGATCGCGTGGTACATCTCGTCGACCGAGTCCGGCACTGAACGATGCGGACGGTCGCCATAGGTGCTCTCCATCACCACATGGTCGGCCGCTGGTGCAGGCGTGGGGTCGCGCAGGATTGGTCGGCCCGGATTACCCAGGTCACCGGAGAACAGCACGCTGCGTCGCTGCGCACCGTCGTCGAGTTCGAGCAGGATCGAGGCGGAACCGAGGATGTGCCCGGCATCCAGGAAGCGGGCGGTGATGCCCTCGACCACCGGCAGCGTCTCGTCGTAGCCTGCATCCGGAGCAAAGAAATCCAGTGCATGCAGCGCATCGTCCAGCGTGTACAGCGGCGGCGCGATCGCATCGCCGCGGCGGTTGTTGCGCTGCGCGCGACGGGCGTCCTCTTGCTGGATTCCGGCTGAATCGAGCATCACGATTCGCGCCAGCTCGCGGGTGGCGGCGGTGGCAATGATGCGGCCGCGAAAGCCGTGACGCACCAGCAGCGGAATTCGTCCGCAATGATCCAGGTGGGCGTGCGTCAGCAGCAGCGCATCGATGCCGGCAGGATCGAAGCCAAATGGTCCGGCATTTGTCCGCTCGACTTCCTCGCTGCCCTGGAACATGCCGCAATCGATCAGCACGCGGCGGTCGTTGCAGGTGATCAGGTGGCAGGAACCGGTCACCTGCTTGGCGGCGCCGTGGCAGCTGTAGATGATCATGCGAATTCCATCCGTCGGTGCGCGGTATTCAGGACTCTCGCATGAAGCTCGCCGCAGCGAACTGACCGGCGTCAATGGGAATGCACCGACTGCTTAAGACTGGCATAAGCCTTCCCGGTTGCAATGGCACCCAAGGCAATCATGCCGATACCGGAGAAGCATCATGAAACCCACACTCATCGCACCCCTGTTGCTGGCCGCCGCCGCGCTGTCGGCGCCCGCCTTCGCCGCACCGCAATGCACCACGGCACCACGCGCGCAGTGGCTGACCGAGGCGGCCATGAAGCAGAAGGTCGTCGATCAGGGCTACACCATCAAGGTGTTCCAGGTCACCGGCAACTGCTACGAAATCTACGGCAAGGACAAGGCCGGCAAGAACGTCGAGATCTATTTCGACCCCACTGATGGCCGCATCGTCAAAAAGAAGGGCGGCTGATCATTTACTGCAGCGAGGACAAGCCCATGAACGCCACGGTCAAGGTCTGGGACCCGTTGGTCCGCCTGTTTCACTGGTCGCTGGCGGGCTTGTTCCTCGCCAATTTCTTCACCGAGGAGGGCGAGCTGGTTCATCGCGGTTTTGGCTACGCCATCCTGGTCCTGATCGCAGTCCGTTTCGTGTGGGGCTGGATCGGCACGCGACATGCGCGTTTCAGCGATTGGGTACCTGGACCGCACGGTGTGCGCCGTTACCTGCGCGAACGGCTGGCCGGACGCTCACGCAGGCAACTCGGGCACAACCCGGGAGCGGCCGTGATGATCCTGGCACTGCTCGGGGGCGTACTGCTGGTGGCGTTCACCGGCTGGTTGCAGACCACCGACATGTTCTTCGGCGACGGTTGGCTGGAAGACGTCCATGAAGTGCTGGCGTATGGCGTGTTGGGGCTGGTCGTGCTGCACGTGCTGGCCGCGGTCGGTGAGAGCGTGCACTACGGCGAGAACCTGATTGCAGCGATGATCCACGGCCGCAAGCGCGCCCTGGGGCAGGATGCCGCAGCCAGCAAAAAAGTGCCGCGGCTTGCGCCAGGTCAAGTCCGCCGTCCGGTCACTCCCCAAGAATGAGGCCATGCGTATCCTGCTCGCCGAGGACGATCAGTCACTGGGTCAGGCGTTGGCCGAAGGCCTGCGCCAGCTCCGCTATGCGGTGGACTGGATCACCGACGGCAACCAGGCGGCCGCTGCCTTGAGCGACACCGATTACGCCGCCGCGATACTCGACTGGAACCTGCCACGCAGCAGTGGTCCTGCGATCATCGCCGGCATGCGCCGTCGCCAGGATGCCACGCCGGTATTGCTGCTGACGGCGCGCGACGGACTGTCCGATCGCGTGGCCGGACTCGACGCCGGCGCCGACGATTACGTGGTCAAGCCGGTCCACCTGGACGAACTTGCGGCGCGGCTGCGCGCCCTGCTGCGACGTGCCGACGGCCAACTTGAGCCCGCCATCCGCCTCGGGGGTCTGGAAGTCACGCCTGCGGCACGCAGCGCCACGCTCGCCGGTGAGGCGCTGGAACTGACCGCACGCGAGTACGCGTTGCTGGAAACCCTGGTACGCCACCCCGGACGCGCCTATTCGCGCGAGCAACTCGAAGACGCGCTGTATGGCTGGGATCAGGAAGTGGCCAGCAATGCCGTGGAGGTGCACATCCACCATTTGCGTCACAAGCTCGGGCCCGGCTGGATCCGCACCTTGCGCGGCATCGGCTACGCCATCAGCCCGCCTGACCGGCAACAGGCGTGATGCGCCCGTCGCTGAACCGGCGGTTGGTCCTGCGCCTGCTCGCCGGCATCGTTCTGGTGTGGTGTGTCGCCGCCGCCTGGATCGGCTGGCGCAGCCTGCACGAGGTCGACGAGATCTTCGATCAGATGCTGGTGCGCACGAGTGCCAGCGT
>JBDTEG010000001.1:0-14528 GCA_039922695.1 Rhodanobacter sp. | reverse complement strand
ACGGTTTGGCCAGCGAGAATGCGCCGGAGGCGATGAACAGCATGTGGTCGGTCTTGATCGGGCCGTACTTGGTCGACACGGTGGAGCCTTCCACCAGCGGCAGCAGGTCGCGCTGCACGCCTTCGCGGCTGACCCCGGCGTGGCCGTGGTCGCTGCGCTGGGCCACCTTGTCGATCTCGTCGAGGAAGACGATGCCGTTCTGCTCGGCGTTTTCCATCGCCTGGGCCCGGATCTCCTCGTCGTTGAGCAGCTTGCCGGCCTCCTCGTCGATCAGCAGCGGGCGCGCCACCTTGATCGCGAGCTTGCGGGTCTGGGTCTTGGCGCCGCCGATGTTCTGGAACATCTGGCGCAGCTGGGCGCCCATTTCCTCCATTCCCGGCGGCGACATGATCTCCACCCCGACGTTCGTCGCCAACTCCAGTTCGATCTCACGCTCGTCCAGCGCGCCTTCGCGCAACTGCTTGCGCAGTTTCTGGCGGGTATCGCTGTCGATGGCCGGGTTGCCGGGCGCATCGTGGCTCCAGTCGACGGGCGCGGTCTGCCGGCGCGGCAACAACGCATCGAGGATGCGGTCCTCGGCGCGGTCCTCGGCTTGCGTGCGAACGCGCTTGATCGCCTGCTCGCGAGTGAGCTTGTAGGCGCCGTCGGCCAGGTCGCGAATGATCGACTCGACATCCTTGCCGACGTAGCCGACTTCGGTGAACTTGGTCGCCTCGACCTTCACGAAGGGCGCGTTGGCCAGGGTCGCCAGCCGTCGCGCGATCTCGGTCTTGCCCACGCCGGTGGGGCCGATCATCAGGATGTTCTTCGGGGTGATCTCGTTGCGCATCTCCGGCGGCAGCTGCATGCGCCGCCAGCGGCTGCGCAGTGCCACCGCCACGGCGCGCTTGGCGTCGTTCTGGCCGATGATGTAGCGGTCGAGTTCGTTGACGATTTCGCGGGGGGTGAGTTCGCTCATTGACGGTGCCGGGATGAAGGGATTCGGAATTCGGGATTCGCCGGGCTGCGGCGGGGTGGGCGTGGCGTGCTCGGTTTCTGGCTCTTGTGAATCCCAAATTCCGTCATCGCGAATCCCGTACCCTTCACAGCTCTTCGATCGACACGTTGTGGTTGGTGTAGATGCAGATGTCGCCTGCGATCTTCAGCGCCTTCTCGACGATGGTACGCGCGCCCAGTTCGGTGTTTTCGAGAAGGGCCATGGCGGCGGACTGGGCGAACGGGCCACCTGAGCCGATCGCGATGAGGCCGTGTTCGGGCTCTACCACGTCGCCGTTGCCGGAGATCAGCAGGGACACCTCCTTGTCAGCGACCGCCAGCATCGCCTCGAGCTTGCCGAAGCGGCGATCGGTGCGCCATTCCTTGGCCATCTCCACGGCAGCGCGGGTGAGGTTGTTGTTGTGCCTTTCGAGCTTTTGTTCGAACAGCTCGAACAAGGTGAACGCATCGGCCGTGGCGCCGGCGAAGCCGGCCACCACCTCACCGGTCTTGCCGAGCCGGCGCACCTTGCACGCATTGCCCTTCATCACCGTGTTGCCCAGGGTGACCTGGCCGTCGCTGCCGATCACCACACGGCCTTCGCGGCGCACGCAGACGATGGTGGTGGCGTGAAACGATTCCATGGAGGCTCCACAAGTAGTGTGCTTGAGCCTTGAGAGGTGGGGTCACCATGGCGGCGCTTCAACGGACGGGCTGAGGACTGCCGGGCTTCGGCATCGGGGATGGGAAACAGCACGCGCCAGCGGACTAGCCTTTCGTCCGATCTGGCGATCGATTCTTCGCTTCGTCCCCGCCGGCCGCCTCAGCCCGCTTTTGCGTTTTCCCGATCCCCGATCCCGACTCGGGGCTTCGCGCCCGCGGGTGCGAAGCGTCGTACACCTTGGCCAGGTGCTGGAAATCCAGATGCGTATAGATCTGGGTGGTGGCGATGTCGGCGTGGCCCAGCAGCTCCTGCACCGCGCGCAGGTCGCCGGAGGATTCCAGCATGTGGCTGGCGAACGTGTGCCGGAGCAGATGCGGATGAACGTGCTTGGCCATGCCTTGCTGCAGTGCCAGCGCTTTCATGCGCAGCTGGATCGTGCGTGGGTGGATCGCCGTACCGCCGCGGCCGCGGAACACCGGGCTTTCCGGCGTCATGCCCTGTTCGGTGCCCAGCGCGCGCAACGCAGCCACCGCGTGGCGGCCAACGGGCACGATCCGGGTCTTGGCGCCCTTGCCCAGCACACGCACCTCACCTTCTTCCAGGTTCAGGTCGAGCCAGTGCAGGCCGACCAGCTCGGACAGGCGCAGGCCGCTGGAATAGAACAGTTCCAGCATCGCGCGATCGCGCAGCGCGAGCTTGCCGCCGCTGTCGCTCTCGACCAGGGCCCCGGCTTCGTCGACGTCGAGTACCTGCGGCAGCTTCCGGCGTACCTTCGGGCCGCGCACACCCATTAGCGGGTCATGTGTCAGCAGGCCTTGCCGACTGAGCTGCCGGAACAGGCTGCGACAGGACGACAGCAGCCGTTGCAGGCTCTTCGGTGCCAGGCCGGCGCGGTGTTCGGCAGCGATGAAGCTGCGCATGCGGTTCGTATCGAGCAACTCGAAGGCGGTCAGCTGCACGGCTTCCATGTAGCGCAACAGCTTGGCCAGGTCGCGGCGGTAGCCGGCAACGGTGTGCGGCGAGGCGTGGCGTTCGCCGGCGAGGCGGCCCAGCCAGGCCTCGACCTGGCTGGCCGGTGTGACGGACGGCTCAGGAGACATCCCGCGAGCGCGCCAGCGCGGCGGTTACGGTGGCGGCGATCATTTTCAGGAACAGCGTGCCCATGCCAGGCTGGAACCGGGCTGCGTCGGCGCTGCCGATCACCAGGATGCCCGCGTCGCCCAACGGCATCATCGCCACCGACTGAATCTTGCCCGCGGAATCGCCAAACAGCCGCTTTAGCTTCTCACCGGACAGGCGTCCGGAGCTCGGCTCGCCATGGTGCAGGAAGTCGGCGAACTCGGGTAGCGCTTCGGCACCGCCGGGAATCTGCCGCAGCCAGTCGGCACGAGGCAGTTTGGGTTCGTCGCCGAACCACAGCATGCGCACCTGCTCGGTATGGAAATCCGCGCCGAGCCTGGCCACGACCGTGCGTACGGTCACCTCGAACGTGTTGGCTCGCAGCAACGCCACGGTCAGCCCGTGAACGCGCTCCATCAGCCTTTCGTTCTCGGCCGCGATCTCGATCAGTTCCGCCAGCCGTCGTTCCAGGTCGGCATTCTTGTCGCGCAGGCTTTGCATTTGATAAACCGCCAGCGACGCCACCGCTCCGCCTTGCTCCCGCGGGGGCATCGTGAGTCTGGCAGCCAGTTCGGGGTATTCACTGAGAAACTCAGGGTGGCGCTTGAGATAGGCAGCGACCACACGGGCCTGGGTGGCATCGTCGAGCCGGGTTGCGGTCATGCGGAGTATTCCTTGGAGCCGAGGCGACGCAGGTGGGGAAGGGTGTCTGCTGCTGCAGTGTGCGATGGACCCGGGCGCGCTTCAACCGGCACGGGCGGGAATTGTCCATACGCCGTCGAACACGAAGGCAGCCGGCCCGGTCATCCACAACGTGTGGCCGGGGCCGGCCCAGTCGATGCGCAAGGTTCCACCAGGCAACGCCACCCGAACGCAGTCATCGACCTCGCCACGTTGGTGCAATACCGCCATCGCGGCGCAGGCACCGGTACCGCAGGCCTGCGTCCAGCCTG
The DNA here is from genome assembly GCA_039922695.1 of Rhodanobacter sp. GTDB lineage: Bacteria > Pseudomonadota > Gammaproteobacteria > Xanthomonadales > Rhodanobacteraceae > Rhodanobacter. The sequence continues at coordinate 10,817 of JBDTEG010000001.1, read as the reverse complement.
CACCGCGTTCGTGCACACGCAGGCGAAGCTGGCGGCGATCAAGCCACTGCACGAAGCCAGCGTTGGCTTGCGCGGGAAAGCGCTCGTGGCGCGATAGCAGTGGACCCAGCCGCTGGAGCTCGCGGTCTGCCAGCCCGGAATCAGCCAATGCGTAATCCGCCAGGCGCGGCACGACCACCACCGCATGCGGGTTGCCCATCGACACGGCGCCGATCAAGATCGGCTCGTCACCCACGGTGATCTCGTAGGTATGGGCGGCCGCCGTTGCCACAAAGGGGATGCGCGCCGGCTCGAACACGGGCTCGCCCATGTCCACGGTGACTTCGTCAGCGGCAAGCAGGCGCACCGTGACCGGACCGGATGGACTTTCGATCCGCACGCTGTCGTCCAGCGCCAGCGCGCCGGCGCGATGCAGCCACGCGGCGACGCAGCGCACACCGTTGCCGCACTGGCCGGAGGGCGTCCCGTCAGCATTCCAGATCCCGTAATAGAAGGCGCAGGATGCATCGCGTGCCGGCTCCACGCTCAGCAGCTGATCAAAACCCACACCGGTATGACGGTCTGCCAGCGCACGGATCTGTGCGACATCCAGCGCAAATTCCCGTGTGCGGCAATCCAGCACGACGAAGTCGTTGCCACTGCCGTGCATCTTGGAGAAACCCAGCGGTGTTGCGCCCATGGTCAACGCTGGCCGATGGCCGGCATGGTGCTGCTGGCGGCGGCGGGCGCGGCCGGAGCCGGCGCACTGGCCGCCGGTGCCGGACGGGGTGGCGGCCACACCAGGGGACCCTTGTTGCCGCAGCCGGCAAGAAGCGTCGCAACAAGAGCAACGGGCAGCAGCAACAGGGTTCGACGCATGACAGGGCTTCCTGGACAGAGCCGCAGTATAACGAGGCGATGCCATGCTGCAGGAGGCGGCTATGATGGCGTGATGAACGGCACAACACGGCAACGAGGAAGCTGGTGATGGATTGGAGCGCCGTGCTGCGCCTGCCGATGACCGTACTGCTGATATTGGCGACGGTGTTCGTACTGCTGACCCTGGTGCAACTGGTGGTGTTGCGCCGGCATCTGCGCGCTCGGCGCCGTGCCGCAGCCAGCTGGCGCGCATTGCTGTGTCTGGTGTGTTTCGCGCTGGCGCTGCTGCTGGGCGGCACCGGCGCGGCATTGCGCGGTTATCGCATGCTCGGGCAGGAGGCGCCGGTGGTCGATATCGACGCGCAGATCCTGTCGCCGCAACACTGGGCGCTCGTCCTGACCTGGCCCGATGGCAGCACGCGGCAGGTCCAGCTGGCCGGCGATGACTGGCGCGTCGAGGCGCTCGTCCTGAAATGGAAACTGCCGGCGCTGCTGGCCGGGGTGCCGCCGTTGTACCGGCTTGATCGCCTGTCCGGGCGATACGACGACCCGGCGCAGGAAATGGGCGCTCCGCGCACCGTGATCAGCTTCGACGATGCTGGCACGTTCGACCTGGTCAAGTTGAGCCACAAATACCCCCAATGGTTGCCCGAGGTCGATACGGTGTACGGCAGCGGCGCGTTTCTTCCGCTGGTCGACGGTGGCCACTACACGGTGAGCCTGATGCGCACCGGCGCGCTGGTGGCGCGAGCCGATCCGGCGACCGAGCAGCGCATCAGTCACCCGCTGGGTGGCTGATGCGCGTGAGTCACATCGGCATGCGCAGCCACGCTGAGGGCGTGCGTTCGATGAATTCGCGCTGCACATGCGCGAACAGTTCGCGTTGACCACCGAACGGCAATCCGTTCACGGCCTCGAGCACCGAGACCCAGCGAAACGCATCGTGCTCGCCGTTCAATTGCACCGTGGCGTCGTCCGCGACCACGGCGAGAAAGGCCGGAACCACTTGGATACATTCACCGACGACGTCGTAAAACTCCTCGCACTTGTCCGTCGCATATAGTGCCAGCGGGCGCAACGAGGTTTCCTCGGCCAGCTCGCGCAGCGCGCATTGCCACAAAAACTCCCCTTCCTCAAGATGCCCGGCCACGTAGCTCCACGCGCCGGCAAGGGTGGGACCGGCGCGGTGCACCAGCAGCACTCTCGCGTCACTGCCGCCGCCGCGCAGTGTTACCACCGACGCCATCGTGCAAAGCAATGGAATGGCGGCCATGGCCAGTACCTCCGCGGATCGGGTGTTGCCACCGGATCAATCCAGCGGCTTTTCATAGCGCCACGCATCGGCACCATCCTCGTAAAAGTGCCGGTATTCGCCGATACGTTGGTATCCCGTGCGCTCGTACAGAGCAATCGCGGCGGCGTTGTCGGTACGCACCTCCAGCCGCAGCACACGACAACCACGCCGACGGGAGGCCGCGACCGCCGCCTCCAGCAACGCGGCACCGATGCCCTGGCCGCGTGCCTCCGGTTGCGTCGCCAGCGAGTACACGCGGGCTACGCTGCTTCGCTTGCGAAAGAACAGCACCACACTGCCGAAAAAAGCGCGCTGGCCGGCACTGGCCAGCAGGATCTGCGCGGAATCGCTGTCGAGATGGCGACGGTATTGGTCGCGGCTCATGCGGTCGCCGTCGAACGTCCGCTGTTCCAGCGCCACCAGGTCGTCGAGATCGGACATGTCCGCGCGACGGACACGCACGGAACCGGTGGCTGGCGATGGCTGCATGTAGCGTCGGTCTCGTGGGCGAAGTCGCGTGGACTGTAGCAGGCGGTTCACCACGAAAGCGCGGCGTTTCTTTCTCGCCCGGCGCCGTCTCTTGTGTCGGCGCCTCGCTGTGCCAGACTTCACCTCTTGCAAGTCGCCGCAGTTCGCCGGCAACTGCCGTCCCGTTCTAGAGGTGTCATGACCCGCCTTGTCATCGTTGTGGAGAAAGCGTCCGATTGGGGCTCGTATTACCCGTCTGTCGACGTGATGAGCGCGATGGATTACCTGCGCCAGCCGGTTGCGGGCGAAGAGCGCACGCACGTGCTGAACCTCTGCCGCAGCTACAAGTACCTGGGTACCGGCTACTACGTCTCGTTGCTGGCAGAGGCGCGCGGGCACAAGGTGATGCCGTCGGTGCGCACGGTCAACGACCTGCGCCGGCGCTCGCTGTATGGCCTGGACATCGAGGACCTCAACGCCCAGCTGACCCACTTCCTGCCAGCCGGCGGTCGCGACACGACCGACTTCGGCATTCTGGTGTACTTCGGCGTAACCGCCTATCCCGCATTGCACGACCTGGCTCGCCAGGTCTTCGAAACGTTCCCCTGCCCGCTGCTGCGGATCGAGTTCGAGCGCGACCGCGTATGGCAGGTCAGCGCGATCAAGCCGGTCGGCCTGCACACGCTCGACGACGCGCAGGAAGACGCCTTCGCCGAAGAACTCGACCGTTTCTCACGCAAGCTGTGGCGCAAACCTCGCGCGCGCCGGCAATTCCGCTACGACCTGGCGATGCTGGTCGATCCCAACGAACAGATGCCGCCGTCGAACAAGAAGGCGCTGAAAGCCTTCATCGGCGCGGGCAAGGAACTCGGTATCTAGGTCGATCCGATCGGCAAGAACGACTACCAGCGCCTGGCCGAATACGACGGCCTGTTCATCCGCGAGACCACTGCCAGCGACAACCACACCTACCGCTTCGCGCACCGCGCCGAAAAGGAAGGCATGGTGGTGATGGATGATCCCACCTCGATCCTGCGCTGTACCAACAAGATCTTCCTCAACGACCTGATGGTCTCACGCAAGCTGGCGGTGCCGCGCACCGAGATCCTCTACCGCGACGACAGCAAGGGCGCCAAGGAAGTGGTGGCACGGCTGGGCTTCCCGCTGGTGCTCAAGATTCCCGACGGCTCGTTCTCGCGCGGTGTGGTCAAGGTCGAGGACGAGGCGGCGTTGACGGCGGCGGCCAGCAGCCTGTTCCAGCACAGTGCGCTCCTGCTGGCGCAGGAATACGTCTACACCGAATTCGATTGGCGCGTCGGCGTGCTCAACCGCGAACCGATCTACGCATGCAAGTACTACATGTCGCGCGGACACTGGCAGATCTACAACCATGGTGCCACCGGTACCGCGAAATCCGGTGGCTTCAAGACGATCGCGGTGGACGATGCGCCGGCTGAAGTCGTCAAACTGGCCTTGCGAGCCACGCATGCCATCGGCGACGGGCTCTACGGCGTCGACCTGAAGCAGCTCGGCCACAAGCCGATGGTGATCGAGGTCAACGACAACCCGTCGATTGATGCCGGCGTCGAAGATGCGTACCTGGGTGACAAGCTCTACCTTCACATCATGCGCGAATTCCTGCGCCGGATGGAACGCAAGCGCCAGGGGGCGGCCTGAGCCCTCAGTGCCAGATCACACCATGGACGGCGTGGATGGCATGCAAACGGCGCAGGTGACGACGACGCAACAGCTGACTCGGCAGACGTGGGTCCAGCGCCAGCAACACGATCAGTGGCGCTGCCAGCAGCCAGAACATGGGCGCCCAGCCGAGCAGCGTGGTGTGTGTCGGTACCAGGGTCGTGAGCAGCAGAAAGCCGCCGGCACACAACCACAACATGGCGGCGGCGACCAGGTGTGGCCGAGGCGGTTGTTGGCGAGACACGGAAATCGCGGGTCGGGTACGCATGCAGGATCTCGTCGAAGGATGATGTCGGCAGCTTGCCCCGCTCTCATCTCACCGATTGCGACGGGTTTCATCCCTGGGCGTGCAGGCCGGATCGCCTCGAGCGCGGTGTGCACGCACCGATGACGTCCGGGCTGGAGCGTTGAACGCCCTGCATTCGTGGGACTTGTGCCGCGACACGGCTTGTAGAATGAGCCGGCATCACCAGGAGATCGCATGCCAGTCGCCCAGTTCGCCGTATTCGGCCATCCGATCGCCCACAGCCGGTCGCCGCAGATCCATCGCGAGTTCGCGCAGCAGTTTGGTATCGCGCTGGAATACCGCGCGATCGATGCAGCACCAGCTGATTTTGCCGCGGTGGTGCGGCACTTCTTCGCCCACGGTGGCCGGGGTGCGAACGTCACCCTGCCGCACAAAGGGGCCGCGTTTGCGCTGGCCGATGAACACAGCATCGCGGCCAGTCGGGCCGGCACGGCCAACGTGCTGACCTGCGTCGCCGACAGCCAGCTGGCCGCGCACAATACCGACGGCGACGGTTTGGTGCGCGATCTCACCGAGCGCCACGGTGTCGATCTGCGTGGACGCGGCGTGCTCCTGCTCGGTGCCGGTGGCGCGGCGCGGGGCGTGGTGTGGTCTTTGCTGGATGCCGGTGTGCAGACACTGACCATTGTCAACCGCTCGCCGGAAGCGGCCAAGGCGTTGGAAGACGCGATCGGCGAGCCCGCGCGCGTCCATGCCCGCTGCTGGGATGACCTGGCCACCCACGGCGGCTACGAGGTGATCGTCAACGCCACGTCGGCCGGCGTGCTCGGTGTGGCCTTGCAGCTGCCGCTTTCTCTGGTCGGCAATCGCACGGTTTGCTACGACCTGTCCTACGGGCAGGCGGCCACGGGCTTCCTGGACTGGGCCAGGGCCGCCGGCGCTCGCCGCGCCTGCGACGGTCTGGGCATGTTGATCGAAACGGCCGCGGACGCCTTCGCGTTGTGGCACGGTCAGCGGCCCGATACCGGCCCGGTGTACCAGGCGCTGCGAGAAAAAGGCGTGTGATCGGGTTCGCTCGCAAGGTTGATGCTGGCATGCGTTGCCTGGGGCGCCCGGTCGCTCCTCAGGCTGGCCGCGCGCTCGACGCACCCCGACGTCCGCTGTGCCATTGACTGTCGGCTGAAGCCGGGGCAGTCCGCACTTGGCTTGTCCCGTCCTCCACGCGCGCCAGCCGCGGCGTTGCGACGCGCCGTGACGGGCCGAATTCGCCCCGTGTGCCGGTGTGGGCGGAATCGCAAGAAAAGCGCCAGCCTCCGTCGCATGAAAATGCGTCCGGTCCTGACCCGACTCGGCCGGTCGACGGTGTGTTAGCGTGATCGGACAGGGGGCATCATCACGTGGGGATACGCGTATGTTGCCGAAGGGATTATTCCGTTATCGCCTGGCCGCGGCCGGGCTGTCAGTGGCATTTGCCTGCAGCGCGTTTGGTGTGGCTGCCGACATCAGTCCGGTTGGTTCCGCCAATGTCACGGTGGCCGATCCCGGCGTGCCGCGACCACCTGGCGAGCCCTGTGTGGTGCAGTTGTTCAGCCACGTGACGTTCACCGACTTCAGCAGTCGTCCGTATACCTACACGCCGCCCACCGGCTGCGGCACGCGCTGGTCCAAGGTGGTGCTGCAAGCCGATTTTTCAGTCACCGCCGGACGTCAGTTCGATCGTACGGCCACACTGTGGCTGGGCGGGGTGAACCTGTACTTCGGTACCACCCAGGAGCCCTCTTCCAGCGTCTCGCCAAGTTGGCACGTCGAGCGCGACCTCACCGACTACAGTGCGTTGCTGCGACAACCGGGCAACGGCCAGGCGGTGATCGGCAACGTGGTAAACAGCACCTATACCGGGGTAATCCAGGGCAGTGCGCAATTGCTGTTCTACCCGGCCTCCGCACGTGCCCCCGCGGCGCCCGTGCCCGATGTGGTGTATCCGCTCGGAGCGGACCCGATCGGCAACACCACCGTACTGACCAACTCCAGTAGCCAGCTGGCGAAATCGCTGAACTTGCCGCGCAACGTCGTGCGCGCCTATCTCGACCTGTTTGTGCAAAGCCAGAATGCCGACGAATTCTGGTACACGTGCGTACCTGACCAATATGCGGCCGAGGTACAGGAGTGCGGCGGTGGCAATTTCCGTGAGGCGGAGGTCAGCATCGACGGCCAGCCAGCCGGTGTCGCCCCGGTTTATCCGTGGATCTACACCGGCGGCATCGACCCTTATCTGTGGCGGCCCACACCCGGGGTGCAAACGCTGAATTTCATGCCGTATCGGGTCGATCTGACGCCGTTCGCCGGTGTGCTCAGCGACGGTGCGCCACATCAGGTTGCCCTCAGCGTGGCTGGTGCCAGCAACTATTTTTCCGCCACGGCCACCTTGCTGCTGTATCTGGACCCGCACAGCAAACAGGTCTCCGGCCAGATCGAGCGCAATACCCTGGTTGACCAGCCGCCGACCCCGACGATCAGCGACAGCCTGTCCACGGACGCGGCAGGCAATGTCTCCGGCAACATCAACACAAACCTGAGCCGGCACTTCATCATCGAGGGCTATGCCGACACTTCGCGTGGGCGGGTGCACTCCAAGGTCGAACAGACTGTCGCATTTGCCGACACCCAGGGCTTTACCATCAACGACAACACCTATCGACAGGTGAGCGACCAGCTCACCTCGGTGGACAGCGTCAGCCAGCGCCGCCTGGGACGATTCGTGATCGGTGAATATCGACAGCAGCGGCGCTACCCGCTGCATCTGGACTACAACCAGCAGACGGCAGGCGATGGCACGATCGCGGTCGCCACCACCGTGCATCAGGGCGACCAGCAAAACGGCGCGCACCGGCTGTTCGGCATTACGCTGTATTCGACCCGCCTGAGCAACACGGTGGATAGCGCGGACACGTTGAACCTCGATGCCAGTTTCAACGTGACCGGGCACAGTGGCCAGCACAGCGCCCAGGCGTTCACTTTCGACGATTCCCTGGGCGGCTGCTATCGGAGCCATGTCGCAACGCTCGGCGGCGTCGTCTCAGGTTACGACAGCGGCAAGGGCTGCCCCGATGGTCGCAATCGCCTGTACTGGTTCAGCCATCCCGATGGCTCGCCTGGCGCCGGTAACGCCGCGTTTGGCTGGTAGCTTCATGGCCGGTTTCCCGTCCACCTTCGGGCGACGGGAAACCGGGCCGTTGTCGCCTTCGGTGCAGATGCTGTGCCGGCGTGAATGCGAGTTCGCCGCCAAGGCGTGACCCGGTCATGCCACGGTCCGTCAGGAACCGGCCAGGTATGCGTCCTTGAGCCGCACGTAGTGGTCGGCCGAGTAATGCAGATGTTCGATCTGTGCATCGCTGAGCCGACGCATCAGCCGTGCCGGGTTACCCAGCCACAATTCAGCCTCGCCGACCACCTTGCCCGGCGCAATCAGGCTGCCGGCGCCGACGAAGCCGTGCCGGTGCACCACCGCGCCGTCCATCACCGTGGCGTGCATCCCGATCAGGCAGTAGTCGCCGATGGTGCAGGCGTGCACGACGGCGCCGTGGCCGATCGTGACGCCCTCGCCGATCAGGCAGGGAAAGCCCGGGCCATACGGACCCCCGTGGGCGACGTGCACCACGCTGCCGTCCTGGATGCTGGTGCGGGCACCAACGTGGATGTGGTTCACGTCGCCGCGGAGCACGGTGCCCGGCCATATCGACACGTCATCACCCAGCACCACGTCACCAATCACGCTGGCGGCAGGGTCGATGTAGACGCGTTGGCCCAGCTTTGGCGCGATGCTCTTGAAACTGCGTAGTGGATTCATGCGGACATGGTAATGCTGGCAGCAGCCTTGCGCGAAATAAGCTGGTAGCGCGGGTTGTCCTTGATTTCATGCGGTCCGGTCGCCACGCTGGGAGATCAAAGGAGAACCCATGAACCAGCACGACAACCCGCTATTGACCGATGACACCCTGCCGGCGTTCTCGAAGATCCGCCCGGAGGACGTCGAGCCGGCGATCGACTCGATCCTGGCCGACTACCGCGTGGGTATCGCCACGTTGACGGCCGCGGGCGCGCCGCGCGATTTCGACAGCGTGATGCTGGCGCAGGAGCGGTTGGAGCAGCGGCTGGCGCGGGCATGGGCGCCGGTAAGCCATTTGCATTCGGTGGCCGATAGCGACGCGCTGCGCAAGGTTTACGGCCCGGCCGAGGAGAAACTCACCGAGCATGCGATCGAGTTGGGCCAGAACCGCGACCTGTACGCAGCGGTGCAGGCACTGGCCGAAGCGCCGGGCTTCGACAACCTTCCGCGCGCCGAGCATGCGCTGGTGGAGCATGCTTTGCGTGATTTCCGGCTTTCCGGCGTGTCGCTGGAGGAACCGGAACGTTCGCGTTTCCGCGAAATCGGCGTGGCACTGTCCAGACTCTCCACCGAGTTTTCCAATGCGGTGCTGGACGCCAGCGAGGCCTGGCATCAGCACGTCACTGACACGCGTGACCTCGCCGGCATCCCCGAATCCGGGTTGGCGGTGTTGCGGCAGTACGCGAAGGAGCAGGATCTGGATGGCTATCTGGTTACGCTGAAACAACCCAGCGTACAGGCGGTGCTGACCTACGCAGACAACCGCGAGTTGCGGGAAAAGGTGTACTGGGCGTACCAGACGCGCGCCTCGGACCAGGGTCCGGACGCGGGCAAGTTCGACAACAGCGCGCGCATCGAACAGATCATGGCGTTGCGCCATGAAGCCGCGCAGTTGCTGGGCTTTGCCAATGCCGCCGAAGAGTCGCTGGCGACCAAGATGGCCGGCTCGCCGGTCGAAGTACTGGAATTCCTGCACGACCTGGCCGAGCGCGCCAGGCCGGTGGCGCAGCAGGAACTGGCCACGTTGCGCGAATTCGCCCATGAGGCGTTGCAGCTGGACAACCTCGAGGCCTGGGACATCGGCTATGCCTCGGAAAAGTTGCGTGTGCAGCGCTATGACCTCGACGAGGAGCAGCTCAAGCCCTATTTCCCCCTGCCGGCGGTGATCGACGGTCTGTTCGGTCTCACTGAGCGTCTTTACGGGATCACCTTGCAGGCGCGCGACGAAGTCGACGTCTGGCATCCGGACGTGCGTTATTACGAGGTGCGTGACGTCGAGGGCCGGGTGTTTGCCGGTGCCTATGTCGATTTGTACGCGCGCAACGGCAAGCGTGGTGGTGCCTGGATGGACGTGTGCCGGGCCCGTTTCGACGACGGCGAGCAATTGCAGCTACCGGTGGCCTTTCTCACCTGCAACTTTGCCCCGCCCACCGAGGGCAAGCCCGCCCTGCTTGCCCATGATGACGTGCTGACCCTGTTCCACGAATTCGGACACGGCCTGCACCACCTGCTCACCGAGGTCGTGCTGCCGTCGATCGGCGGCATTGATGGGGTCGAGTGGGACGCGGTGGAACTGCCCAGCCAGTTCATGGAGAACTTCGGCTGGAACCGCCAGGCGCTGGACCTGTTTGCGAAGCACTACGAAACCGGCGAGCGCCTGCCCGACGAGTTGTTCCAGCGCATGCTGGCCGCCCGCCACTTCCATGCCGGCCTGTTTCTGGTGCGCCAGCTGGAGTTCGCCTTGTTCGATTTCCTGTTGCACCTGGAATACGATCCGGCGCAGGGCGCGCGCACGCTGGCAGTGCTGGAACGGGTGCGCAAGCAGGTGGCCGTGCTGCATCCGCCGGCATGGCAACGCTTCCCGCACGGCTTCAGCCACGTCTTCGCGGGCGGCTACGCGGCGGGCTATTACAGTTATTTGTGGGCCGAGCTGCTCAGTGCCGACGTGTTCGGCAAGTTCGAGGAGCAGGCGGGGCAGGATGGGAGTGTCATCGACCGGGCCACCGGCGCGCGCTTCCGCCAGGAGTTCCTGGCCGTCGGTGCCAGTCGCCCGGCGCTGGAAAGCTTCATTGCCTTCCGCGGACGAAAGCCGCAACCCGAAGCTTTGTTGCGCAGTCACGGCCTGGCCTGAGCCCATCGCCGTTTCGTCAAGGAAAAAAAAGCCCGCCGAAGCGGGCCTTTTTCAGGAGCTGAGTCTATGCGACTTCAGGCCGCCTGGACTTCCTCGGCCTGCAGGCCCTTCTGGCCCTTGGTGACGATGAACGTGACGCGCTGACCTTCCTGCAGGGACTTGAAGCCCGTGCCCTGGATCGCGCGAAAATGCACGAACAGGTCATCACCGCTTTCCGGCGTGATGAAGCCAAAAC